>JAFNUD010000017.1 GCA_017384225.1 Paludibacteraceae bacterium
ACAGGTGGTGTACCTGATGCAAACGCAATTCCAATTCCTAAGGCTCACGCTGACGAGGCAATGGATGCTGCTTCTTGTATCGGTTGCGGTGCTTGTGCTGCTGCATGTAAGAACGGCTCTGCGATGTTGTTCGTTTCTGCAAAGGTGAGCCAATTGGCTCTCTTGCCACAAGGTAAGGTAGAGGCTGCTGCTCGTGCTAAGGCTATGGTGGCTAAGATGGATGAGTTGGGCTTTGGTAACTGTACCAACACGGGTGCATGTGCTGCAGAGTGCCCAAAACAAGTATCTTTGGCTAACATCGCTCGCCTCAACCGCGAGTTCCTCTGCGCAAAGCTGAAAGACTAATCTCCTTTGGGAAACGATAATCGAACATCGGTTATCGCTATATATAATAAGAGGTGTGCCCCAGCACACCTCTTATTGTTTTCTAGCCTTTACACTTTACATCCTACACCTTCCACTTACACCATACACATTCTACTAATCACTTATCACTCATAGTTTATACCTAATATTAAGATTCCTTATCCTTGTACCTTATATACACATAGAGCAGCACAAAAAGCAAGAAAAACTCACCTAAAAGTGAACTTTTGTTCGTTTTTCTTGCTTTTGTGCATTATTTGTTGTACCTTTGCAGCCGATTATAAATTAGGAGTAGAAGGCGGTTGATAGATATAGTTAATATCTCTTTTTGGAACGGAAGTTGATAATAAAGATAATATGAAGAATATACGAAACTTTTGCATTATTGCCCACATTGATCATGGTAAGTCCACTTTGGCGGACCGATTGATTGAATATACCGCTACAGTGGATAAACGCTTGATGGAGAATCAGGTGCTGGACGATATGGACTTGGAGAAAGAGCGTGGCATTACCATCAAATCGCACGCTATTCAGATGCAATATAAGGGATATACGCTCAACCTAATTGACACGCCAGGACACGTGGATTTCTCCTACGAGGTGAGTCGTAGTATTGCCGCTTGCGAGGGCGCATTGTTGATTGTGGATGCTTCGCAGGGCGTACAAGCGCAGACTATCTCCAACCTCTATATGGCACTGGAGCATGACTTGGAGATTATTCCAGTGATGAACAAGTGTGATATGGATTCTGCTATGCCCGAAAAGGTGGAAGATGAGATTATTGACCTATTGGGGTGCAAGCGCGAAGAGATACTCCGCTGCTCTGCCAAGACAGGTGATGGTGTGCCTGAGATATTGGATGCTATCATCGATCGTATTGCCCCACCAGAGGGAGACCCCGATGCTCCACTGCAGTGTCTGGTGTTCGACTCTGTATTCAACCCCTTCCGAGGTATCATAGCATACTTCAAGGTGGTGAATGGTACGATGAACTCGGGCGATCGTGTGCGATTCTTCAATACAGGCAAAGAATACGATGCCGACGAAATAGGTGTGCTAAAGTTGAATATGCAACCTGCGAAAACCATCTCTGCAGGCAATGTGGGATATATCATCTCGGGTATTAAGACCTCCACAGAAGTGAAAGTGGGTGATACCATTACGCACGTATCGCGCCCTTGCACCGAGGCTATAGCTGGGTTTGAAGAGGCTAAACCAATGGTGTTTGCAGGCGTGTACCCTATAGAAGCAGAAGACTTTGAGGATTTGCGGGCATCGCTGGAGAAATTGCAACTGAATGATGCCGCCTTGACCTTCTCACCAGAGTCCTCTGTGGCATTGGGATTTGGTTTCCGTTGTGGATTCTTGGGATTGCTGCATATGGAGATTGTACAAGAGCGTTTGGACCGTGAGTTTGATATGGATGTAATCACTACCGTGCCTAACGTAAGCTATAAAGTCTATACCAAAGATGGTGAGATGCATGAGGTGCACAACCCCGCAGGAATGCCAGATATCACGCTGATTGACCATATCGAAGAACCATACATACGTGCAAGCGTGATTACAACCAGTAATTTCATCGGTCCGATTATGACCTTGTGTCTCGGCAAACGTGGTGAGTTGGTGAAGCAAGAATATATCTCGGGCGATCGTATGGAGATACTGTACGATATGCCACTCGGCGAGATTGTGATAGACTTTTACGATAAACTAAAGTCAATTTCGAAAGGTTATGCTTCGTTTGACTGGCATCACAATGGCTTCCGACCAAGTAATCTGGTGAAACTAGATATCCTGCTTAATGGCGAACAAGTGGATGCGTTGAGCACACTCACCCACAGAGATAATGCGGAGAGCTTTGGACGTCGTATGTGCGAAAAACTCAAAGAGCTATTACCTCGTCAGCAGTTTGATATAGCCATTCAAGCCGCCATCGGAGCGAAGATTATTGCTCGTGAGACCGTGAAGCAAGTGCGCAAGGATGTGTTAGCAAAATGCTATGGTGGTGACGTGAGCCGTAAGCGAAAACTGCTGGAGAAACAGAAGAAAGGTAAGAAGCGCATGAAGCAAATCGGCAATGTGGAAGTACCTCAAAAAGCTTTTTTAGCCGTGCTGAAGTTGGATTAGTCGGTAAATCCTTATAAAAGATATTAATTATTAACTATTATTTAATTATGCAAGAATTAGTACATAGTGCATGGAGCATGATTCCGTTTGGATTGATGCTCCTGACCATTGCCGTGGCGCCTCTATTGGCAGACCATTGGTGGGAAAGTAACAAACACAAGTTGGAGGTAGCCCTCTTTTTAGGTATTCCTACAGCAGTATGCCTCATTATGGGTGGTATGTTGCACGAATTGGAGCATCAGCTATTTGGAGATTATATCCCCTTTATTGTATTGCTATTGGCATTGTATGTGATTACGGGTGGTATTCACCTATCAGGTGATATCAAAGCTAAACCATGGGTTAATACGTTGTTTTTGGGTATCGCTTGGTTGTTGGCAAGTATCATGGGTACTACGGGTGCAGCTATGTTGCTTATTCGTCCGCTACTGACTACTAATCAACAACGCGAATATAAGGTACATACTGTATTATTCTTTATCGCATTAGCAGCTAACTGTGGTGGTTTGCTCACTCCGCTTGGTGATCCTCCATTGTTTATGCTCTTCTTGCGTGGTGCTTCTTTCACATGGTTCTTATCCTTGTTGCCTCAATGGTTGTTCACAGGTGTGATATTGTTGGCACTGTACTTTGCATTGGATACGTATTATTATAAGAAAGAGCATTGGACTGCGTTGTCGGCAGATCACCGTGAGCATGTTCCTATGCGACTGGGAGGAAAATTGAATTTCTTATATTTGATAGGTGTAGTATTGTCGGTGGCTTTCATCAATTCGGGTACTATTCCAGAGATGGCAGCTAAGGATGCTCCAATGTGGTTGAAGTATATGCGTGAGATAGCGTTGTTGTCATTGACAGGATTGTCGCTCTATACCACCAAACATAAGGTGCGCTATGAGTTGAACAAATTTACTTGGGCACCTATTGTGGAAGTGGCAGTGTTGTTTTTGGGTATCTTTACGACCATGACTCCTGCATTGGCTTATCTGAATGCTAATGCAGCATCGCTGGGATTGGATACTACATGGCAGTTCTACTATACGACAGGTTTGCTATCTTCATTCTTGGATAATACACCTACTGCGGTGGCATTCCATAGTGTGGCTACTGGTTTGACTGCGGAACAAATGGCAGCATTTAGTGGCAATATGGAAGCAGGAATACCAGAGGTGTTGCTCATGGCGATTGCGATAGCATCTGTGTTCTTTGGCGCAATGACTTATATTGGTAATGGACCAAACTTCATGGTGAAGGCTATTGCCGAAGAGAATGGTATAAAGATGCCATCGTTCTTTGGTTATATGCTGAAATTCTCATTGGTAGTGCTGTTGCCAGTGTATATTTTGGTACAATTGATATTCCTGTAATTAGGCGACGAGACGAAAGGCAATTAGGCGAGAGGCAAGAATAGCGGCTTTGCCGCATGCCCCAAGCCTTTAACCTCTAACCTTTAAATTGATAATAATATGAATCTTTTTGATCAAATTAGCGAGGACATCAAGCAAGCGATGCTCGCAAAAGATAAAGTGGCGTTGGATGCGCTACGCGGAATAAAAAAAGAATTTTTGGAGGCTAAGACAGCTAAAGGTGCCGATGGCGAATTGCATGACGATCGTGCATTGCAAATTCTCCAAAAGATGGTAAAGCAACGCAAAGAGGCTGCGGAGATGTTTCGTGCAGCTAATCGCCCAGAATTGGCAGATGATGAAATGGCACAATGCGCTGTGATAGAGCGCTATTTGCCAGCTATGATGAGTGAGGAAGAACTCAAGTCGGTATTGGCAGAGATTATTGCTCAAGTGGGGGCGAGTGGCCCACAAGATATGGGTAAGGTGATGGGCGTAGCTACTAAGCAATTGGCTGGTAAAGCAGAAGGTAAAACTATCAATATGGTAGTACGTCAATTGCTGACGAAGTAAGGCGATTAGAGGTTATAAGGTGAAAGGCGAGAAATAGCGGCGAAGCCGCATATTCCAGCCTTTAACCTTCAACCTCTAACCAAAAATATCATTTCTAACATAAAAAATGCAATGTTTTTGCACTTTTTTAATACAAGAATACATTTTTTTCTAAAAAAATTTGCATATTTGCATTTTTTGTAGTACCTTTGCAGTCGCTTTTGAAAAAGAGCATGCCCAGATGGCGGAATCGGTAGACGCGCTGGTCTCAAACACCAGTAGGTTCACCCCTGTGCCGGTTCGACCCCGGCTCTGGGTACAAAGACCGCCTAACAAAAAGTTAGGTGGTCTTTTGTTTGAAAATAGAATAATAATAAGTATTAACCCATAAAAAGGTCAAGCGGGAGACTTAAACATCCGCTATCACTCGGAACGGGCTAACTGCCTGGAGAGAACAAGAGAAGGAGGTGTATGCAATGATCATTGTACCAGTAAAGGAAGGCGAGAACATCGAGCGTGCGATTAAGAAATTCAAACGCAAATTTGACAAGACCGGTGTAGTGAAAGAGCTTCGTCGTCGTCAACAATTCTCAAAACCATCAGAGATTAAGCGTGAGAAAATGATGCACGCAATCTATGTGCAATCTTTGCATGCGCATGATGGCGAGTAATTCCTACGTGTGAAGTGAGGATAATGAAAGAGAGATACGGAAGTGTCTCTCTTTTTTATTTATCTATTGGAATTTGTAGTCGAGAATCGGGAAATCAAGATTGGGATACCGATTTTTTGGGGGGTAGTTTAACATCGGTTATAGGTTATTGGATATGGGTAGTGGTGCGGGATTTGCGGTAGCGGTGCAAGATGTAGAGTACCGCCAGCGAAAATAGTAGCAGAAAGGCATCCCAATCTAAATGGAGGGGAGCTTCGGTTGGAGGAGCAATAGAGCGTTTGGGCATAGTGGGAATATAGCCTGTATCATCTGTAGTAGCAAGGCTTTCGAGGGAGGAAGCTACTGTCTGAATAGAGCCATTGGCAATCTGCATCGGTGCGGTAGAGTAGTTGCTGATGGTAGTAGTGGTAGAAAAACTGCTTGTGGAACGTATGGATGATCCGATACTTGTGGGTGTGGGTGCATAAGTAGTACCACCTCCATATGAATGAAAGTTGCTGGATGATGTACTGAACAATTGTGCAAATGCAGCACTATTGCCCATCAAAAGGCATAGACATACCAATATTACGAAACGATACCTCAAATTGCTATATATATTAGTCAAACAAACTATTTCAAAAACTTATTGGCGCACGAACTTATACATCTGGTTGTTGAGCTGTAGTATGTACACACCGTTATGTAAATAATTGAGGTCAATGGTGTGTGTGGTGTGTTGTGTAGTATGTGATAGTATAAGTTGTCCGTTGATGTTGTATAATGCCAGTGTGCTATTAGCAGGGGCGTTGGTGATATACAATTGGTTGTGATCGTGCCATATATGTGTGTCAGCAACATACTCCATATCGGTTGTTACGCCAGCGTTGGAATCCTCGTTGTTGAATGTAGGATTGAGCAATACTTGAAAGCGCAGATCGTTGGTTGAGTGCGGTTGTGCAGTAAAGTGGTATTGTCCGCCTTCGGTGAGCAAGAATATGCTATCGTTGCTGAGATCCTTCAAGTAGAGTGATTCTCCAATAAGCGAACGATAAGAGAGGGTATATAGGTCGTCTGTACCCGCTTGGAAGCCAATATATATGCTATCGATATTGTTGGCACATGATACTTCCATCTTGCCGAAAGGTTCGTTGGTATAGATATTAGCAATGCCTTCTGCAAACTGGTTGGGTGCATCGTAGCCATTGTCGTAGTCGCGTGTAGTGGTATGCTCTTGTATGATGTACATACGGTCGGCACCACTATTAGCACTATTTACTTGAAGACGTACACGGAGGAAATCATCGCGTTGCATTTGGTCTTGTGCTTCGCGTTGAGGTGCACGCATAGATTCGTTCATATTGGTAGAAGCGTCCGTATAAGTGCCAGCTTGCCAAACATGTTTGTTGTAATTGAGGTGGATAGAAGCCCCATCTTCGTTGGTAATCACATATACACCCTGCATAGGCGGAATAGTGGTGATGTCGTATTGACTATCCAGGTATTGTGCAGATAGAGCTGGGATTGCGCAGTATTGTCCTGGTGTGGTAGAACCGTTGCTGCCTAATGTGCTATCTTTCTCATTTTGTTGGTTCCACTGATTCCATGAGCCAGAGTTGAAGATATAGAAGGTCTTTTCTACGTTGCCTGTAAAGTCGTCTGCAGTGAAGTTCTTGACATCGATAGGTGCCATATAGCTATTGGCAAAGAGGTTGTCACCGTTCATGCCACCCAAATCCTCTGGGGTCTTGGTGAGGGTGATGGTTTGGTCGGTGCGGATAGGGTCTGCCTTGAGGGAGTAGGTAGGCTGACCATACTGCGTAATGGCGTAGCCTGCGAAAGGCTCAAAGGTGAGGGTGCCGTTTTGCTTGACCCAATTTTGCTTCTCGTTCCACTGGTAGAGCCATGTGATATAATCAATGGTGAAAGATACATTCTTTCCCGGAGCACCGAAGTATTGCCATGTGGCATTTTGGTTGGCACCTGTGTCGAGGGTCGAACGTGTCTGGTAGTTGACGGTAGCACGTGGCATAGCGCCTTGGTAATCAGGGGAGATACGCAAGAAGCCAGCACCTGTTTTGAGGTTGTCGATGATGATGCTACTGCCGTCGGAGGCTGCACCTTGGATACCATGTGCACCTACGGAGAGTCCACCTGTGGAGGTTTCGGTAGAGGCGATATGGATACTGCAATCAGGGGCTATCGTTAAGCCAAATACTTCTACAGGTGATGAGATATTGACATTAGCCTCTATTCGCACATTGTGGTATTGGTTAGGAACGGCATTTTTGCTCCAGTTAGATGGCTCGTGCCAGTTATCATTGTTACGTCCGTTGAAGATATACTCCTTACGTCCAAAACGCGTGAGGGTAATGGTGCTATAAGCGAGCCATGCACCAGGGACATAAGATGGGTTCTTTATTCCATAGCGGAGTGTACCTGTTGTCTTGCCTGAGTCTGCCTCTACATATACATATACATCATTGAGGTAGCGGTTGTGGTCTTGATTGAAAGCCCGCTCAACAGAATTCAGTTTGGTAGGGTAAGAATGTCCATTGTATATTTCGTCGGACGCATCATAATTGCCAGCATTATAGGATGCATAGACTGATTGTATAGGGTATTTCACATCGTTGGCATAGACGTATGCTAATACGCTTTCCCATCCGTTGGTCTTGGCTGCTTGGGCTTTTTGTGAGTCGGAAATACGGTAGAGCGCTTTGACAGTGAGTCGATAGAAACCTGGTTTGAGCCCTGAGATGATAGTGTCATAGACAGCAAAGGTACCAGTACCATTTATTTCATCACGATACACACCTGCTTGTTCTGCCAATGCGACAGCGGGTACGGCGACTTCGGTGATTTCGAAGTCCTCACGATTGAGAGAGCTACGTACTTTCTCCAGTGTATTGATGTCAGAACCGAAGTCTTTTTCTGCTGCTTTGGCAGCTGCGGCATCCATATAGCTCTTAACAACATCATTGTGCTGGGCAGGTGTTTCCATGTACCAAACAGTAGCCTGAGCAGGGTCTGAAGTGAAGGCAAGGGTGTTGTCTATGATTGTGAAATAGTTACCTCGATTGCCATTGTCCAAATCATTGGCACTTTGCACGGTGAACTTGCCACTTGCATTAGAATTGATTTTCCATAGATACGCAGGGTTGTCCGCAGTCGCAGCATCGGTGAAGACCTCTTTGGTATCCGCTGTCTCATAGAGGTACTGCATGTTATCCACGAACTGGAGACGGGTATAGATATTGGTGTTATCCACCGTGAAGTGACTCACACGGCATACCATACCAAATGGGTCCACTACGGCTTGCGTACCCCATTTAGCACCACGGCTCAGGTAACCGCCTTCTTCTGCACGAAGATAGTTGTTTCCCTCTAATGAGCTGACAATGATGTTACGGATGTAGCCTGCGTAGTTACCTTTGTAACTGAAACGAATATATTGCGTGTTAGGTCGCAAATCTATCTCTCCTGATGATGCCCATGAAGCAGATAATGAGCCTTTTGTCCATACGGAATTCCAATCCACTCCATCAGGAGATTCCTCCACTTCCCATCCATACTTTAGATCCTGTGGAGTTGCTGCGTCAGAAGAACTATATTCGAAATATAGTTTGTCTGGCGTTCCTGCAAAAGTTATCAGTACGCGTTTACGGTCATCACCCCATATAAATCCATCTCCAGCAGATGTAGATGCAATTCGGATCTGATTATCCGTTTGATACCAACCGCTTTTTGTGCCAAGTTGCACGCTATTCGCATGTAGCGCTTGTGATACGAAGAATGGAGCCTCCAGACTGGGGCGTTCGCATGGAGTGAAGGTAAAGGACTTGGTTGCTGGCATGAAATCTGCATTGCCTGGTTGGGTAACGGTGATAGTGACTTCTTGCCCTTTGTTATAGATATGCAAGTCGCCATTCTTGACCTCTGCAATGGTGTTGTCCGTAGTGGCGAAAGTCAGCGGGCAGTTGGCATCTCTATTGGTGGAGTATGCGATATTAGCAATGGTAGAGTTGAAGTAATAAGGCAAGGCATTTGGATTCCAAATAATGTCGGCTGTGGACTTGCCATCACGAATACCAGTCAGAGGGATATGAATATCTTCGGTCTTATCGCTATTATCAGAGATGGTGAGGGTAGCTTTGTAAGGAGTAGCACCGCGGTCTTCGCCCAAGTTGTCGAAGGTTACCTCTAATGCAGCATTACCAAAGCAATCGCGACCTGTTCCAGGAACAAGTTCAGGTGTCACGTTGAAGTATTTAGCATCGGCACCCGTGATGACTGCTCTGGTGATTCGTCCTGCGTTGGCGTGCAAGAAAGTGATCGTATCATGCTGCATACCATAAGTAATACCCTTGGAGCCAAAGTCAATGGATGTAGGGGTGGCCTCGAATTGGAAGCGTTCGGAGACATGGATATTACGGAAATATCCTCCATAGTTACCTGAATAGCAAAAGCGCAAATAATGGGTTGTTGGGTTAAGTTGGACTTCTACAGATCCAGAGCTACTATTTCCTATTTCCCATACATTTTTTTCACTCCATGTAACCCCATCTGCACTTTCCTTTACATACCAATCGCAATTAGTAGCGGTAGTAGTTGATCGCTCGTATGTGAATGACAACGTATCTGGTACACCCGTGAATACAATATCGTAATATCTATCATTATAGTCAAAAGCTCCACTGCCAACATCAGGGCTACCTAATAAAACGCCATCATTTTTCCATGAAAGGTTTCCGGTATTGTCATAACGAAATACATTGTAATAGTTCTCCGAAGTAATTGTGAATTGCACGTGGTTGTCGCCATTGACAGGAGCAATAACGTATTGCTCGGAATTGCTGTACCATTTGTAGTTCTCTGGTTGCGAAACGGTAATAGTAGCCGTCTCGCGGGCATTGGCGATATAGAGAGTATTGTTCTCTACACGCGCAAAAGCCTCGTTATCGGATACGAAAGTGGTCTCAATATCCGTATTGGTGGTAGAGAATATGTTTGGAATAGATATACCGTAGTAGTAGGGGGTACGGGCTGCGTTCCAAGTAAATTTAGGAGTGTGTTTGATGACCTGCACGGTAAATGATTCGGTCACTGGCTCGTGCGAACTGGTGTTCTTTTGGTAGAAGGTGATGGTTGCAGTACCTTCGTTGAGGGCTGTGATGGTGTTGGTAACAGGGTCGTATGCGATGACCTCATCAGGGCGAGGGCTATCTTCGTGCGTATCGTTGCCTGTGAAATCGTGGTCAATCTTGAAGTAGAATGAATCTGCATCCGAATTGCTTGGGGTGGCTGTTTGGGTATTAACAAACTGATAGTCAGCTGGCCATGATTCGTTCACCAATTTGTTGGTATAATTGCTACCTGTGATTTTGGCTGTATAGCGACGGGAGTAAATGGCGTATAATGTCAGTTGCGAAGCTAATCCGTTGGGGTTGAGCGCGGAAGAAGTAATTGTCTCTGTGATGGTTGTTTTGCCTGCACCTTGTATGTGGAAAGTAGCGTTTGCAGGGTCTTTTTTCCAGCCCTCGAAGACATAGCCGTCAGCCGTTTTTGGTGCGGCAGTGAAAGTGACGGTCGCAGACATGCTTGTAGTTGTATAGTTGGTAGCTATTACTGAGCAGTTGTCTTGTCCGTTCGCGAAAGTGGCAGTAGCTGTTCCTCCCTCTGCTGGAGAAGATATGGCTTCTGCCTTGAAGAAGTAGGTAGGAATAACAGGAGCAGAGAGATAGATATAGGCAGTGCTTGTTCCGTCAGAGATAGTGATTGTGGTGGAACGAGTGTCCTTGTTGTGCTGAACAGATGGAGAGAAGTAGACTTGTTTGCTGTAATTGCTGATTTGACCAAGCGTTGTAGCGGAGCAATTGCCCGAACCATTGGCGCTGGCGCAATAGTTGTTTGCCACGCCCAATGTGATTGATGTCTGACCATTGCCAAAATGGAACTCAGGGTTGCTACTTTTAATTGTAATATCGCCACTTGCGAGGAAAGAGCGGAAACGAATGGTATAGGCGGAAGTAGAGGTTTTTCCTTCTGCGGTAGCAAGGTTTGCCATGGGGCGAGGGGTACTGGCTGTTCCTATAGATGATGTTCCATAATCCATACCTTTGGAATCCGTATCATCATAGAGGAGGATGTGTTTTTTAAGTTTTACAAAGTGATTTCGCACTTTGGCTCCTGTTCCGGACATTTTATAGCGGATATGAGAAATGTTTGGATCCAGATTGATTGTTCCCGATGTTTTCCAATTTTTATAATCCGAATAACTAACAGACCCCTTACTTCCAGACCAAGACCCATTGACTTTATTTTGTACTTCTAAATTACCATTTATTGATGCCCAACTATATTTTATATACTCAAATGTCATACTCTCCGCAGGAGCAAATACCGCTTTCTCACAGAAAGTAGTTCCAGCGGTAGTATTAGATTTCGTTTCCCCATCATACAACGAATACCAAGTACCGCCGTTGTAGGTTTGGGCGGAGAGGTTAGCGGTTGCCACGAAGAGGGCAACGAGGGTGAGGGTATAGCGTAAAAGTTGTTTCATGTTCAGTTAATAATGAATAGTTATTATCTTTTTGTGTCGATTATTAATAAAAAATGCGTTTTATTAAGATTGTTCGAATGTTTTGCGTTTGCAAAGTGCCGAAAATCGGTGCAAAATTAATAAAAAGGTATGGAATATACAAAATTTACGCGCGCATGTACGCGCGATTAATAAGGTATGATATAAAAAACATAAGATTTGATACTTTTTTCTGTCAATCTATTGTCAGATAAAACAAAAACAGCCACCCATGATTGAGGTGGCTGTTTGAGTAACGAGACAACGACTTATTTAGCAAGCAGAATCTTGCCCGAAGTAATACAACGCTTGCCGTTCTCGAAGAATGCATAGATATACGTTTTGTTGGCTTCAGGGAGCGTGCAGACATGATGATAGGTGTAAATATCTACCAATTTGTCTGCACCATTAGCATCTGTAACGATATATGCATCATTTTGCGAAGTCTCTTCTAGTTTGCTCATGTACAATAGAGAACCATCTAATGTATAAACTCCTACTGACACATTTTTGCGTAACGTAGCAAAAACAAGTTCGTTAGAACCTGCAAGGTGCTTCACTAAGACATCCGTAGCCATAGGCGTTTGAGCAGATTCGACAGTTGTGTGTAGGAAATGAATGGTATATATCAACTCTGTGCCATCCGCTGCTGTGACGTAGATGTAGAAAGGCTCATTCTCGGTGTACATAGAATAATCCACCATAGCATTGTCATCTTCAGGTACAGCCTGAACTATAGGTTTGCTATTGACAATATAGTACGTGTACTCCAAGGTTTCTGAATTGAAGTCTCGGATAAGTGCACTATCAAGGTAGATTGCCGAGAGGCGCGCATTGCTACTTAGCTGGACAACTTGCTCTAATGTATATACGCGTACGTGTTGCCCGTCTTGTGCACTAACCTGAATAGTGAAGTTCACACCATCAGCAGTGATGCTGACAGAAGCATTTGTGTCATTGGCAATAGCTTGTATGTCTGATAGGGCAGCGAGTTGGATAGAGTCGGTGCCGACAGGATATGTGAGGACGTAGCTGGTGGAATCAGGGTGGAAGCCCTCCACTATTTGACCTTTAACCGTGAGCGATTGGAGTGAGCAATCGTCGTTGAGTGCCGTTGTGACGCGTATATCGTATTCCGCAGAGTACATAGGGTCAGGTGCGGTAACAGAGAAACGGAATGTAGTTTGTGTCTGCTCATCAAGTGCAACAACGAACGTGTCAATAGCTACTATCTGAGAGGTATGTCCTACATCGTATGTGAAAGTAGGTATAGTGATAGTACCGTATGGCAACACAATGTCGTAGTAGAAAGAGTCAGGACGGAAACCATCAATCAGTACACCATCTTGATAGATCGCCTCCAACTGGCAGTTAGATGAGAGCTGACGTTGGAAAGTAATCGTGTAAATGGACTGATAGGTGGTGTCTTCAGCCATGACAGTGATGTGAGTAATATCGCCCATGTCAATATTGATACGCTGTTGTGGTTCGGCTTTTTCGACTAATACAGATGGCAAAGGTTCTTCTTCTGTTAGCGTGAAGGTGTAGTGATAGTTGGTAGGAGTGAAACCTTCGAGTGGAATACCATTGATATAAATATTGAGTAGGTTTGCATTGTCGGACAATACATTGCTGAATATGAAATAGATGGTATAAATGCGTGTTTGACCATTTTGCGCTTGAACTTCCAATACTTGTTTCCAACCTATTTGTTTGTTCGCTATTAGATATGGTACACATTGCGTATTGACGATTTGATATGCGTCTCCCTCTACCCAAGTAATTGTTGGAGCAATTGAATCTCCAGCAGCAAGATAGAGATAATAATCATGGGTGTAAGGGTCGAATCCTTCCAACGAATCGGATTGAATGAAAATCATCTGTAAGGTATCAACAATTGATTGCTCAACGTTGTATGCCACGGTGTAGGTGTTTGTGCTACCAGACATGGCTTGTACATGTATTTGAGTAATACGTTGTATGGTATCGTCAACCACAGTATTGGTAGTGATTGTTTGCCATTTGTCTGCTTCGTCCCAAGTGAGTTTAGGGAAGAATGTGCTTCCAACAGGTAGGGTGTAAGCATAATAGAAAGAGTCAGGACGGAAACCGTCAATCAGTACACCATCTTCATAGATCGCTTGCAAGGTATCTGCTTCTGAAGGAGTTAGTTGGAATGCCAACAAATATTGGTCTTGTGCTCCATTTTCGGCTGTAACGAAGATTGTATGTTGCAAACTACCAGTGATGGAATCGAGTATGATTTGTGTGGACTCTTGTGGTACGGCATACACATCAGGCATAGTAGTTTGACCTACTGGTAGAGGGATGAAATAGTGGTAGTGGTCAGGTGTAAATGTGGCTAAAGGCTCTCCGTCAAGATAAATCATCTTGAGATGTGTATTGCTAGACTTTGGAGCGAGGAACTGGAGCGTATAGGTGTTGGTTGTAATGCCATCGGCAGCAGTGACAATGATTTGTGTAGTCCATTGATCGGTGTTAATAACTACAGATTGTCCTTTACTATTGAGTCGAGCAGTAATCTCTGGCAGGTATCGTGTGCCAGAAGGTAGGTTGATTGTATAGCGTTGCTGCATGGCAGAGAATGTCAAATCTGGGTTGAGAGCAGGGTGGAATTTGTCTAAAGTAAGACCATCCAGCAAGATTTGCGCCAGTGTAATATCGTTAGATGCCGCATCATTATACACTTCAATGATATAGTCGGAGCTTGTAATGCCGTCTTGTGCCACTACATGAAGCGTGTAGGCAAAACCATCGAAAGATTGGGTGACGGTTTGGAAATTGTCGTTGGATGACCATGTGAGTGTGACATCGTTGGTCGTAGTTTTTACCGAATAATAGTGTCGATAGCTAACGAAATTCTCAATAGGCTTTCCGTTGACAGCTATACCCGTGAGGGAAGTGCAGTGGCTGTGCTCTGCTTTTACGAGCAATTGGTAAATAACTTGATTGATACCATCCTCTGACATGACGATGATGTTAGTTGTTTCTCCGATATTGCCGTACTCGATGGTCACTTGTTGGCGTGAAGCCCCCAGCTCATAGTAGATCGAAGGCATGGTAGGTTCAGTAACTTTGTATGCCCCTGTAGGTATTGTGTAGGTGTATTGGAGCACTTCAGCTTGGAACTCCTCAAGCAATGTACCGTCCATATAGATGGCTTGCAGGTATGGCGAACTGCTGAGGTTAGGCGCAATAATCAGTGTGTATGGTTGACCTATAGTGCCATCTGCTGCGGTGACAGTGTATGTATATATGATCGTGTCGCCTTGAGTATGATAGGTGGCTGCTAATTGTGCAGCTTGGTCGTTAGCGACAGCGTGGATCTGTACAGGTTCGTCTGTATAATAAGTATATTCGCGCACATTTGGGATGAAAGCCTCATAATGGCTACTATTGATATAGATTGCCTTGAGATCCGTGTTGGAAGATTGTGCCTGTGGATACGTGATTCGATAGGTATGTTGCTCATCGCCGATCACCTGCCATTCCATATACAATGGTGTTTGAATGAAGATGACAGAGTCGGAAGGATGGACACGTGTGAAGCTTACACGTTCTGGTGTTGGTAGCGTATATTCGTAGGTGTCGCGAGCAAACTCTTGCATAGCGATTCCATTGATTTCAATCTCAGCAAGTTGACCTGTTGTGTGGATGTCTGGTCGGTTGAGCAGGATCGTATAAGTGGCTTGAGTGCCATCCTCCGCAGTGACAGTGATAACGCCATCGTGTAGTTCTACAGTCTGACCATCCATCTTCTTGACGAAGGTGATCACAGGCAGTTTGTCGGCATCGATCGTGTATTCCGTTTGTGCAGGGTCGAAACTGATGCCTACTGCCGTGATGTTCTCCAATTGTGTGTCATTGGAGAGGTCGGTGATGAAGCGAATCGTGTATGTAGTGCTCTCGCCTAACTCTGGTGTGACAGTAATAGTCAATGTGGAGTCGGCATATTGGGTTGAGATTGTTTGCAAACTGCTACCTGCAATAGGTTGTACATCAGGCAGATGTTTGGTGGTAGATGGCAAGTGAATCTCGTATGCAGTTTTTGTATCTACGAAAGCAGTTATAGTCTGACCATTGACACGCAAATCGCTAAGGAGATTATTGCCATCCAATGGACGACGAAGTGTCAGCGTATATTGGGTACTTGTACCATCCTCTGCGTAGTTGGTAATAGTGGCATTGCGCACGCTATATCGATCAATAATAGTGGTATCGTCCCATACAACGTGTTGTGCTTGATCCGCTACTTCACCAGTGAAAGTGAGTGTAGGAAGAAGCGTGTTCTCAGGGTCGGTGAGAGTATAAGAGAACGCATTATCATCCATAACGGCTACGCTGTCGTTGACGGTCATACCCGTGAGTCGGCTGTTGTAAGCGAAACGGAGATAATCTACATAGAGATTAGCATTAGAACTAGCTGATGGATATTGACTTGTCGCATCTATAATAATGTCTAATCCCGTGACATAGAGATTTGATGTGTTTAATGCTGTAGTGCTCTCAATATAATCGGATGTAGTCTGTGTTTGCAATTGATCGAAAGTGTATTCAGCACCACCATTATCGAAGAATTTGAAGCGGAAAAGAGCTCCATTGCCAGCCTTGTCTGGATAGTGGAAGCGTGTGATAGCTTGGTCTGGAGTATTGCGGAATTTGATAAAACCAGAAGGTGTGACGCGTGTGCCACCAGCTACCGCAAAAGAGGCATCCATTTTACCTAAATTCATCACAGCAGGTACAGGACCAGCTAAAGCAGCCCAATAAGTCGTTTGAAGGTGAACCGCAGTTTCATTCTCTTTATTGACTGTCGTTCCTGCTTTGGCAGTCAATAGGTAGGTGCCTAATATGTCGCCTGGTACATTCCAAGATGTAGGTTTGTCGGTTTTAGATGTTTTGGTAGTCGTCCATTGGGTGAAATCGTTGTTAGGAATCACATCTTCAGGATAGTAATACCAGATATCGTATGTATTTGTTCTTCCTTGAGCTGTTACTTTCATTTGCCAATGTTTATCAGTGTCTTCTATTTCCTCAAGGACAACTCCTGGCAGCGCATAGCAATTGATGGATGGCTTGGATGTGACATTGACTATATAAGAGAAACGATTAGCATCGAAGCCTTCGATGGTTGCTCCATTCACTTTAATGTCTGTCAATACGGCAGGGTCCTGTGTTTCAACGGAAGGGGTAAGGGTGTAAACCAGATCCTCTTCACCTGGACGGTTGGATTTGACAGTGATGATAGTAGGAGCATTTATGCCACCAGGTTGTACCCATACGGTTTGCTCGGCAAAAGCCTTGGTATAGTTGACCGTCATAGTGCGTGTGCCATATGGTAGGGCTACCGTATGCTCGGTTTGAGAAGCATCAAGTGAGATTCCCGTTTCGTCTATACCCAAGGTAGCCAATAGGTTGGTTTCATTGGCATAGGTAGGCAGGAAATGAATATTATAGGTGCGTTGATCACCGTTTTCAGCGGTTACAATGATTTGCGAGGTTTGACCCAATGGACGCGAGATGAATGCAATGGTCTGCTCGGGTTCGAGTGCTTGGTAGAGTACTAATGGAGCATTCTTCTCGCCGTAAGGCATATGGATCGTGTAGTCTGTAACGTCAGGGATATATGTAAGACTCACTATATCATGGTCAAGCATAATGTACTCAAGCGCTACGTTGCCTGATTTCTTTACAGGGAAGTGGATCGCATAATCTTGTGTGGTTTGTCCATCCGGTGCTACAACATGTATGGTAGTCACACCATCTATGGCGCTATGGTAAGTTGTGATAGTTTGGTCGGGATGCATACCGATAGGTTGTACACATGGTACTAACTTGGTTCCTTGAGCAAGGCTGTCGGTATATGATAGCACTTGCGTGTCAAAGCCTTGTAAACTGATGCCATTGAGCAGAATATCTGATAGATAAGCATTGACCGATTTATTGCGCTTGTAGTGGATGGTATATGTTTGGGTTCTTCCACTTGGTGCGATGACAATGACCTCTTGCTTGGTATCGTTGAGATTGTGCAACGCAATGTTTTGCCCAGGTTTGCTCTCAACGCGAATAGTAGGTAAATTGTATCCGTCTGGCAGTGATAATGTGTAGTTGTATGTGGTTGGTTCGAAATCGAAATTCATGCCCTCTAATTGTAGGTTGATTAGATTGGCATCATCGTCTAATAGACGCTTGAAGAATAGTGTGTATGTAGTAGTATCACCGCTTTGAGCCTGTACGAAAAGATTATAGGTGTTGGCATTTTGCATACCAGTATGGACAACTTGCTCTGCATATTGTTTTTCGAAACTAATATTAGGCGTAATGTCGTTTGCAATGTCAAGGGTATAAGTATGTTGTTGTGGGTCAAATCCAGGGATAGAGTTGCCATTGATAGCAATATCGCGCAGTGTACAATCGGTGTTGGCTTGTAGGTTGAGAATGATTTCGTACTGTGCTTTGTATTCACCTGCTACTACGTAAAGAGTAGCAATATTTCCTTGACGGAAAACGGTGACTACCTGTGTGGAATCGCTATCGTAGGTGATAGTAGGTGTGATGTGGGAACATACAACAGAATAGGTGAATTGGTTTGGCAAGAAACCAGTAATGGCCTGACCATCAATGTAAATATTACGGAGTAATGCAAAATTATTGTCTGCATCAATGAAGTCAATAGTATATGTATTGGCAGATGCAAATTCTGGTTGTACTACAATTTTAGCTTGACCTGTTGCGTGTGGCGTGGAGATTGTGATTTGTTGTCCCTCCTCTTTGTCCACAGTGATGATAGGACAAGTGGAACTGCTGAGCGATACGGTGTAATCGAATACTTTTTGATCGAATCCTGTCAGACTATCTCCATCCAGATAAATCATCTTTAGGAATGCACTTTCAGAACGTTGGATAATGAAAGTGATGATGTAGGTGCGTGTAGTTCCACTCTCGGCTGTCACCTTGATGGTTTGTACGTTGCCACTGAGGATATTAAGTACTTTCTGCGATTCTTCTGCTTTTTCGTACGTAACGGTTGGAATCGTGGTTGTTCCCATTGGCAATGTGATGGTGTAGTGGAGTGTGTCGGGATGAAAATTCTCTAATGCTTTTCCATCAATGTATATGTTGTTGAGACTGGAGTTGTCGGATGTCTCAACAGAGAAGTGGAGAACGTAGGTTTGGCTTGCACCTGATTGTGGACGCACGGTGATTTTATAGTCGCCATTGATGCCTCCATCACGTGTGGTAATGGTCTGATATTCATCCGCTTGGTCATATGTGATGATAGGCAGTTGGGTGGTGCCTTTTGGTAATGGACAATCGTATTCGAGGATGTTAGGGTCGAATCCATCCAATGGTTGTCCGTCCAGATAAATCATTTTGAGCGTAGCATTTGTGGCCTTGCCTACTGAAAAGGCAATCTGGTAAACGGTGGTATTGCCATTTTGTGCAGTGACTGTGATACGGGTAGTGCCATTGATGCCTCCTGTGATAATATTCACTGTTTGGTATTCATCGCCTTTGTCCACCGTTATTGCTGGCAATAGGGTTGTTCCGATAGGTAGAGTATAGGAGTATGAGGTCTTTTCAGGAGCAAAATCTGCGAGTGCTTCACCACCTATATAAATCATGTTGAGTGAAGAAATCTCTGAAAGGGCAGTGGATACTACAATCTTGTATTCGGTGCTGTTGATGCCGTTGCCTGCGGTAACGAGTACCTTGCTGACACCATTGAGACCTCCTTCCTCTACCAATACTTGTTGGGTAGGTTCGCCCTTCTCATAGGTGATAGTAGGCAATTCTGTGGTACCAATAGGCAGATTGACATAATAGGTAGTGCGATCAGGGGCAAAATCAGTGATGAGATTATCACCCATTTGCAAACTCTTGAGCAATGCGTAAGAGGATGCCTCCAACTTGAAATTTAGTTTGTAAATTTTAGGGGTAGGGTTACCTGGTGTAGATACGCTGATTTGATAGGTTCCTCCGTCAATAACAGCAGGAGTAGTATGCTTGATGGTTTGCTCGCCTTCAGGGTATGCGGAGATCGCCTCTACGATAGGCATAGAGGTTGTGGTAATAGGTAGCGAAACGTGATATGTGGTTTGGCTAGGAGTGAATCCTGCCAAGGATGTTCCATTGATTTTAATATCTTTCAGCGTGTTGTCGGATAGCTGCGCCACTTTGAATTGTATAGTGTAGGTAGCTGTTGTTTTCTTATCAGCTGCTGTAACAGTGATAGATGCAGTACTTGTAGTACTCGTAGGTTGAGTGATGCTTATGGTTTGTTCATCTTCTTGTGCTTCAACAGATATGGTTGGAGCCGCATTGGTACCATATGGCAACTCTACAGTGTAGTTATATATTGCAGGTTGGAAATTGTTAATGGCTTTACCATTGACGAAGATGTTAGATAGCTTTGCATTAGTGCTTGCTTCACGCACAAACTTAATTTTATATGTAGTAGTGCTTTTTCCATCTTCAGAGCTGACAGTGATAATAGTGGGATTGCCATCGATGATACCTGGTGTGATAGTCATCTCGTTGGTTTGCAATTCACGACCAGGGAAATCAACTGTATTACCACGTGCGTTGGTGAGTGAGCCTACTCCTCGAACAGCTTTGATGGCTGGGATTTCAGTAACTGTGCGTCCGAGTGAATAGTTTTGTTCTTCGGTGGAGTTGGGGTCAAATGCCTTCCACTCTTTGCTTCCGATATAAAGTTTGTCAATTTTGGACGAATAGATGAGCTCCACATCATCCACATAGAGGGCGCTGTTTTCGTACAGACCATCCTTTGCGCGGAAGTTAGGGTAGTTGGAGGCAGAGAAGATGATATTCATCATCTCTGGTACATCGTCGTTGAAATAGTAGATAGGCACACGGATGTTGGTCCAGTCGCCATATTGCTTCATCTCGCGCCACATACCCTCTGCAATCTGGCTAGCTTTTTGGATTGTACCACATTCGTTGGCATCCAATGCTTGGCGAATATCGCTCTCTTCATTGGTTTGGCTTACCGAAGAGCAACTACCATCTTTGGCTTTGTATTTATCGCCTTTAGCAGTACCTGTCCATGCGTAATAGAGCAGATAGAAATCCTCTTTATCTACATTAGGACCTACGCGCTTGATCCATACCGACATCGTGTCAGGACGATGAGTCCATGTGATGCCGCCTGATGTACCAGCAGTAGCGGTGTTGGTGTTAAGATCTTTGATCCAGCTCCATGGTTTGCCCAAGGAGAAATAGCCAGGAGACAACTCGGTGATACCCAATGCACCGACCTTGGTGTCCTTGACCATTATACTATAGGAACCAGTGTGACCCGCTTCGCGGTTGGTGAGGTTGAAATTGATACCCGCTTGGCTGATATTGCTTCCGTACCAATCTTTGGGTTGTTCTTTGCCGTCAAATTTGGGCCCGCTCCAGTCTTCAAAACTGGGGTTAGGTAGTTGTTGGGCGTAAATACAGTCGCTACCTGCTAAAATAAGCAGTGTCATTGTTAAGAGAAAAGTGTAGATTTTCTTCATTGAAATATGTACTTTTTGTTAATATTCTATGTCATTTTTTAAGATTTATGCGATGAAATGTACGCATATAAATCCAAAATACGGCGCAAAATTAATATAAGTATTTGGAATGTGCAAATTTCTCGCGTGTACGCATGCGTTTTATTAATGAAATGCACTTTTTTCCAAAGAAAAGGAATAAAAAATAGGAGAAAATGATTTCCCCTATAAAGTGAAGCTGACGATAAAGATAGTATTATATCTGTTGGAATTCTCCTGCTGTTACATGAAATACAGATGCGTCGTCTAACATTTGATTGAGTATGGTGGTTAGGTGCTGACGGTCGGTATCGGTGATGAAAATCTGACCAAAACGATTGCTGCTCACTAATTGGATAATACGTTGCATCCGCTCGGAGTCTAATTTGTCGAAAATGTCGTCCAATAAGAGAATAGGTTTGCCTAAGAAAATGGCTTGTCCCAATTTCATGGCGAGCAAATAGGATTTTTGTTGTCCTTGACTGCCAACGCGCTTTAGGGGATGTTCCCCTAAACGCATCTCTAGTTCATCTTTATGTATGCCTTGTGTGGTCCAACCTATTGCTAAGTCTCGTTGTCGTGTTCGCGCAAAAGACTCTATCAAGTCGCGTTCTTGCAGTTGAGATATATAGTGTAATGAGACATGTTCGCTATTTCCCGAAATGGCGGAGTACATTTCTTGAAAAGCAGGCGTGAACTGCTGTATGAAATCGGTGCGTTGTTGGTAGATATAGATCGCCAACTCCGCCATTTGCAATTCAATGACTTCGAATAGCTCTTTTGGAGCTTGTGATGGGTGTTCCTCGTACTGCTTGAGTAGAGCGTTTCGTTGTTTGAGCAATGCGTTGTAGCGAGTGAGATACTCCAAGTATTGCTTGTCGTATTGTGAAATCACGCCGTCCATGAAGCGCCTGCGCTCGTCGCTACCTTCGCTGATGAGTTCGCTATCTTGCGGACTAACCATCACGAGAGGAATCAAACCGATATGGTCAATGAGGCGTTGATAGTCTTTTTTGCCACGGCGAAATTGTTTTTTTACGCCGCGTTTGATACCACACGAGATGACTTCTAAGTTGTCTGATAGTCCTTCATCCAAGAGGTAGCGTCCTTGAATCATTGCCAAATCTTCGTTATGCGTAATGTTTTGACTATCAATGGTATTGTAAGCAGATTTGGTAAAGCTAAGGTAGTAGATAGCGTCTAAAATGTTCGTTTTGCCTTGTCCGTTTAATCCGACAAAACAATTGAGTTTATCTGAAAAACGAAGCGTCGTTTCTCGGATATTTTTATAGTTTAATATGCTGATTTCGTATAGAATCATGTTACATGTACAGATTAACATCTTCTGCTGTAATCTCATCTCCAGAAAGGATAATCAATCGCTCTACTACATTGCGAAGCTCGCGGATATTACCAGGCCAATGATGTTGTTGCAGAGCCTCTATGGCATCTTTGCTAATGCTCTTGTTTTTCCAGCCTTGCTCGGCACATATGAGTTGGATAAAATGATTGACTAACAGTGGAATATCTTCTTTCCTATCTTTTAAGTCTGGGACATGGATAGGAATGACATTGAGGCGATGGTAAAGGTCCTCACGGAAATTGCCTTTTTCAATTTCTTGCTTTAGATTTTTATTGGTCGCAGCGAGTACACGTACATTCACTTTGATGCTCTTGTCGCTGCCTACGCGGGTGATTTCGTTTTCTTGTAGCGCGCGTAGTACTTTGGTCTGCGCAGATAGACTCATATCTCCGATTTCATCTAAGAAAAGTGTGCCTCCATCTGCTTGTTCAAACTTTCCTGCGCGATCTTTTACGGCTCCAGTAAAACTGCCTTTCATATGACCAAACAACTCGCTCTCTATCAGTTCGCTTGGAATGGCTGCGCAATTGACCTCTACAATTACAGCATTGGAGCGTTGGCTGTTTTCATGAATGAGGTGAGCTACAACCTCTTTCCCTGTTCCGTTGGAACCAGTAATTAGTACTCGTGCTTCTGTAGGCGCGACCTTGTCTATGATGCTTCGCACGCGTGTGATAGCTGCACTCTCACCTATCATCTGATTGCGTTTGCCCACTTTCTTACGTAGAACTTTGGTCTCTTGTACCAGTGATTTGTGATCAAGAGCATGCTTGGTTGTGAGTAGTAATCGATTGAGATCCAATGGCTTTTGTATAAAATCAAAGGCTCCTTTCTTTAGTGATTCTACTGCGGAATCTACCGAACCATGTCCAGTGATAACTACTACGGGGGCTTCCTCCGAATTGTGTTGTGCCATGCCTTCGCGGTACTGAGATAAAAACTCCAAACCATCCATTTCGGGCATCTTTATGTCCGTGAAGATAAGATCGTAGGGGTGTGATAATGCCTTCTCTAACCCCAATCTACCATTTTCGGCTGTGTCCACATTATAACTCTCAAATTCTAAAATTTCCTTGAGCGTATTTCGGATGGCACGTTCATCATCTATAACAAGTATCTTTGCCATAATTTTCAAAATTTTGCGCAAAGGTACAAGTTTTTATGGAAAAATGCAAATTTTTTTGCGTATGTGAATAATTATTTGTACCTTTGCACACTTTTAGTAGAGAAAAACAATAAAAAATTAATATTAACTTAAAATTCATTTTAGTATGAAAAGAATTCTACTTTTTGTATTCGTCGCAGTAATGACATTGAATCTGTCTGCTGTTACGATTGAAATCCCAGCAGAAGCGCAAGGCTGGAATATTCCTGCGGAAGCTATTGACGTACTCCAAGCACGCGAGATTTGTGCCGCATTGGATTCTGGTGCAACTACAGGTACTAAGTACTACGTAATGGGTTATGTGAAAAAAATCCACGCGAAGCATGAATCTGGTGTTTCTGACTTTGGTAACGCGCAATTTTTCATGGAGAACGTAAAGGGAGCTGATTCTGCGGATGACTTTATGGCGTATCAAGTGTATGGTCTTAATGGTCAGAAGATTACCGATCCTAATGTAGTAGCGGTAGGTGACTTTGTGGTAGTTTATGGTGAGTTGACTAACTACAAAGGTACTTATGAGACAGTGGGCAAAGGTGCTGCTCATATATGGAATAGTACTAACCCATTGATTGCAAGTAGCACTCCTTCTACTCCTTCAACTCCTTCGATAGAAGATGTTGTTGGCGACGGTAGCGAAGTTAATCCATATACTGTAGAGGATGTATTGGCTTTGGACAATACGAGTAAAGGTCCTCACTATGTGAAAGGTTTTATTGTCGGTCAAGTGAACGGTAAAGCACTCAGTTCTGGTTTAGATACGGAAGCTCCTTTCGAGGGAGATGATGGTAAAGCATATCATACCAATATCGTGATTGCAAGTGCAATGGGTGAAACCGCAAATGTCGTACCTGTGCAATTACCTTCTGGTGACTTACGTCTAGCATTTAACCTGGTGGAGAACCCAGATAAATTAGGTGCTGAAGTGTTAATTTGTGGTTCTTTGGAAAAATATTTCGGTGTGCCAGGAATCAAGTCTCCAACATCTATCGTAGTCCTTTCTCAAGGAACGACACCGTCTAATGTCGTTAATATTATAGGTTTGCAATACGCAGATGCATGGTATAATATGAATGATGAGGTGGCTCAATACGATTTTATTTTATATAACAATTTTGACACAGCCTATGTTTATCCAAAATTGGATCTTACTGTAGCCGCAACTGCAAAAACTGCCATCAATGGTACATATTCTTTGCTATCTGCTACTTATTGGGCTTCTGCAACTGAGTCTGTAGAGATGGGTAGCGTCGCAGGAACTGTTGCTGTGAAGAATGTAAAAGGAATTGACTATTCTTTCACAGGCTCATTTGTAGGTGTTGATGGTAAGACTTACAAGTTCAATAAGACTGTGGAGGTAACCGCTTACGATGAAGATGATGAGGAAATCGTTTTGAAGGAGGAGACTACTGATAATCCTGGTACTGAAACTCCAGCGGGTGCGATCGTATTCGATGCCGATGTTGATAAGGGTAACGCAGGTACTGATTCTAATAATGCAGCTGAATATGTTGTGACTAAGAATGGTGTAACTATGACCGTATCAAGCGGTATTCTTGGTACTTACAACAATGAGATGCACTATCGCATCTATAAGAATCAAACTTTGACTCTTACCTCTACTGCAGGCAATATTGTGAAGGTTGAGTTTACTTGTACTGCAAACGACGATGCTAAGTATGGTCCTGGTTGCTTCACTGTTGTTGGTGGTGAGTACACCTATTCAGGTCCAGTAGGTACATGGACAGGAAATGCTCCTGTGATTACCTTTACTGCAACTTCTAACCAAGTACGTGCTACCCAAGTTGTCGTGACGTTGGAAGGATCTACTGGTGTGGAGAATATTCTCGCAAGTGACGTTCCTGAGAAAGTATTGATGGATGGTCAAATTTATATCGTTCGTGGCGAGAATGTTTATACTATCCTCGGTGCACAAGTGAAGTAATTATTTATCTTGAATATTTAATTTATTATGAAAAAAATAGCTTTGTTTTTCAGCGCATTGCTCTTCTCGATGATGAGTTTTGCAGGCGTTGTTACCTTTGACGCTGATGCGGATAAGGGTAATGCGGGTACAGACTCCAACAATGCTGCTGCTTACACTATCACAAAAAGTGGTGTGACAGTAGAGGTAAGTTCAGGTATCTTGGGTACTTACAACAACGAGGCACACTATCGTGTGTATAAAGGTCAAACACTGACAATTACCAGTACCGTAGGCAATATTACTTCTGTAGAGTTTACTTGTACCGCTAATGATGACGTTAAGTATGGTCCTGGTAGTTTTACTGTTGAAGGTGGTGAGTACACCTATTCTGGTCCGGTAGGAACTTGGGTTGGTAATGCAACATCTGTTACTTTTGCAGCAACTAATAATCAAGCTCGTGCAACACAAATTGTAGTAACTATTGATGGTGAAGGTGGTTCAGATACTCCTGAGACTCCTGAAACACCTGTAACAGGTACAGAGATTGAGAACTTGAATTATGCAGATGCTATCTATGTGAATGATCCTGAATTTGGTGATTATTGGGTATTTGATTTGTATAATGACTATGATTATGATGCAGAGGACTACATATATCCAGATGTATATGTAAAGGTTAACGAGACACCAAGCAAGACTGCTATCAACGGCACATACAACGTATTGTACACAGAGTATTTGACAAGTGCTGATGATGTAATTGCAACCGATGAAAATGCTGAGGATTTCGTAGGTACTTTGACCATTAAGAATGTAGATAATGAAGGAAATTACTCTTTCAAGGGTTCATTTACAGCTGCCGATGGTAAGACATACACTTATGATCAAGTTGTAAATGTATATGCTTATGCTTATAGCGAGGTAGATGGTGAGCCTATGTATGAAGATATAGAACTCAACGAAAGTGGCACAACTCCAGAGAACCCAGATCCAGAGAATCCTGAAAACCCTGAGACTCCAGCAGGCGAGGTGACTTTCGATGCTGATGTAGATAAAGGTAATGCTTCGGAAGATGCTGCAAATCAGACAGAATATACTGTGGAGAAAGATGGTGTGACTATGGTTGTTTCAAAGGGTATTATCGGTGTGTATAACAATGAGAACCACTATCGTGTTTACAAGAGCGAAACATTGAAAATTACTTCTACTGTAGGTAATATCGTATCTGTAGAGTTTACTTGTACAGCAAACGATGATGTTAAGTATGGTCCTGGTTGCTTCACCGTTGATGGTGGTGATTACACATATTCAGGTCCTGTAGGCACATGGACTGGTAGTGCAACTGAGGTTGTATTTACAGCAACTACCAATCAAGTACGTGCTACTCAGGTCGTAGTGAAGATTGCGGGTGCTGCTACTGATGTAGAGGATATTATCACTGTTGAACTTCCTGTAAAGGTGCTCAACAATGGTCAATTGATGATTATTAGTGGTGAGAATATGTACAATATTCTTGGTACACAAATCAAATAATCTTGAGTTGATACAATACAAAAAAAGAGAGGTGCATTATTTGGCATCTCTCTTTCTTTTGTTAATGCACTTTTGATGATGTCGTAGGCATCTATTTGAGTTTATGCTTCTTTGAAACCTACTTGTTCGCGGCAGAAACGGAACTCTATTGGACAATAGCGAAATCCTCTTTCGTTGGTGATAGGGGCACCCCAGAAGAGATAAGCATGTTCTCCACGGCGAACAAAGGCTCCTTGTTCTTTCCATTCATCGTAGGTGTGAAATTCTGCATCTACAAGATTGTAACATTCACGCAATAACTGATTGCATGTATATTTCGTGCGCCCTGCGGCCTTAGCCATTTCAATAAGCCCATTAGTGATTGTACGTAGATGCATGCGGTAGTGTTGCATACGATTGGGTTGAATCTCCGTAATACCTTCGGCGGTCTTGGTGAGTGAATTCACCTTGTTGTTTGTTGCTGTCATAATTGTAGAATGAAAAAGTGAATACTGATTGTTGTATAATCTTATGCTTGTTGTGACAGGATTTGCATCCAAATAAGAATACTATACATATTGCTGAAGAACTCTTTGGTGTTTGTTTGCAAGTCTTTTTGATTGAAGTTAAATTCCAGTTGCATAGTCGTACATTTTTGTTGGTTAATACTCTGTTTGTTTCGTTTGACGCTGCAAAGGTACTATTGTAAACTGTCAAAACTTGTCATAAGTTAATAAAAAAACAAAAAAAGTGCAAAAAAATGCACTTTTTTGTTTTTTATACGCTGATCTTCTGATCCGTTACGGGTTTATAACGGGTTTTTAACGGGATCTTAAGCCTACATGAAACTACTGACAGTACATCTCGTATGCCTTTTGCGCTTCTTTGCGAAATATCTCTACTAACACTTCTGGTTCGCGTACTCGAATGTCCGTCCCATGCGTGCGTAATTCTTGTATAAAGTCAAAAGTTGGTGCGATGAAATATTCGAAAAAGGTATTTCCATTAAATTGTCGGAGTTCTTTTTGCGATTCGTGTAGAGGTAGTAGTCGCAAAAATTTTGCAGATTCAGGTTTGGCTTCAATAAGCACTTTGGTTGGCGTTGCATTGCGGAATACACCATAGTAGGGAGCGAAAAATTCTTTGGCATTAAAATCTATTGGATAGATAAATGACAAATCTGTTGGGCGCATATTCTTTACGCGGTCAAGAGCATAAATGCGTCTCTCATTGGGGTGGGTAGAAGGACAGCCTGCTACGTACCAACGTTGCTTAAATACTTTTAAACAGTAAGGGGCTAATGTTAATTCGTATTCTTCTTTGCTATTGAAACTATGATAACTAAAGCGCAGTTGATGGCGTTGTTTGATTGCATCCACAATCAGACTTAAGTATTGTGTACCTTCAGGAATATCTTCGTACAGGATACATTCGTTCATATCTTGTGCCTGATCCATCATAGAGTGTACTGCCATCGCGTTGAGCAACCACTTGCGGGTAAAACCGCCTGATATATCATCTTTGTTGTCAATATAATAATAGTTATGTGATCGATTGCAACGTATATCTACATCAAAAATCTCTTGTATTTCTTCTTTGTAGCGATGAAATTTACGTTCAGGAAATTCGCTTTCTCCATTTTCGTTATAGCGACAATGTGCCCAACGACGATTGATATCTTCGCGGGTAAGATGTCCAGAAGCGATGGTATCAATCAACCAAAAATATACGTTTACCTGATGTGCTGCCATAATATTGTGTTGTTTATCGCTCGCAAGCGAGCTACTTAGAGTTATTTAGTGTAGTTAGCATTGTTTATAGATACGCATTTCGCAGTTTTTGCAGTCGAACTCCAATGTGAGTATAGTGCCATTCTGCAAACGAAGGTAGCGTGGCTCGTTTGTCATGGGATTGATTTTCCTGCAATGTCCTAACTCGTAAAGTATGCAATATTTACAAGTCATTAGGGGTTGATTAATTGGCGTCTCCATTGATTGATTTGACTGATAGGTATAAAATATGGGAATGACTCTGAACATTCCTGATTATTGGCTATGATTGTGATTGTTGTAGCGATAAAATGTGTGTCGCCTAATTTGCTCAGTTGCTGAATAAGGGTTTGTAGTGCACGTTCTGGGTTGTTTGCAATTTGGTGCTCAGCTTCAAATTCGGCATTCAGAGTGCCTATGCTTAGGCTATACCCCATTTCAGTAGTCTCAAAACGAATAGCTACAGGTATGCGGCGTTGAGCTGTTAGCGAACGCAGAAAGTCCGTATCAAGATTACGATACAAGGTTGTTCCTATTATTTGATTCCCAACATCCGACATCCGAATATTAGGATAAATCCAGTCTCCTTCTATCTTGTTGATTGCGAAACCTTTGTCTTCGTAGCAGATACCATCTCCATTGTGCAATATGATGTTAGAAAGTAGTTGTACGCGAATGGCATTATGCTTAGTGGCAACGACTTTACCAATCTTTTCACCTGTGGATTTAGGTGTTTGCCAATTAGTCATATTAGTAGTACGACCGTGCAAGAAATAGTCGGTTTGTCCGCGATGAAAAGTCTTCGTAGGAGTAGGTGTAAAATCGTACTGATATACGGATGGGGAAGAGGCTTGTTCTAAAGAGGAGTTGCTATTAATTAGTTGGTCAAGAAGTAGGCGGTAGTAAGCAACGATATTGGTTACATAGTCACGGTCTTTGAGTCGTCCTTCAATCTTGAAGGTTGTCACACCTGCTTCAATCATTTCTGCCAAGTGTAGACTGCGATCCATATCTTGCAATGAGAGTAGGTAGCGCTGGTGAATAGGCTTGCCATGTAAATCCAGCACCTCATTGCCGTCCTTGTCTAACAGATCATAGCGTTGGCGGCATAGTTGTGCGCAGCAACCGCGATTAGCACTACGATTCATTAGCACTTCTGATAGGTAGCAACGACCACTATAACTCACGCATAATGCTCCGTGTACAAAGGCTTCTAATTCAATGGGGGAGTTTTGTGTAGCGTGGTGGATTTCTCGTATTTGTTCTATGGATAACTCTCTTGCAAGAACTACACGATGGAACCCTTTTTTTTGTAGATGGTGTATTTGTTCGGGTGTACGATTGTCGCACTGTGTAGAAGCGTGCAAACGAATGGGTGGTAAGTCGTAATCCAATAAACGAAGATCTTGAATGATAAGTGCATCTACTCCCACCTTGTATAAATCGCGCGCGAGTGCGCATGCGCGAGGATACTCATCCTCATGGAGTAGGGTGTTGAGTGTGACAAGCACTTGTGCTTCAAAGCGACGTGCGTATTTCACCAAGGTAGCGATGTCTTCCACCGAATTGCCTGCCGCTTGACGTGCACCAAACTCAGGTGCTCCGATATATACAGCATCTGCACCTGCTTGAATGGCTGCTATTCCCACCTCTACATCGCGAGCAGGAGCCAATAGTGTTAATTTACGATTTGACATAACCCTCTTGACCTCCCCTTAGGGAGGAAATAGTATTATCTTAGCATATTAGATAGTTCATACATTACGATTCCCGCGGTGACACTCACATTGAGCGAATGTTTGGTTCCATATTGCGGAATCTCAATACAACCGTTAGCTGCATCTACCACGTCTTGTTGTACGCCAAAGACTTCGTGTCCCATGATGATAGCCGTCTTTTGATGTTGAGCTAATTGCAGATTATTGAGCATAGTCGCTCCGTGTGCTTGTTCTATAGCATAAACGGTGTAGCCATCTGCTTGTAGTGTCTTGACTGCATCTAATGTTTGCTCAAAATAGCGCCAATCCACAGTCTGTTCTGCTCCGAGTGCTGTTTTATGAATTTCGTTGTTAGGTGGGCAGCAACAGATACCGCAGAGCCAAACTCCTTGCAGACAAAAAGCATCTGCAGTGCGAAAAACGGCTCCGATATTGTGTTGGCTTCGGATATTATCTAATACCACAATCAGTGGCACTTTCTCTGCCTCGTGAAATGCCTCTGGGGTGAGGCGATTCATCTCTTGTATAGTGGTTTTTTGCATGCGTTATTCTTTGGTAAAAATAAATGGCAAACAAATAGTGATGAGTTGTTTGTCTGGTTCGATATGGATGATAAAATCTTCGTGGAGTGGAATGAGTTGCTTATGGTTGAGAGTGATGAGGGTATTGATGGTCGTTTCATCTACGTAGGTAATTGTGCCTAGTTCGCCTTGGTCTGTATCAAGAACGCGATACCCCAACAGACTTTGCCAAGTAGGCATGACTTCCTCTTCTTCGCTCATATCCGATAAAAGCATGTAGGCTTGGCAACCGATGAGTTGTTGTGCTGTCTGTTCGTCGGTGATATAGTCGAGTTGAAAGATGAGCGAGTCGCTGCCTTTACCTCGCCAATCAACTACTCGAAAAGGAACGAGAATATTGTTGATGTTGAGAATAAGGAAGGTGGCATCCGCATTATCCCAATATTCGTTGTTTGTAAGGCACTGAATCTCACCTCGTTTTCCGTGTGTTCGGGTAATACGCCCAATGGATATGACTTGTTCGTGGGTTATCATTTGTTATTGAATTTGTTCTATTTTCTGTTGTGCTACATAGACAATATACGCTTCTACCGTGTAATCCATTTGTTGGAGCAATAGGGTATAGTTACGCAATTGCTCTTGGTAGATTGTAGGGTGTTCTCCTCCAAATTTATAGTCAATGATAATAGCTGTTTTTCCACTAATCATCACACGGTCAGGGCGTTGTGTCTTTCCCGTTGTGGTGAGAATATCAATCTCATTATATACTATTTCGGGGGAAGTGAACCAATGGTTTTTTCCTTCTCGTTGCACAAGTTGTTGGAGAGCGTGCATCTGTTGTTGCATAGAGGCTTGTTGGCTTGGGGTGATTCGCCCTTCGGTCATCATACGGTCTAAGGTAGGCAGAGCATCTTGCCATATATTGATTTGGGCTAACCACTCGTGCATGAGAATACCTAAGTCTATGGTCTCCAATGGCGTGTCTTCTGCAAAGTCATCTTCTGCTCGGCTGCGCAATTGTAGGCGTTTTCCAATAGGCGACGAGATGTATTGTGCCTTTCGGGTGTTATGTTCATCGGTGTCAGAAGGTATGAATGATAGATTCTCGTCTGCTTTGGTGTATATGTAAATATTCTCGTCTGTACGTTTTAATAAGGATTTTTCTGCAATCTGTTTGTCGTAGAGATAGGAGATTAGATGACTAATTTTGCTGATTTGTGGTTTGTCATCTTTATTGGTTGGATACATTTGTCCGTAGGCATAAAGGCGTAATTTTGGACGTGTGAATGCTACGTATGTTAGGTTTAGATTGTCGATATACTGAGAGATAATCTCGTTGATATACTCTTTTTTGAAGTGCGTTTTGAGTAATTGGGATGAGAGAGGTACTGCAACCAAAGGCATTTGGTTGAAAGGAGATGTGTGTGGCAGACACCAAAAAATCTCGCCTTGGTGTGTGCGCTGAATATCCCAATTGAGGAAAGGAAGCATAACCACATCGAACTCCAATCCTTTGGAACTATGAATGGTTAGAATACGTATTGCATTGACAACTGGTGAAGAAGGAATGGTAGCTTTTTCTGCTTTCTTTTCCCAATATTCAATAAAAGAAGATATATTGGAAACACGCTTCTGTGTGAATTGATATATTTGGTCCTGAAATGCCGTTAGATAAGGTAGTGCCCCTTCTTGTTTGGAGAGGTGCAGAAGCGTGATGATTTGTTGTACGGATTCGTAAAGAGGTAGCGTAAATGCTTCGTCAATGGCAGACTGTTGTTCCTCTGTGAAAGGCGAATGTAGATTGCGTATAAGGTGTTCTACCACCTCGTTTTTAGGTTGTATGTGTTGCTGCATGAGTGCTACGAGTAGTTGCACAGCAGGATGCGACTGAATACGCATACCTTCGGCAGACTCAACGGGATAGTTCTTCTCAATTAAATAGCGAGCTAATAGTTCTGCATCATCGCCTCGGCGTACTAACAATGCGATATTTTTCCACTCAAATCCCTCTTTGTTAAGCGATTGTAGCTGGGTATCTACAGCTTGCAAGGTCCGTTGGATAAGATCTTCAGCCTTGGCATCAAAGAATTGTAGTTGGAATAGTCCGGGATACTCTTTTTTCGCCTTTTGATGGATAGCATCTGTTTCGTAAATGGACATTGCCATTTGTGCTAAAGGCGATTCTGTGTCCCATTTCTCTTGCTCGAACTGTTTGCCCATCCATTTGGCATATTCGCTGATGAGTTGCTCGTTCTCTTCGATCAGCAACTTGGCACTTCGCCAATTGTAGAGCATATCAGGCTGCTTTACATTGGAGAATTTGCTATGTACACCAGCGAGCAGTTTCCAATCGGAATTGCGCCAACGGTAAATACTCTGCTTGACATCGCCAACGATTAGGTTATCACAGCCTTTACCTTCTGCCTCGTTGATGAGGGGATAGAAGTTTTGCCATTGCAGTGCACTAGTATCTTGAAATTCATCAATCATAAAATGGTGCAGATATTGCCCCATTCGTTCGTAGATGAAGGGAGCCTCTTGTCCGTCAATCACATCATGAATAAGCATATTGACATCGGAAATAGGTACTCGACCAATTTGGCGGTTGGTCGCTTCTACTTGTTCGGCAACATCTTGCAATAGTCCGATGGTATATAAATGTTTGGATATGGCTACTGCGGTATAATAGTCAATGATTTCTTCATTAAATACATCAGCCATTTCTTGATAGAGTGGGCGCAGATGGTTTTCGTAGAGTGAAAGGATATATGCCTGCTGCGATTTGGTTGTTTTGCTTTTTACATATATCGCTTCGGGTTGTTCTAAAACTTTTAAAAATGTCTTGTTGAGCCCCTTGTCAAGAATCTCTTGAACAGGTTTGTAGAAAGCTGCTACAGCGTCTGACTTGATTCCTTCTATATTTTCGATCCATTTAGTAGCTTGCTGTTGAATAGCAGTAATGTGCTGAGTGGTTTTTGTTATAATCTGCGATAGTGTAGCTTTATATTCCTTTATATTCTGTTTGTTCTTAAAGAATTCTTGAAGGTCTCCGATATGTCGTTTGACTTCTTCTTTGTTAAGTTGTTTGGAGAAATCACTAATGCTGCGGTGCAGGTTGCCATTGGCATTTTCGTCCATTTTGTGTTGCGCAAACTCAGTAATCCAAGATACGATATCTTGATTGCCTTCTTGTTGTAATCGGATACGACGGAAAATATCGTCCACAGCTTGTTGCACGACTTCGTCGCCATCTAAGGCAATGTCGTAGGTCGTAGATAGATTGAGGTCTAAGGCGAAAGTGCGTATCACTTGTTGGAAAAATCCGTCAATTGTTGATACGGAGAAATGGTTGTAGTCTTTGAGTATATCAATCAGTAGTTGTCGTGATTGAGTTTGTAGGGTAAAACTGTCGGTACGAAACAGTTTAATCAAGTCTTTATAAAAAGGTGACTCTTCTGGTGTGGTTGACAAGATATAAAGTGCTTTCAGTATTCGCTCTTTCATCTCTGCGGTTGCTTTTTTAGTAAAGGTAACTGCTAAGATGTGACTATGAGGCAGGAAACGACCGTGATGTTGTTGGTAATCGCGAAACAACATCACGAGGTATTCAAATGTAAGTGTATGTGTCTTTCCGCTGCCTGCGGATGCTTTATAAATACTGAGCATGTTGTGTGGTGAATCTCCTCATAGCCTCTTTGCCTCAGATATGTCAATTAAAGACATATAATTCAGCTCCTGTTGCCATATTACGGAATGATGTGTTGTAACGTTTTAATGCTTCTTTGGAGATGTTTTTAGTAGGATTGCCAATCCCGTAACTGATGTCGTAATGTTCGCCACATAGCTTGCAATAGGCAAATATCCCATCTACTTCCAATGGTTGATTGCGCTTGACACAGTGGGGGCAACACAGATCGGCTGCATGATAAGCATCGTCCATCCCAATCCAAATCAGTAACCCGGCATATCCGACAAACTCCCCTATTATTTTACCTGTGGTCACACGCATGGTTTGGTAGCCGTTTCCCAATACAAAGTGTGGGTACTCTTGTGTGATGCGAACGCGATACTCTACAGGAGCATAGGGGATAGAACTATGACGATTCACGTCGTCACAAGCTGATGTTAGTAAGCTGGTTACAAATATCAGAAATGGTATAAATAGTTTGCTGTTCATCAGTTGATACGATGTAATTCAACTCGAAAGATTAGAGTAGTGTATGGAGGAATGAAAAAACTAGCGCCTTCGGTTCCCCTCGCCACTTCGCCGTATCCTAGGTAATAAGGAATATAAAACTCATATATTCCAAATTGGTTCATCATCTTGAGACCTTCAGCGAAACCACTTACCAAACCGCTTACCGACATTGTTGCAGGAATATCCTTTCCCTGTTCGTTGTTATAAGTGCTTTCAAAAAGATATCCATTGATGAATTTACCTGTATATGTGATGGTTACAGTTTTAGCATTGTCTGGTCGAGTTGACCCTTCCCATCCTTTCTCAATGCACTTGTACTGCAATCCTGTATAAGTGGTTTTTACGTCTGCTTGTTTGGCATTGTTGATCAGCCACAATTCATTTTGCAATTTCCAATCTAGCCAATTGTCTTGTTTGCATCCGCAGATAAGCACGGTAATCAATAGCAGACAGAATAGTTTAGTTGTTCTTTTCATATCTTAGTTTTAATTCAAAATTACCTATTTTATTGCGCCAACCACAATCCTGGGTTTAGAATTGTGCGGTCTTTATATATTTGGAAGTATAGCTCAGTTTTGTTGTCCTCACTTGTGTTAGTAGCGATTTCGCCAATAGCTTGTTTGGCAGTTACTTTATCTCCCTGTTTTACATAAATTTTCTTCAATGGCGAATATACTGTTCGGTAATTACCATGTTGCACGATCACTGCGTAGGTACCGTTGATTTGTGCGCAACTAGTTACTTCGCCTTCGTATATTGATCGGGCATTAGATCCGCTCACAGTCTGTAGATAGATACCCTTGTTGTTTACTGTTACATGTTCGTGTACAGGGTGCTGATGTTTGCCAAAGTACCCGCTGATAAATCCTTTTTCCACAGGCCATGGTAATCTTCCTTGGTTGGCTTCAAATCCGCCAGCTATGAGTTGTTGTTCTTTGGTCAATGTTGTAGTGGTACGTACTTGTTTGGCAATCATCTCTTCGATTTGCTTGTTGAGTGCCTCTACTTTTTTCTGTTGCTCTTTCTGCTTAGCCAATAGATCTTTTTCTTGTTTTTTTAGCGAGTTGAGCATATCTTTCTGCTTGCGCTCGTCGCGAGTGAGTTTTTCTTGCTCGCGTTTTTGGGATTGGAGAGCAGTAGAACGATCTTGTTTGCGGTCTGCTAAGAGATTATTTTGTATATCAATGTTAGTTTGTAGCGATTCTATTTTTTTTACCTGCTCTTTTCTGTATGCTGCGAATTGTTGCATGTATTGCACGCGACGAATCAATTGTTGAAAACTCTCAGCTGATAGTAGAAATAGCAATGGCGACTGTTGCATATCTGCGTAGTGGGTTTCGCGCACTAATCGTGCATAGTCGGCTTTCGCCCCTTCCAATTCTTTTTGTAGAGCTGAGCGTTTTTGTCTTAGTGTACCCATTTCGCCGTTAAGCGCATTGATCTCTCCTTGGATATTATTGATGAGTTTTTTGCGTGTCTTGATATCGTTATTTAGCAGAGTTAGTTTGTTTTCTGTGGCTGTCTCGTTTTGTTTGGTCTGCTTCAACATCTTAGCCGTTTCTTCCAATTGTTGTTGCAATTCGCGTTGCTGCTTCTGCAACTCTTTTACGTTCTGTGCTCCTATCGGCATCGCCAATAGGCACATTAGATATATGATAATGGTGTATCTCATAGGGGTAGTATTGTGCGTAAATCGACTTGTTTATATCGGCTTATTTTAGCTCTTGTAGCATCTTGTAGGGTGTTGTATTCTCGGTTGGAAAATTGGCATGATAACTTTAGTTGGTGATTACCTGTATCCAACGTCAATGCTATGTGCTCTTTGTTTTCTTTGCTTACGGGTTTGGATAGTAGGTCTTGTAGAGTTTTGTAATTTATTTTCAGTCGAGTCTGTTGTTCGATGTCGCTATATGCTAATGTCACATATCTTCTATTCATTTTGTCAAGCACCAATACACTATCTCTTGTGGCTTCTACGCGCAACATTTCTATACCAAGCATTGGTTGCACCGATACTATAATTATCTCGTCGCGCCATATGCGTACTGTGCTGTTCATGCTATATCGCTGTTGATTCCATTCTAATTGTACTTGTACGCGTTGTGATAGTGTCTGATAACGTGTGCTTGCTCGTCGACTAACCGAGCAAGATGACAGAGCTATCATTGCCACTATAACCAATATATACCACTTTTTTATTTGCATTTTTTTAGCGTTTCGTTGTAATGTGTGATGATTTCTTTATCTACCGTTTCTCCACTATACTCAATAGCGCGTTCTAAATAGAATTTAGCCGATTCGCAATCGCCCAACAGGTACATTATCCATCCATAAGTGTCCAAATAGATAGGATTGCTTGGTTCGCGCATAATGGTTATTCGTGATAGCTCCTCTGCGCGTAGCATATTACCATTGTTTAGACATATATTCCATGCCAGATTATTCATCACCATTAAATTGCGAGGGTCCAATCTCAGTATTGCTTCGTAAGCAAGAATCATCTTTGTAGGAGGTTGTTGTGTCTGTTCGTATAGTTGCATGCGGAATAGTTGAAACTGATAATTGTCGGGTTCCATTTCCAAGTATCGCTCTATCTCGTAGATGGCTTGCTTGTTTTTTTTCAATGTAGCGTTGAGTCGATATCGCATCATGGCACTCATAGCGTCGTAACCATTGATGGAATCTAGTTGATCTTGGATGGCAAGTGCTTTATCAAACTGCTCTTGCAGGATGTAGGCTTTCTGTAGTACCTCGTGCAGTTCGCCATTCTTGGAGTCCGTTTTTGCGAGTTTTTCCATCTGTTTGATGGAGCTTTGTTGTTGTTTTTTGTTGTTGCTTTGCAAGAGCAGGACGTGATGATTGTACCAATACTCTGTTGGACTAAGCTCGTATGCGCGGCGGAAGTATGTGGCGGTGGTTATGCTATCGCCTTTTGCTTTAGCGTATAGTCCCATGTAGTTGTTGATGGTGGCATCATTGGGATTGATAGCATAGCAAAATTCTACAATAGGTTGAGCTTCTTCTATTCGCTCTGTTTGTATCAACCGCTCTGCCTCATAAAAATAGTAGAGAAACTGTTGTTGCTCCTCTATGCTGAGTGTATCGTTTTTCGCAGAAGCCCATACCATACCTTGCATTGCTCCTCCTAACAATACACATACAATCAACAATATTCTACGTCCTACGGTCAAAATTCCCAATTCTCAATTCTCAATTAGTGCCACTATGTCCAAATCCTCCCGCTCCGCGTTCGGTTTCGCCTAGTATTGCTACTTCTATGAGTTCTGGTTGCTCGTGCTTGGCTATCACCATTTGGCATATGCGCTCGCCAGGTTCTATGGTTTGTGCTTCGTTGCTCAGGTTGATGAGTATCACGCCAATCTCGCCGCGGTAGTCGGCGTCAATAGTGCCTGGGGTGTTCAGCACGGTCAATCCACGCTTGAGTGCTAAACCACTACGTGGGCGAATCTGTGCTTCGTAGCCTATTGGCAGTTCGATGTACAGACCTGTGGGCAGCAATCGGCGTTCCAATGGTTGTAGCGTAACGGCTTCTGCCAATTGGCATCGTATGTCCATACCTGCTGCTTGTGCGCTTTCATAACGTGGCAATGGGTTGTCGCTTTTATTGATAATCTTTATTGTCATACTCCAGTTTTTATTACTAATCTTTATTCTTAACTTTTAATCTCTAAACCATTCTTTTATAGGGGAATAGAGGACTCCTAAAATCTCTTCTTTACCAGCACTCTCAATCCATCTTCCACCACGCTAATGTGCAGATCGCCGTCTATTTGTGTTGGCGTTCCATCGATGTGTATTGGACTTGTAGTATTACCGCGTTTCAGATGTACCTCTTTTGCGCGAATAGTGTTTACGTGCAGGTTCTCATCTAATGTCTTAGTGAAGAGTTGCCATAGGAATTCAGGTGCTTTTACCAATGGCATTTCATTTACGATGGCTATATCCATCATACCGTCCTGTATGCTAGCTTTTGGTGCGATATAAGCATCGTTTCCCCATTGGCTGGCATTGGCAAAGTTGATTAGGAAGGCTTTTGTTTGTACGTCAATATCCTTTCCCGTAAGATGATACTCTTCAGCTTTGTATTGGAAAATATCTTTCGCGATGCTTTGCAGATAGCCTTTAAGTCCACGTTCGCCGCCAGCCTCGAAGTCATGTGCCACTTGTGCATCAAAACCTATCCCGCAGGTGGTAAAGAATGGGATGTCGTTTACGGTACAGTAGTCCACTTTGATGACTTCGCTGTTGTTCAGCATTTCCATAGCGCGGTTCATACGTGTGGAGATATCGATGTGTCGAGCAAAACCATTACCGCTACCATTGGGGATGATACCCAGAGCAGTTGGTGTACCTACCAATCCGCTTGCCACTTCGTTTACGGTACCATCGCCGCCTACTGCTATCACGGCGTAGTAGTCTTGCATGGCAAACTGCTGAGCAAGCAGTGTGCTATGTCCTGGATACTCCGTCGTGATTAGAGTGGGTGAGAACTGTTGTAAATCAAGCGACTCGCGTATCAGTTTTGCTATGCGGTTTTTTGTCTTTGTTCCGCTTGCTCCTGCGATGGGGTTGACTATAAATGCAATATTTTTCATATTTTCTGTTGTTCGATAGTCGTTGTTATAATGCTAAACGCATATTATCGCGCAAAGGTACAAAAAAAAAATGAAACATCAAAATATATTTGACTAATTAGTCAAAATAGAGGGTAATATTCAAAAAATCCGTGAATAGTATGGTTAGCTCAAAAAAAATGATTACCTTTGTACGCTAGATATTATGCAAAAATCTAACTTCATTTATACAATCAATACTATGTTCACACTAACTGATTTAATGCAACTTGATGCGCGTGGCATTTCCGTACTGAAAGCCGAAAAGCAACTCCAATCGTTTGTTACTGGTTTCCCTGAACTTGACATTGTCTCTGCTGCTTCGGTAGGAAACGGAGTACTCAACCCCACAGAAGAAGAGATTGATGCCTATATCAAGGCGTGGCAAGACTATCTTGATGAGGGACATACTGTGCTGAAATTCGTTCCTGCCAGTGGTGCTGCCAGTCGTATGTTTAAGGACCTTTTTGAATACCTTGAGACGGGCGAAAAGACGAAGTTTATTGAGAAATTCCTCAGCGAAAAAGACCGCTTTGCGTTCGGTACACAACTCGCTGGATTGGATGAGAAATCGGCTGTTAGTCACTTACTTAAAGATATGAATTATGGCAATTTGCCAAAAGGATTGCTACTCTTCCATTCCTATGAGGATGGTGCTCGTACTCCTGCTTTGGAGCATTTGGTAGAGGGAGCAATGTATGCGGCGTCAAAAGGTGAAGTGAACATCCATTTCACGGTAAGCCATGAGCATTTGCCGCTTTTCCAAACGCATTTGGAGGAGCACCAAGCCGCTTACGAGGAGAAGTTGGGTGTGAAGTTTCATATCTCTTATTCAGAACAAAAACCTTCTACCGATACGCTTGCAGCTAACCCAGATGGTACACCATTCCGCACAGCAGATGGTAAGTTACTTTTCCGTCCGGGTGGACACGGCGCGTTGATTGAAAACCTAAATGAGCAATCAGCAGATGTGATCTTCATAAAGAATATCGACAATGTGGTACCAGACCGCCTCAAAGGTGACACCGTTCGCTATAAGCAACTCCTTGCAGGTGTATTGGTTACGGAACAAAAGAAAGTGTTTGAGAAACTCCAAGATCCTAACCTTACCGCAGAAGAGAAGGTTAAATTGCAACGTCCATTGCGCGTATGTGGTGTGGTGAAGAATACGGGTGAGCCAGGTGGTGGTCCATTCCTTGTGCGCGAGGAAGATGGTAGCCTATCGTGCCAAATTCTTGAGTCAAGTCAAATTTCTGATCCCGCTCTCATGCAACAAGCTACTCACTTCAATCCTGTAGATTTAGTGTGTGCCACGCGTGACGCAGCAGGAAGAGCATATCATTTGCCAGATTTTGTGGATGAGAAGACAGGCTTTATTTCGCATAAGTCGAAAGATGGTAAGGAGTTATTAGCGTTGGAGTTACCAGGATTGTGGAATGGTGCTATGAGCCGATGGAACACCATCTTTGTAGAGGTGCCTATTAGTACTTTCAATCCAGTGAAAACGGTCAATGATCTCCTACGTCCTGAACACCAATAAATTCATAATTCAAAATTCACAATTCAAAATTGATGAGGGCATATTTCTTCGATATGGATGGAGTTCTTTTTGACTCCATGCCTAACCATGCATTGGCATGGGAAGAAGTGATGAGGCAATACGACTTGCCATTTACAGCATATGATTGCTATCTCAACGAAGGGCGTACAGGCGAATCGGTGATTCGTGAGGCGATGTGGAAAGCACGTAATCGTGATGCTACACCCGATGAAATCAAAACAATCTATGCAGAGAAATCGGCATTGTTTAACACGTTAGCACAGCAATCAGGTGGAACACCTACGATACCTAATGTGGCAGAAGTATTGCGTTATATAGCGTTGTGTGGCGACCAGATTTGGGTCGTTACAGGTAGCGGCATGCGCAGCCTAATTGATAATCTTAATACGGTATTGCCACCCGTGTTTCAGCAAGATAGGATGATTACTGCTTTTGATGTGGTGAAGGGCAAACCCGATCCAGAGCCATACCTCAAAGCATGGGAACGTTCTGGACTGAAGAAAGAGCAATGCTTTGTCATAGAGAATGCACCTCTTGGTGTCTGTTCGGGCAAGGCGGCAGGACTGACTGTGTATGCGGTGAATACAGGTATTCTTACCCGTGAGGACTTGCTACAAGCAGGTGCCGATCAAGTGTTTGACTCCATGATCGAACTGCTGGAGTTTTTGAGGCGATAAGGCGATAGGTTGGAAATATCACCAAAAATATGAAAAAGACGAAGTTTTTCGTCTTTTTCATATTTGTTCAAAGTGGTTTAATGTGGAACTTTTATTTTAACCACTCTCCCCTTCGAAGGGGGACTAAGGGAGCCCTTCTCTCACTCCTTAAAGAATTTTCCTACGCGTGTGCCTGCTTGCACAATATACATGCCTGCGGAGAGGGCTTGCACAGGTAATGTAGTTAGTACACCCTCTATAGTTGTTGTCATAACTGCTTGACCGTGCAGGTCGTACACTACGATATCTTCTCCCACTTGCGCTTCGTTCATAAACACTGACAAGTATGCCGATGCTGGGTTAGGATAGAGCATCAATGTTAATGGGGTAGCGATATTCTCTACGCTGGTTTCTTTCTCGTCCTTGAAACTGATAGGTTGAGTACATGTCTCACCGTACATATTAGTGATATATGCGCGTATATACGATCCCTGGTAACCATCGTAGCAGAAAGTATTGCCTATGCCTACTACTGTGCTACGTGCAGAAGAAGCAGCATTTGATGTCTTATCGGTAGCATAAATCCAATGCACCAATCCGTCGGCTTCAATAGTGATTGTTTTACTATTCTCGTCCACATTGATAGCTCTAATGCGAGGTGCTTTACCCTCTCCACTGCCTTTGGGCTCGTAGCAGAAATAGCTTTCTCCTTTGCGCATGGCGTCTTTCAACTCATCTGTGGTGAGATCCTCCATGAGCATATAGTTATAGTTGCGGAAGAGTTGTTCGTTGTTGTGGGTGTCGTCGCCCGAATAACCAAACACATTGCGTTCTGGCATGGTGCGTTGCAAAATTTGATCCCATAGCACGCGGTCGTTGGCACGGCGGTCGCCTTGATTATAAACCTCCAATCCAACGAGAGAGGGGAATGTTTTGAAATTCGTTGCATGCCAACCAGGTCCGTCTTTCTGCGTTTCGCTATAGGTATTGTCTATGCTCCAGTATTGTCCTGGGTGGTTGATGATTTGCATGCCACCTAAGGCGTAGGTGTAGGCATACGACTCTTGCAAAGAAGCAAACTCCTGACCCTGACGACCCGTAAAGAAATCATTGTGGTGATTGAATTGTCCGCCCGTGCGCTCGCTCCAACTATTGGTATTGTCTTTGCTGAGCTCGTTGCCTGGTACTGCTAACATGCCCAATGTATCTGGATCACGCGCAGGTACGCCACTCATATATTGTGGGAACAACTGCCATGGATAGGGATTGTAGTCATGGTCTGTCAGAGCCAGAATCTTATACCCTGCTGCATGGTATTTGTCTACCACATTGGCAGTCGTAAACTCATCAATTGCATCGTTGGACTGGGTGGTATGTGTGTGGAAATTACTCTTGTATTGGTAGATATTTGCCCAATCAATCTCCTCGTATGGGTTTTTATAGATTACTGGGGTGATGGTCTGACCCTCTACGACTTTTACAAATACCATGCGGTGCGCTCTGGTTGTTGTTCCCTTGAGTTCAATATCCAAGTAGAAACCATAAATGCCACTTTCTGGCGATGAAATCGTGTAATACTCCTCGCCATTGCTACCTTTGCTAAGGGTGATAGCACTGGAAGACTGGTTATTGTGGTTCATGCGGAAACTAACATTATAGCCATTCCTATTGGCTATCTTCACCGACATTTTCACGGGTGTGCCAGGATGCACTACTGCGGGCTCTACTTTGAAGTATTCCAAATCAATGTCCGAGCTGCCCCAAGCGGTTTCGGTAATGGTCAGTTTGTTTGTTAGGTACGAATATACTACTTTGGCTTTCAAGCAGTTGTCCGATACGGTGGTATTTACCAACTCGCCCATATCGCTACCCGAGTTTACACTGCCATAGTGCACGGAAATAGTTTTACTATCTGTTAGGCTGACTTCTGCACTCACTTCGTAGTTACTGCCCACAGTCATCTTCACGCCATTGGCGGTAAAGTTGGAGGAAGAGGCTGCAGATTGCTCGTATGTTCCGTCTGCAAACACAGCTACACGTTGCCATGATGTGGTGCTACGCGTGTTTTTGAAGCCTATATCTTTGGGCGAAGCCATCAGCAATTCGCCATCGCATTGGCTACTTGAATTGAGATTCCAATAGTAGGAGTATTTTTTATTGTCCACAGGAATTTCTTTGACCAATATTTGTGCCACAGTAGGAGTCTTGCCGTCCTTGTAGAACGAGCCTTTTTGTGTAGGAGTCCCCTCGCAAGTAAGCGTAGTTGTACCCTCACCTTTCATAAAGTACCATGTGTTGGCGGTGTAGTCAGTCGCACTACTTTGCACCCTTTTTGGCATCGTGGTGGGTAATTCGATAGGTATATCAAATAGTGTCGTGGCAAACATTGTTCCCCAAGTGCGGTCATCATGTTCGCCCTCAATCTCGTACACATGCGCAAAAGACGCATTGTTGTTAATCCAATTGTAGTAGTATGCTATCTCCTTTGTAGTCCATTCGGTATCGGCAGAGGTCTGTACGAAAAGGAAGAAAGTGTTGGTGTGCGTAGGAGTAGTTTGCTCAATAAAATCGCGCATTTCTGCACTGTTGTACCAAAAAGCAGGGGAGAACATCACACATCGTCCAAAAAGTGTAGGATATTTTATCGAGGCATAGAACGCAAACAATCCTGCTACGTCTGCGCCCATGATGGTGCAAGCAGATTCTTTCGATGAAATCGTATATTTCTGTTCAAACGCAGGCTTAAAGTCTTCTACAAAACTTTTTAAGAATGCATCTGCTTGACCTGTACCCGCAAACTCATAGTTTGCCCATGGCGTGAACTCAGGTAGTTGGGCATAGATAACTACGATAAATCCAGGTTGTTTACCTTGTTTTTCTAATTCGGCCACTCTCTCTGCTACGCCCCATGAGTCGGAATAGAGGATGCGGTCGCCCATTTCGGTATCAGATCCTGCATCGCGGTAGCGCTGATGGCGACCGAATATATAGGTGACATTATATTCTTTCGAAGAATCGTAGTTGCTTGGAAGGAGAATCTGTACGGGGTATTGCTTGCCTGCGATAGTCCAATTTTCGGTGATACCCACATTCTCATAGATAGCAGCCCACTTGGCAACGATATCGGGATTGCCTATGGTGGTACGGTTGGCAACTTCGTCGCCAGAGGCTGTTTTTTCTACATACTTCCAATCAGGTCCACAAATATATTTATATCCTTCGGAAGCACTTATTTCGGCAGCGGTGATACCTGCTACAGTTATGGTGAATTGGTCTTTTCCTGTCACTTTGTTCATAGGGATGGCTGTGCCAGCAGACCAAGAACTGAGTTGTGGCAATCCGCCCACTACATAGCAATATTTCGTGCCAGTAGGTACATTTACGGTGAATGTGACATCTGCAAAAAGTATGGACATACTACTTGCAAGACCGAAAATCATGGTAAAAATCTTTTTCATGCGTGTAGTTTTTGATGAGTGATTAAAATCTTGGAATTATAAATATGCATAAGCTATCTGCCTGCAAAATTACAACATTTTTTTGAATTGTGCAAGAAATGTAAGAAAAAGAGGCTGTAAAGAACGTGTAATTTGTGTATGTGAGATTTTTTTTGTACCTTTGCGCGTTTTTGTATAATCTTAGATTATAAAGACAGATTGAAGATAGAAATAAAGTAGATTATGATAGAATATATAAAAGGAAATTTGACGGATCTGACTCCTACTTATGCTGTGATTGAAGCAGCAGGAGTAGGGTATGCTGTTAATATAGCTCTCCCCAGTTATTCTGCATTGGTGGGAAAAGAAAATTCGGAAACAAAACTATTCGTAACAGAAATTATTCGTGAAGATACGCACGATTTGTATGGTTTCTTTACACGCGGTGAACGCGAGTTGTTTCTTATGCTGATGACCGTTAGCGGTATCGGTGCCAACACTGCACGTATGATTATGTCTGCTTACACGGCAGTTGAGATACGGCAGATTATTGCCACTGGCAACGCGCGCGCCCTGTCGCAAGTGAAAGGATTGGGACCAAAAACAGCACAACGCATTATTGTAGATCTAAAAGATAAAGTGCTGAAGGTGGATCTTGACTCGCATGCAGGTTCGGGTGGTATGGAGAATGCTGCAAACGGCTACAGTTTAGAGATTAAAGGTGCAGATAACGAGGTGAAACAAGAATCTATAAGTGCGCTGACAATGCTCGGCTTTGCGGCTGCAGCAAGCGGAAAAGTGGTGGATAAGATATTAACCGCAGAGCCCAATGCAAGCGTAGAGCAAGTGATAAGGCAAGCCTTGAAGATGCTGTGAGTTTTTTTTGGCAGAGATTTAGGATTTTAGATGTTTAGAGTGTAAAATTAAAGTGTAAAAGAAAAGATATAGTGAAAAAACTGATTATTATATTGTTGATGATTGTTCCACTGGTAGTATGGTCGCAAGAAGAGCTGGATTCTATGCAGATGGTGGTGGACACTGCTATCATGGCGCCATTGCAGGTGAAGAATGTGGGAGTGGATAATTACGAAGACTTGACACGCGTGCATAGTAGTTTGGATTTGCAAGATCCTGACAATGTGAATACTACCATAGAATACGATCCTGTGACAGGAAATTATGTGGTGCGTACCCGCATGGGAGATGTAGAAATAACGACCCCATATATGATGACCGAAGCAGAATATCGATCGTATTCGGAGATGCAAGAGATGGGCAAGTTTTGGCAAAGCAAGATAGGAGAGGTAGAGCACAACAACGAAACTAAATTTGATATTACCGATATGAAGTTTAATATCGGTCCTGCAGATAAGGTGTTTGGTCCTGGCGGTGTGCAAGTGAAGCTGCAAGGTTCGGCAGAATTGCTTTTTGGTTTTAAGCATCAGTTTATAGATAATCCATCGCTGACTCAACGTTCGCGCAACAATAATATCTTTGATTTCGACGAGAAAATTCAGTTGAGTGTAAATGGTAAGGTGGGTGAAAAGTTGAACTTCAATATGAGTTACAACACGGAAGCGTCGTTTAGTTTTGATCAACAAAACCTGAAGCTCAACTTTAAGGGCCAAGAGGATGATATTATTCAGTCGTTGGAAGCTGGTAATGTGTCCATGACGCTGAATAATAGTTTGATACGTGGAAGTAGCGCACTGTTTGGTGTGAAGACCGACTTGAAGTTTGGCAAACTGCGTGTGCAAGCATTGGTATCGCAGCAGAACTCGGAGAGTCAGACGGTCAGCAGCAAGGGTGGTGCCCAGACAACCACTTTTGAGGTGTCAATTGATAGTTACGACGAGAATCGTCACTTCTTCCTGAGTTACTATTTCCGCGATAATTATGAGCAGGCCATGAAAGCCTTGCCCTATATAGCGAGCGGTGTGACGATTAATCGTATTGAGGTGTGGGTAACTAATAAGCGTGCGAACTATGATGAGGCACGTAATATCATAGCACTCACAGACTTGGGTGAGTATGATGTGGCACATATCCAAGATGCACAATGGGTGGCAGCAGCGGGTGCGCGTACTCCATATAACAAAGCCAATACGCTGTACGAGACATTGACTTCGGATATTGCAGTTCGTGATATTCAGCAGGTGAGCAGCGTGATGCAAGGTATAGTAGGAATGGATGTGGGAGAAGACTACGAAAAGATAGAGTCGGCGCGATTGTTGAGCAGTAGTGAATATACGCTGAATGCTGCGTTAGGATATATATCCCTCAAGTCAGCTTTGAATCAGGATGAAGTGTTGGCTGTGGCATACGAATATACCTATGCAGGACAAGTGTATCAGGTGGGTGAGTTTTCGACCGATGCAGGTGAGTCACTAAAAGCCCCTAATGCATTACTGCTGAAAATGCTGAAAAGTAGTAACAATGCGCCAGTTGCAAAGAACAAAGGCACATGGGACTTGATGATGAAGAACGTCTATTCTATCGGTGCTAGTCAGATGAGCAGCGATAAGTTTGAGCTATTTGTGCAATACCGCAATGATTCTGTGGGTACAGATATGCAATACCTGATGGAGGGTGCGATCAAAGGTAAGCAACTGATTCGCGTGATGGGGCTTGATCGTTTGGATTCACGCAACAACTCTTCGCCAGATGGACGCTTCGACTATGTGGAAGGATATACAGCCATGTCATCTTCAGGACGAATCATCTTCCCCGTCTTGGAACCTTTCGGAAGTCACTTGGCACGAGAGATAGCCGACCCTATATTGGCGGAGAAATACGTATTTCAAGAATTGTACGATTCAACACTAGTAAGTGCGCAAGAATACACAGAGAAAAATAAATTCACCTTGGTGGGTAAATATCAAGGTTCGTCGGGCAATGAGATTCGACTAAATGCCATGAATATTCCTCGCGGAAGTGTAGTAGTTACCGCAGGCGGTGCTACCTTGGTGGAGAATGTGGATTATACGGTGGACTATACGATGGGAACGGTAACGATTCTTAATCAGTCAATCTTGGAGTCAGGAACGAATGTGGATGTTAAGTTGGAGAATCAAGCGTTGTTCTCGATGCAGCGTAAATCGCTATTTGGTGCGCATTTGGAGTATGAATTTAATAAGGACTTGACGGTTGGTGGTACAATCATGCACATGAATGAGCGACCTCTGACTACCAAAGTGAATACAGGTAGCGAACCATTGGCAAATACCGTGTGGGGAGTGAATGTCAATTGGAAAACAGAAATGCAATGGTTGACTCTGTTGATTGACAAAGTTCCATGGATCAATGCTACCGCCCCCTCTACTTTCCAGATCAATGCAGAGTTTGCACATTTAATCCCTGGACATACAAAAGAGGTAGGACAAGTGGGAACCGCCTATGTAGATGACTTCGAGGCAACGAAAACGAATATCGATATTCACTATCCTAGTTATTGGCGATTGGCCTCTACGCCAAGTATGGATAGATACCCAGAACATTCGTTGAGCAATGATGTAGCGTATAATAAGAATCGTGCGCTATTGGCATGGTACACGGTGGATCCTATCTTTGGAAAGTCGTCAAGCAACACACCAAAGCATATAAAAGATGATGTGAACCTGATGTGTGATCATCGTACACGTACCGTGTATGAGCAAGAAGTATATCCCAATAAGCAGGTGATGGCCAATGCGGATACACGTTTGTCGGTGTTGAACCTGAGCTTCTATCCCGAAGAACGTGGACCATATAACATCGTAGCAGATGAGATAGGCGTGGATGGCAAACTGACTAATCCACAAGACCGTTGGGGTGGTATCATGCGCAAATTAGATAATACCGATTTTGAAAAAGCCAATATCGAGTATATAGAATTTTGGATGATGGATCCATTCTTGACTAATCCAGATGTAGGGTTTGAGGGTGGTGACTTATACATCGACTTAGGTGATGTTAGTGAGGATATTTTGCGTGACGGCAAGAAGAGTTTTGAGCATGGTTTGCCATTGAATGAAAGTGATGAAACAGTGGTAGATAATACCGTATGGGGACGTTCGCCACGAACTACTAGCACTGTGGTAGCTTTTGCTAATGAGGCGGGTGCTCGCGCGAAACAGGATGTGGGATTGAATGGTTTGAGTACAGAGCAAGAGTGGCTGTTTGAATATGGAGGAAGCAAACCTTATGCGGACTATGTGGCAGCATTGCGTGCAAAAGTAGATCCTGTAGTATTGGAGTTGTGGAAAGAAGATATATTCTCTCCATTGAATGACCCTGCTGGTGATAACTATCACTATTATCGTGGTGATGATTATGATGCCAGTGAGACTCCGATTTTGCAACGATACAAGCGATATAATGGAACGGAAGGTAACTCTCCTGAAGCAAAAGATAATGAACCATATGGAACAGCGTCTTCGTTGCAACCTGATATTGAAGATATCAATAACGATAACACCTTGAATGACGGCGAGAGATTCTATCGCTATCGCATATCATTGCGTAGAGAGGATATGTTGCGCGTGGGACAACAGCATATTGCCAGCATTATGGAAACGAATGTGAAGTTGCGTAATGATGAGATAGCAACAGTGAAGTGGTATCAGTTTAAGATTCCATTGAAAGGTGATAGTTCGATGGTGCAGAAAGTGGGAAATATTCGTAATTTCAAGTCTATTCGCTTTGCACGTATCTTTATGACCAATTTCAAGCAAGAGACCCATATTCGTTTGGCGTCGTTGGACTTGGTACGTGGCGAATGGCGGAATTATACGAAAGGTTTGTATCAAGATGTGGCAAGTAATCAGTATAATATTGCAAATCCTTATACATCGAATGGAACTTTAGATGTGCAAGCAGTCAATATAGAGGAAAACTCTACGCGTACGCCAGTCAATTATGTGTTGCCTCCAGGAGTGTCCCGTCAGACCGACCCTGGTCAAGCACAATTGATAGCACAGAACGAACAGGCAATGGTGTTGAAAGTGAATTATTTGGCACCTAAAGATGCGCGTGCGGTGTATAAGAACGTGACTTATGATATGCGTCAGTATAAGCGTTTGCAGATGTTTGTGCACGCAGAATGTATGCCAGATTTCGAAGAGATACAAGATAAAGACTTGACCTGCTTCATTCGATTGGGCTCAGACTTGAAAAACAATTATTACGAATATGAAATACCGCTCAATTTGACACCCGAAGGATTGTATAACAATGATAGTCCCGAAGATAGGTTGAAAGTTTGGCTGAAAGAGAATACATTTGATTTCCCATTGAGCGTATTTACCGATGCAAAGACTGCCCGCAATAAGGCAAAACGAGCAGGTAATACCAATGTAGGTAATACTATTCCATATGAGGTGTATGACCCAGAGAAGTTGGATAATAAGATTACCATAATGGGTAATCCTACATTAGAAGATGTGCAAGCTATCATGATAGGTGTGCGCAATAATACGAATCGAGACGTGAGCGGCGAGATTTGGGTCAATGAGTTGCGACTTAGCGAATTTAATGAGCAAGGCGGTGTGGCAGCAATGGCTAATGCAGCACTGAGCATTAGCGACATAGCGCAGGTGAATGTGGCAGGACGATTGGAAACCGCAGGATATGGTTCGATAGAGTCAAGCGTATTGGATAGAAATATGGATAATATGTATCAGTTGTCTATGAGTGCAGCATTAGAAGCTGGACGTTTGTTCCCAGAGAAAGCTAAGTTGCAAATACCACTATACGTATCCTATACGAATGAAACCTTATCGCCAAAGTATGATCCGCTGGATACGGATATACAACTATCAGAAAGCCTTGAGAATTACGAAACAAAAGAGCAACGTGATTCTATCACAGAAATGGCTAATACGGTACAAGAATCTACAAGCTTCTCGGTAACTAATATGAAATTGGATATTCATTCAAAGAAGCAAAATATGTTCTATGACCCAGCCAACTTCTCTATATCTGCAAGTTATAATAAGCAAGTTCAACATACACCAGAGATAGAACAAGATATTGTGACCGACCAAAAAGGTTCGTTCAATTACTCCTTTAACTTCAACCCAAAGCCATGGGAGCCTTTCAAAAATGTCAAAGGCGTGGATAAGGTGAAGTTCCTCAAGGAAATGAACTTCTTCTATCTGCCTCAATCTTGGGCGTTTAATACCAATATGCATCGTACCTATACCCATATGAAGATGCGCGATTTTAGTGTGGAGGCTACAGGAAATGAGAATATGGACTTAACCTTCTCAAAAGATTTTACGTGGGATAGAAACTTTGACTTTAAGTATGATTTGACAAAGAATATGAAGTTTACATTCCAAACTGCAATGAACTCAACCGTGGATGAAGGATATTATACTCCAGAGATTATTCGTGATTATGCATTCACGAATGATTACTACGAGGCATGGAAAGATACCATCCAACGCAGTTTGGCTACATGGGGTAATCCATATACGTATCAACAGTTGTTCTCTGCTTCGTGGAATGTGCCATTCAATCGTATTCCATATTTGGAGGCGATAACGGCTAATGGTTCGTATAATGCCACCTATAATTGGAATCGTACGGTGCAGTCTTCATCATCGGAAACTGCTAACTTGGGTAATGTGGTAAGCAGTACACGTGCTTGGCAAGTGGATGGTGGTTTGAACTTTGAAACACTATACGGCAAATCGAAATACTGGAAACAACTATCACAACGATTTAACCAACGTGCGCGTCGTCGTCCTTTCCGTACAAAGACCTATAACGAAACAGTCACCCTGGTAGCAGGTGAGGCAAAAGAGATTACTCACAAGTTAGGTAGCGAGGCAGTCGAAGTGAGCGCAGTGACCGAAAAAGGCAAGCCTGTTCGCCTAAAAGTGACATCTACTTCTTCTACTCAAGTGACAGTGACAGCGAGAGAGAGTTTAGAGAATGTACAATTGACGGTGAAGACTGTTGATACCAACAAACGTTCAGCGGCAGAGCAAGTGATGGATCTGGCCGCATACTTCGGAACGATGCTCCGCAAAGTGCAAGTGACATATCGCAACACGAATTCTATCACGTTGCCAGGATTCGCTCCGAAAGCAGGATTTATGGGACAGAGCAAGAGCAATGACCTATATGCCCCAGGATTTGATTTTGCTTTTGGATTCTTTGATGATAATTTTGTGCAGAAAGCAAAAGAGAATGGTTGGCTCTCTGGTGACACGACTGTAGTGCAACCCGCATCGCGCAGTGTGACCAATGATTTTGATGTGAAAGTATCATTGGAACCTTTGCCTGGATTCAAGATACAACTCAATGGTAAACGATATGCAGCGGAGTCTTCGTCGATTATCTATTCTTTTGATCAATTACAAGAGAATATGACTGGCTCGTTCAATATTACGCAAATAGCAATCGGTACAGCCTTCCAACGTATTGGAACAGCAGATGAGAACTTTGCTTCGACAGTTTTTGATCAGTTCCTGACCAATAGAGATATTTTTGCAGATCGCGTACAAGGACAGTATAAAGATTTGAGGTATCCTGAAACAGGCTTTATCCCAGCTTCGTTGCGCGGTAAGAAATATGATCGTAAGTATGGTGCTGTGGGCAATAATACGGCTGATGTATTGGTGCCAGCCTTCTTAGCTGCTTATACAGGACGCGATGCATATAGCATGAAGATGAATCCGTTTATGAGTCTGCTGCAGGTGTTGCCTAACTGGTCGGTGACTTTTGATGGCTTGGGCAAGTTGCCATGGATGCGTGACCACTTTAAGTCGGTGAACCTAACGCATGCATACACCTGTAAGTACGCTATAGGTAGTTATTCTAGTTACTCCACTTGGACGCCAGCATTGGAATTGAATAATAAACAAGTGGGCTTTATTCGTGATGTGGAAACAGATAATCCGATTCCATCTTCGGCATATGACATTGCATCTGTGAACTTGTCAGAAAGTTTCTCTCCTTTGATCGGTGTAAATGTGACGATGAAAAATTCCTTGTCGGCTAAGGCAGAGTATCGCAAACAGAGAAATATCTCACTCAATGTAACCTCTGTGCAAATTAGCGAGGGACATACTGACGAATTTGTGATAGGTGCAGGATATACAATTAAAGATTTGAACTTTATTGCGAAGACGGGCAGTGGTCAAAAGAAAGTGAGCAATGATTTGAAATTGAATGTGGATGTGAGCTACAAGAATATTAAGACTCTTCTTCGTAAGGTGGAAGAGAATATCACGCAAGCAAGTTCGGGCAATAAAGTGTTTGGTATCAAAGTGAGTGCAGACTATGTGTTGTCACAGAAGATCAATCTTCAACTCTTCTATGACCATCAAGGTACAACTCCGCTTATCTCGTCTTCTTATCCTACTAAAGCAGATAATTTTGGTATCAATATCAAATTGATGCTGACAAGATGATAGGTAATTAAGATGTTTAGAGTTGGTATCATTGGTCCAGAGTCCACAGGCAAAAGTACGTTGTCGAAATACTTAGCAAGTCGCTATAGGGGATTGTTGGTGGAAGAATATGCGCGCACATATTTAGAGGAGCGCGCGCATGCGTGCGGTAGCACGTATGCGTATGCGCGCGAGGACGTGCTGAAAATAGCACAATGGCAAGTAGAGCAACTGCGAGGGATGGATGATGGTGATACGGTCGTATTTTTTGACACTGAATTGATTATAACTAAAGTGTGGTTGCTGCATAAATATGGCGAGTGTCCCACATTCATAGAGGAAGCATTGCGCAACTATCCAATGGATGTATATTTGTTGTGTTATCCAGATTTGCCGTGGCAACCAGATCCTGTAAGGGAAAATCCGAATATACGTGAGTACTTGTTTGATTGGTACGAACGCGAGGTGCAAGCATTGGACGTTCCATATTATATCATTCGACATGCGTCGGAAAATGTATAATTTTGCTTACTAAATGATACAAAATAAGGAAAATAGTGTATTTTTTTGCACTTTTTTACGAAAATATTTGGTCGTGTCAAAAAAAAGCAGTACCTTTGCACCCGCTTTCGAAAAGAAGCATGGTCCGTTAGCTCAACTGAATAGAGTACCACACTACGGATGTGGGGGTTGCAGGTTTGAATCCTGCACGGATCACAAA
>JAFNUD010000126.1 GCA_017384225.1 Paludibacteraceae bacterium
AAGGTGCTCCATGCTTCTGCAGCCAAGATTTCTACTTCGAGATAAGCGTTGAACTTATTCTCTTCTGTCCAAATGTTGCGCATGACTGCGCGGCTGTAACGTTCGATCATATATTTGTTTTAATTTAGTTCGTTTCGCTTCGCTACACTGTAGTTCACTTCGTTGTAGATCGCTCGTTGCTCTCGCTGTAGTGATAGTATTGCTACAGGCACTTGTGCCGATCTACAGCACCATAGGTGCGATCTACCAACTACAGGCGTAGCCGATCTTTACACTGTCTTCAAATCGCCTGCAACTTTGATGCAGTTAAATGCTTTAATGGCTTTCGCTACCGCTTTGTCGGTATTCTCGTCAGTTGCGAGGATAACACCATAACGACGGTGTCCGTGTACCTCTGGTTTGCCAAAGAAGCGCACTTGTACACCTGGCATAGCCAATGCTTCTTCCACACCGCTGAATACTACTTCCGTAGCATCACCTTCTACCACGATAGCTTTGGATGCACTCGCACCGAAGAAACGCACCTCTGGGATTGGCAATCCAAGTACGGCGCGTGCATGCAATGCAAACTCCGACAAGTCCTGCGAGATCATCGTCACCATACCTGTGTCGTGTGGGCGAGGACTCACCTCAGAGAAGATCACGTGGTCGCCCTCTACAAACATCTCCACGCCGAAGATACCATATCCGCCCAATGCGTCGGTCACTTTTTTCGCGATATCCTCTGCTTGCGCAATAGCTGTCTCGCTCATGGCTTGTGGTTGCCATGACTCGCGGTAGTCGCCATCCACTTGGTGGTGACCAATTGGCTTGAGGAAGGTTGTGCCGCCTGCGTGACGTACAGTCAACAAGGTGATCTCATAGTCAAAATGCACAAATCCCTCTACAATCACGCGACCTGCTCCTGCGCGACCGCCCATTTGTGATTCGGTCCATGCTGGCTCTACGTCTGCTTGGCTTTTTACTGTTGATTGACCATGACCAGAGGACGACATGATTGGCTTCACCACGCATGGGATACCGATCTCCTCGATGGCTGCGAGGTACTCCTCATGGGTGTCAGCGAACTTATATCTGGCAGTAGGTAAGCCCAACTCTTCGGCTGCCATACGGCGAATAGCCTCACGGTTCATAGTTAAAAAAGCCGCGTTAGCCGTAGGGATAACGCGGTAACCTTCTTTTTCCATTTCGACGAGAGTAGGGGTAGCAATAGCTTCTACTTCAGGGATAATCATAGTTGGTTGCTCAGTTTCAATCACTTGGCGGAGTTTTGCGCCGTCCAACATATTGAATACATGTGAGCGATGCGCCACTTGCATAGCCGGAGCATTGGCGTACTTATCGCACGCAATCACTTCTACGCCATAGCGTTGGAGTTCTAGGGCAACCTCTTTGCCCAATTCGCCACTGCCGAGCAGGAGTGCCTTGGTGGCTACAGAGGTAAGGGGAGTTCCGAAATTCATATAGAAATCACATTCTTAATTCAAAATTCTTAATTCTTAATTATTCTCAATTTCGGGTTGCAAAGGTACTACTTTTTTTTGAAATATGCAAATAGTTATTTATATTTTTTTCAACAAATTTTAGATTGTATTTTATACTTGTCAGTTCTATGACACGGAGTGTGTATTTTTTTTTGAAAAAAGATTGATTGTAGCCGCAAAATATGCGTCTTATTGCTATTTTTAAGCTGCATTATGGTGTTTTGAGGTTGCCAAGATCGCGTTCTACAGCTGGACATGCAGCTGGGCAGCTGTCCACCAAAAGTATTAGCGACTAACTACTAACCACCATTCTATGACAACCCAACAATAGACTACCTTGGAAGCACTTTGCTCGCGTATATACAACACGCGGGAATTGTAGTGTTTACTATGCTTCCCGCGTGAGTATTTTTAGTTTTCGTATGCCGAAGAATTGCTTGCGATTAGTCGTTCGAGCCCATTTGGCGAGACAAGAAGATTGTGCCGAAAGGTTTAATCTCGCAAACATGCCAATGGTATTACTTTGACACCATCTTCGCGAGTATAAGCAAGTTGTCCACCTGTAATAACCATCATTAAGTCAGGTTCACGTAAAGGTACTTGCTTTTCATATTTATTGTATTCACGAATTAGATTGCGTAACTCTATCAAATGATTAGCACCTTCTTCAATCTCTGAACTACCCAGTTTGAACTCAATCAACGCAAATTGTCCATTAGCAATGCGCAAGACAGCATCTGTTTCTAAATCGTAACGGTCGTGGTAATAAGACAAACTACCTCGCATAGCTTGTGAATAAGCTCGCAAATCACGAATACCCATTGTCTC
>JAFNUD010000049.1 GCA_017384225.1 Paludibacteraceae bacterium
GGTCCATGCTGCGCCAGCCATTGTCCCGCACGCTGATCAGATCCACGATGGGAGCAGGTTCTTTTTTGGCGAACCACGCAGCTATCCCTTGGGAGATAAAACTGTTTTTTCCAACGATCAGAATTTTCATATCAATCAAAATAGGCATCCGGATCCGCCTGGATCGAATTTGTGTCTGTTAACGGTCTGTTTCCTGCGGGCCGCAGCAATTGGTAAAGCAATATACATCTGTATCGAATGGGACGATTCAGCATCAGAATTCTAAAGAGATTACCAATGTGCATTTCACCACCATCGCCCCCTACTATATCAATACGGGCATGTTCAACGGTGTGCACTCCAGCATCTTCCCTATCCTCAAACCCGAACCAACGGCCAAGAAGATCCTGCATGCTATTGAGCGCAACCAAATCTTCCGTGGCATACCTTTCGGTTTCCATTTCATTCGTTTCTGGCAAGCCATACTGCCCTTCCGTGTCTTTGACTTCGTTTTTGGCACAGTTTTTGGTATTTATCATGCAATGGACAACTTTACTGGTCGCACTAAATAAACCCTTTACTTGCCACCTATCTGCCACCTATCTCCATTGGAACCTCATTGGAATCTGATTGGAACCTCATTGGAATCTCACCGAAGGATTACTAAGAGAAAATAGGCAGATTTGTGCAGAAAACACATAAGAATATGAAAGAATATATTTCCACTACACGAAGCAAGCAGCGTGCCTATTTCCGTTCGGGTGCTACCCTGCCCCTCTGCTTCCGTCGCCAGATGCTGCGCAAGCTCTCTGATGCCATGCACCAATACGAGAAACCACTCACCGAGGCGCTGTGGACTGACCTCCACAAGTCTTACGAGGAGGCATACCTCACCGAACTGAGTATTGTCTATGGCGAGATACGCAATCACCTCCGCCATCTCTCTGGGTGGGCAAAGCCCGAACGCAAGTCCTCTCCTATTGCCATTATGCCTGCTACCAGCAAAGTGGTCAAGCAGCCATTGGGTAATACGCTCATTATAGCGCCTTGGAATTATCCCGTTCAGTTGTTGCTCAATCCATTGGTAGGTGCCATATCGGCTGGTTGCACGGCTATGCTCAAGCCATCGCCTTATGTGCCGAATGTATCTAAAGTACTTAGCGATATGATTCGCAACACTTTTCCTGAAGAGTATATTGCCATCGTTGAGGGCAATCGTGAAGTCAATCAGATGTTGCTTGCCGAGCGATGGGATTTGATTTTCTTCACAGGTAGTCCATCATTGGGTAAAATGGTTATGGAAGCTGCTGCCAAGACTCTAACTCCTGTAGTGTTGGAGTTGGGTGGTAAGAGTCCGTGTATCATTGATAAGGATGCCAATCTGGCAGTAGCGGCCAAGCGTGTAGCGTGGGGTAAGGCGCTCAATGCGGGTCAAACCTGTATTGCACCCGACTATCTGATGCTCCACGAAGACATCAAAGACCAGTTCCTTCAGTTGCTTGTCAAAGAATGGGAACATCTTCTGACTAAGGACTCTAAACAGGCCAAGCACTTCGTCCGCATTGTCAATGACAAAGCCCTCAATCGCTTGATTAGTTACCTACCATCTCCTTCGCCTAATAGCCCTATCGCCTCATCGCCTAATGGTCGCCTTTACTACGGCGGTCATTACGACCGTGCCGAGCGATATCTAAGTCCGACTATATTGACGGACGTTAGCCCAGAAGCGCCTGTGATGCAAGAGGAGATTTTTGGTCCGATCTTCCCTGTGATGACATTCAAACAGATTGAAGAGGTCACTACTTTTGTTATGGGTCGTGAACGTCCGTTGGCATTGTACTATTTTGGTAATCAAGGCGATTATGTGCTTCGTCATACAATTTCAGGAGGGGCTTGTATCAACGATGTAATCATGCACATTGTCAATCACAACATGCCATTTGGTGGTGTAGGCAATTCGGGTATGGGGTCATACCACGGAAAAGAAAGCTTCATGACATTTTCTCATCGCCGTTCGGTGGTCACAACGCCTACCCTTGTGGATATGCCATTCCGCTATATGCCGTACCAGTTATTCCGCCTTATCAAGCGTTTGGTATAAGCCCATTAGGTGCGTCTGTGTGAGAGAACTATTCAACAAACGTGGGGAATTAACTACCCCAACTTCAGTTCAAAGACCTTCTGTCCCACTTCGCAGTTGATACAGCGTTCGTGTTGGCAATAGTGTTGATACAGATGAATCAATGCTTGTGAATCGGCAGCAGAGTTTACCTGCTGACCGATCAGACGCCATTGACGAATGATTATATTATCTTCTGCTGGCAGTTGCCTCATCAATGCTATTGTTTGCTTCGCTGTAGCATAGTCATGCCTTTCTTGTGCATAAGCATAGCGATAGGGCAAGAGGGTATTGATAAGCAAGATATCCAACGAAGCTTTGCCAATCTTAGGTGGCGATATTAGCAGTGGATGGTGATTATCGCAATCATTTAGTAGTATCAATGAGCGCAGTTGTTGTATGCTGCTATTCTCTTGTATTTTGGAGAATAGCCATTCTGTTTGGCACATCAGTTGAGCAAACTGTCGTATTCGCACTTCAGGAAAATTCTGCGGACGCATACGCGATCTCTTCCACATCTTAGCATCAATAGGAATCAAATTGAATTTCTTTTGCAGAAACAGATACTCACTCCATAATGCCTCTTTCTCTGGGGTGTCAGCGTTGGCTACATTCAGCAAACCTGACTGTCCTAATAGCATGGCAGTCACTTGAAACAAACTATTTCGGTGCTTCAATATATACAATAGAGGTGTCTGCAAGGCCAATGATTCAAAGGGCAGACTATTGGTATGAAATCCAAAGTTGTGTGCCAAGGTTATATAGAATGCGTTAGCCCAATCATTATGTGTAATTTTTAGCAGGCGTTGTATGGCTTCTCTTTTGCATCGCCAACGTTCTTCCAGCAGCATATCGCGCCATCCTTTGGAGAGAAGATCAGGCATCAATAATAGTTGTTGGCTGCACAGTATATTGGCAAAAGCGCCATCCATTTGTTGTGCTTTCTGTAGTAGACTGCTTAGATAATCATGCCCTTGTGGATAGTGTAGTGCGCATTGTGTCACAGCTTCGCCCCGTGAGTTGTATGCCTGTTCATCATCTATGCACACGACATGCAAAATGACATTGTCGTATGCGGGATTGGTGTGATGACGATGTTTTCTCCAGTCGGATGCACGTACATGTATCTCCACATTGCCTACCCACTCTTGTCCATTGATACACAGATGTACATTGCTAAAATCGGGTCCTGCATCACAGTTATGTTGCCCTACGGAGAATATCTCAATGGGCAATCCATCGTTGGTAGATTGCTCTAGCCCAGCCCATAGACCTTGCTGCCATATGTAGTGGAGAAGTATCTCTGGCATAACTATACACTATCTTCCCCATTCTATTACACACTCCAGTGCATAAATTGCGAGATAAGGCGCTTGAATGAGTTTTTAGATGAATTATTGATATATGCCTCAATGAGTTTAGACCCTTCTGTATTTGGGATTATGTCATAATCAGCAATCGCAGCTGGAATCAAGCATGAGAATCCCTCTTGCAGTTGTACCTCATCTTGCGTACTGCGTATTCGTATAGTACATTTGCCTTTGGTGCAGGTAGTTATAACAAAGGAATCATACTTCACCATATTGCGTCGTATTTCTTTTTGTATAGATACTACACGCACACTAAAGAACTCTGTATCGATACATGCATTGGCTGTATCAATAGAATCTTGGTAGTTATTTCGATATTCTGGATACACCTGAAAATCAAGTGCTTGAGCTGCCAATTCCGTATGCAATTCGCGTGGTTGGCCATTGAGGTCTAAGCGATTATAGTCGTAGATACGGTAGGTAATGTCAGATGTTTGTTGCACCTCAGCCAACAGTACGCCTTTGCCTATGGCGTGTATGCGTCCAGCAGGCAGGTAGAAGACGTCTCCTGCTTTCACAATATGTTTGGTGATTGAGTCTAATATCGTACCATCTGCTACTTTTTGAGCATAGGTTTCGGGTGATAGTAGTTCGTTAAAGCCTGCATATATATACGCATCTGGTTTTGCAGCTATGACATACCACATTTCTGTTTTACCATTCTCCTGATGCATTTGCTGTGCCATTGTATCATTTGGGTGTACTTGCACACTCAGGTCATCATTGGTATCAATTAGTTTTACTAATAGTGGTAAGGTATTGTGGTATTTTGCAGCTACTTGTTTGCCCAACATGGCTTCTGGCATTTTCTGAATAACCTCATTGAGGTTGTAGCCTGCCCATGTGCCATTCGCGATGATGGATGGTGATTTCTCTACAGCAGAGACTTCCCAACTCTCTCCGATATAGTCTTGTTCGGGCAATTGTTTCCAGGCTGTCAAATGGTTATTTCCCCACAATTTTTGGTGAAGGTTTGGCTCCATGAGCATAGGATATAGTTTGGTCCGTTGCGCTTCAACCACACATCCTAATGCTAACATTTTTACATCTGTGATAGCGTGCAACTCGTAGCTTTTGAGGTGCTCTACGAGCAAGAAATCCTCTGTCGTGCAATGGTGTGTATGCCCATCAATGGTAATATCTATTTCTCCACTCAGGATATAGAACATATCTTGCAAGTCTGGGTGTATGTGCTTTGCGCTACGTTCTCCTGCTTTGAGTTCGAGAACAGCTATCTGTGTGATACTACAGCCACTTTCGTTAGCCGATAGTAGTACGCGCTTGAGTCCCATCTCGTAGGAGGTGGTAGCAGGTTGTATGTCATGTAGATGTCGTTTCATAATTTTTTTTAACAAAAATACGCTTCGTTACACTCGCTACAAAAATATTCTAAAAATAACAGTTTAATATTAAAAACAATGTACGTCAATTATATCGTCAATTATTGTCAATTTAATAGTTGCTATTAGTGAACGATAGACTTAGCGTCTATCTCTGCATAAATACTGCTCTTCGCTCATCGAAGCAAGCTTCATTCGCTATAACACTATTTATACTACATACCTCCGTTGTCGGTATTGTTCACTAATAATTTTCAGTGCTCTTCGAACTTTTTAATTTTGTTTTGCTCACCAATGCAGCGAGCTGCATTTATTTGAGCAAAGACAAAAGATGTTCTTCGATTTTTATTTATTTTTGTAGGCATCGCAGATGCCGTATTTATGTTTCTAAAAGAATTTGTTTAACAAAAATACGCGGCGCCACGCTTGCTACAAAACATACTGACTCCTCGGACTAGAATAGCAAGAGCATCAGTACCGCTATGGGTAGAGATCCATCGGTGGTTAGGATAATGTCACCCGAGTAGGTGGACCTACCACGATAGACATATTGTCGATTATAGGTATAGCGTATATCTCCTGAGTAGGTGGATTTGCCTTGATATATATAATTGCCATCCCATGTGAGGATAATATCTCCCGAGTAGGTGGACTTGCCATTATGCAAGTACGTCCCATTCCATGTAGATAAGATATCTCCAGAGTAAGTAGATTTGCCTTTGTAGATATAGCTACCATCGAAAGTCAATATAATATCCCCTGAATAGGTACTTTTTCCCGTGTACAAATATTTACCATCCCATGTAAAGAGGATATCTCCCGAATAGGTACTTTTTCCTTTATAGACGTAACTGACAGCAGAAGCTATAGTAGCATATAGCAATAGCGTTAGGATTATCAGTAATTGTTTTCTCATAGTTCTGCCTAACTCATTTTTATTTCTAAAGGCTCAACAATATCTCCACGATACGTTCTGCGGCGTGGCCATCCCAGAGTGGTGGGATAGCCCCCAGTTGCCATTGCCCCTCAAAGAGCACATCCAATGCTGGTTTCACCGCTTGTGGATTGGTACCAATCAGTCGGTTCGTACCGATAGTGCATGTTTCAGGTCGTTCTGTATTATCGCGCAGGGTGATACATGGCACCCCCATTACCGTGGTCTCCTCGGTGATTCCACCAGAATCGGTCACGACCACCTTAGCATGATCTACCAGGTAGTTGAACTCCAGATAGCCCATAGGTGCTACAATATGCAGGTTAGGGAATAGCTCCGCGAGTTGCTCTTCATTTCCCCAAAGGTTGTAGAATATCTTTGCGGTACGTGGGTGGATTGGGAAGATGATAGGCAGACCATGTACGTTGGTAATGATTTGCTCCATGAGGGCTTTGAGGTGTTGCTCTTCGTCCACGTTAGCAGGACGGTGCATGGTCATGACCACATAATTTTTCTCTGTGAGTCCCAGCTCATCATAGACGGCAGGCTTGCGGAATCGTGCGCGATTAGCCAACAATGTATCAATCATCACGTTACCTACCCACCACACACGTTGTACATTGCGCTTAAAAGCGTACTGTTCTTCTTCAAGAACAGGTAGGTTATGAGGCGATGAGGCGATGAGGCGATAGGCATGTATATCAGCTATGCTGTCCTCCTTGCCTTTAGCCTCTAACCTTTCACCTTTACCCTCTAACGACGCTCCCTGCAATAGCAAGTTTTTATTCGCCACTTCGCTGGTGGTGAACATATAGTCGGCGAGGGAGTCGGTGACCATGCGGTTGATTTCTTCGGGCATGCTGAGGTCCCAACTGCGGATGCCAGCTTCTACGTGGCAGACGCGGGTATTGAGTTTCTTGGCAACGATGGAGCATGCCATGGTGCTGGTGACATCGCCTACGACGAGTACCAGATCGGTAGGGTTGGCCATGAGGTCCTTCTCAAATGCAACCATGATGTTGGCGGTTTGCTCGGCTTGTGTGCCGCCACCACAACCGAGGTTGACGTCGGGCATAGGTATGCCGAGTTCCTCGAAGAAGGTGTCGGACATATTCTTATCGTAGTGCTGACCAGTATGCACGAGACGGTAGTGGATGTCTTTGCCCGCTTGTGCTGCCGCTTGAATGGCTTTGATAAGTGGCGCAATCTTCATGAAATTGGGGCGTGCGCCTGCGATAAGGGTGATTAACATATATTCGTAGTTTTTTATTTTAGTTTCAAATGGAAAGTGTATAGTTTCAAGGCAGGGGGACGACACCGCATATCCATGACCTGATTCTGCCTAAACCTTTAGTTAAAACGTAACTGTCTGCAGGGTATTTTTTTGCCATTCTTTATCAAAGAACATTACATAGTATATAGGTAAATAAGCAACTCCATTCTCTACCTTTACATTTCTCTCATTAGAGAATACAATCGCATTATGTATGCCATAATCTTTATTACTCAATAGCCCATTGAGCGCACTATGAATAGTATAGTCTCTACCCGATTTTACTTCTATCGGCAATACAGAAGTATGTTGATAGTCATCAATGATGAAATCCACCTCACCCTTTTGACGATTATCATAATAAAACAATGGATAGCCATGAGTTGATAATTCTTGTGCAACAACACTTTCATACACTGCCCCAAGATTAATACTTCGTTCATTTTGCAGTATAGGCTGAATATTGGTATCATATAACTTAGCAGTCAATAATCCAACATCATTTAGGTACAGCTTCAACAGATTTTTTTGTAGCGATTCTGACAAAGGAAATTTGGGATTAGCAATAGCATTCACTCCAAGTGCTATGGCAGAAGATAATAGATATTCAAACTCATCTACATAACGAGCATATCGGTCCCCTTTCTGTCCCTGTATATCTTTGACGACAACACGTTTTTTCTTATTTTCCATTTGCGATACAATCATCGAATAGATGCGATGTATCAACAACTTTCTACTTGCCTTCTCCTCATACTGAGAAGCATCTGCTTCGTACATCGCGGCAATGGCATTTTGCAATGTGCGTACATTCATTATATTATGGGTTGCCAAATACTCATTTACAACATCAGGCAGCCCACCTACTAATAGATAGCGACGGAATAAATCCAACAGTTTATTGTGTTGTTCCTCCGATAAAGATTGCTGTTTATTGAAATGATCATACACATCAGCAATTGCAATTTTTCCATAATTATTTGCCCAAAGAAATTCTTCAAAATCCAGTGGGTACATCTTCTTGAATATCACACTACCTACTGGTATGGATGTCGTATGACGCAATGCCATTCCCAATGCACTGCCACTCGCTATAAAATGAAATTTCTTATCTTCTCGCAGGAACTTCAAAAGGGTAAAGTACTGAGGATAGCATTGTATCTCATCAATAAAAATGAGCGTATTATTATATTGCCCAAGTTTATCGCCAGCTACAGAACTTAAGCGCAAATAAAACTCATCTATATTATGTACATGCATGAACAATTGTTCACTCTCGTTATCAGTCACAAAGTTTATCTCTACATAATTGTCAAACAATCGCTTTCCTGCTTCGCGTATCGCATATGACTTACCGACTTGGCGAGCACCTTCTATCAGTAGAATTTTATCCGAATTAGAAGTTAAATGCGTTTCTATGTATGTAGTAATCTTGCGCTTCAACATAGTAAATTACACTTTTCAATAGATTTTTTATGCAATTAATTACACTTTTCAATATAATTTGCATCCATTTTATTACACTTTTCAATATAATTTTGCTGCAAAGGTAAATATTTTTTCGTTTATATGCAAATTTTGTTGGATAAAAATAATATATTTACCATTTTTTTGCATTTTTCATTCTAATCTATGATTTCGTTTTTTAACAAAAATACGCTGCGCTACGCTTGCTATATAAATATTTAAGAATCACACTTCATACTTTGTTTTGCTCATAGGAGCAACACGTTGCTGGATAGCAAAACAAAGTTATATTCTTGATGTTATTTCTTAATTCATTCTTTATTTTTAATTATTTTTGTAGGCATTGCAAATGCCGTATTTATGTTTCAAAATAATCGCAACAGCACTAATTGTCTTTATATATAATCGTGCTTATATCCAATAACCAATATCCAATAGCCCATACCCAATACTCAATCACCAAAAATATAATTACAATGATATTTATCGGCGTTTTTGGCGGTTAAATATAACTATAACTACAATTATATTCTTTCCGAGGATACGTATTATTTAAACTGTGCCCAAAAGGCATCGTTCTTTTGGTTCTCGCGGGTCTGTTGTTGACTATCTGGATAGTTCTCGATGAACCATGTAAGGAACTTAGCATAGTCAATCTTTTCGCTGAGCATTTTCTCGCGGCGTGCTGCATATAGGGCTCGACGCTCTTCCACTGGCATAGCCACCAATGTCTCTACAGCATTATATAGCGCCTCTACCCCACTTGGTTGTAGCGAGCCATCATTGCGACGGATCGTAGATTCTTTGCTAAGTGGAGTGGCATGTATGCCATAACCGAGTTGATAGACATCTTCCAATTCGCGCAGATACCCTATTCGACCCACAAAGTCATTGAATCGTACAAAGGGTGTACCTAATACGCCTGCCTCGGCAGCCATCGTTTGGCTATCGCCAATATAGAGCGAAGCGAAAGCCATCACGTGGTGCATGTCGAGCGGATTAATGCGAATGCGGTATAGCTCAAATTGTGGTTCTAATTCGCGTTCAGATGTGATATATATCTGTCCATGAGGCATTAGGATATCAATGAGCCGTTGCGCTATTTCTGTGTTTATGCCACGTATTCCATCGTCGTGATGAGCATTGAGTGAAGCAAAACGCAAAATAAAATATGGTTTGCTGGTATCTATGCCATAGTTCTCTACGATGGTTTTGTCTGCTGTAAAATGATTTGGATGAAGATATGCCAATTCGTGGTAGGAGGGGTAATGCACAGAACGCTTTTCAAGAGGTGTATTATCGCATACAACAGGTGATAGAAGAGTCTGCATAAACGGGCCGGCAATTTTCGCAAAAGCAGGAACAACTGCTATATCATCCTCACCTGTATTGACAGAGTATCGACCTAACGCCTTTGATACATGTGCCACTTCAGGAGTTGAACCGCTAAGGATATTGATTTTATGTTTAATACAGAAGCCAAATATCTTCCAATCGCGTACCACCATATCCCATAATACGCTCATTTTGCTTTTGCGATGGGCAATAGGCAGAATATTGTGATAAGAGATTTTACTGTTTTGGCATAGTTCTTCCAATATATCTTTGGTCTTAATCAGCACATATACTTGATGACCATGGTCTTGCCAGTTTTTGATGGCATTTTTGTAAAGATGAAAATGCGCAGGGTGGCTAAGTTGAACCAGTATATTCATACTATTTCATTAAAAGTCTAATATTCACTTGTTTTATTTCTTGCTTAAGCGAGCAAATCGTGTACTCAGGTATATCCTTTTCCACAGTTATGCCACTAGAAATCACAGCACACTGTCCAATTCTTACACCAGGCATAATAGTGCAACGCACTGCCACAATAGCATTCTTACCTATGACAGTTGGTTTTACCTCTGCTGCAAATACATTTTTCCATGTTTCAAATGGATTAAAGTGTGTCAAGATCATCGAGTCTGCATTAACGCTCGCCCCGTCGCAGATATAGATATACTCAGGATACATATTGTCTAGAAAGCAATATCTACCTATATAAACTCCTTTACCGATATGACATCCTCTCCAACGATGGAATAAAATACGTAATGAATTAATTGGACAAGTATATGCCCAATGACTCAAAATTGTATTCAGCACTTTTCTACATGCCTGCTTAACTGTACGCTTAGGATGGCCATACGGAATTCGCATAGCTTCTCTTATTACCCAATCTTGACAATTTGACATACTGACTATAATTTAGAGGTTACAATCTCTTCTACATCGTGGTAACTAATCATGCGTCCAATCTCTTCTGGTTCTAATGAGATACCAAACTCCATCTCCAGTTCTACCACCAGATTAAGATGATTCATTGAATCCCATGCTTTGCAGTTATTTTGCGAACAGGTAATATCAATGGTTGTATCATTAAATACATTACGCAATATTGTCAGTATTCTTTCTTCCATAATCTTTATTTTATCGTGAAATAATCTTCAATATGTAAGTTTAAATTATTTATCAAAGTACTATAGGATTTATGATTATTATCCTCAGCAATACATTTAAATCCTAGTTTGTCATAAAATGTAGCCACTTGTGCATTTTTCTCTGTAGAGTAATAATCAGCTAAGACAATCGAATGATTAGGTAAAGTAGATAGTATCTGTTTTGCAAAGGCATATTCTATCCCTTTGCCCAAAATTCTACAACTCAGCAATAGTGTATCAATCACCCACCCAGTTTCTTTAGGCAACAAAATCATACAACCAGTAATGCCATTATCTCCAAACTTATCAGCAACAGATAGAGTATATACACAAGCCCCCTTTTCCAACAATCGTTGGATATCATCTTCTGTATAGCGTTTCGTTGTCAGATTAAATTGATTGGTCTTTTGGCTCATCTGTGCCACTCGTTGCAGAGACATCTCAGAGATTGGTTGAATTGTCAGTTCGATATTGAGCGAACGAACAAAATCCTCAAGCGATGTAAATTGCGACTGCTGTTGTTGGCGTAGGAAATTTTGATGATATTGTTCAGTCTTGTTCTTATCTTCCTCTGTAATAGAATATACCTTGAAATATTTCTCAATCAATTCTTTGTATAGCAAAGGAAAATCGTATGGATGAGATGACCACTCGGGAACTTCTACCATTGGTAATAATTGACGAACTAATTCGCGCTCAGTAGGATTATCATCTACAAAAACAATGCTGTCTAATCCAATATTTAACTCCTTAGCAATAGATTGGATATTTGTAGCCTTATCTTGCCAATTGATACGTTTAGCCACAAAGTCCTCTGCTTTGAGAATCATATTTGCTCGTTTAATCCATACCTCTTGTACATCTGTCTCATTGTTTTTGCTACATAATGCCAGTATTACGCCCGATTCTTTTAGTTGCTTCAATCCTTCTTGCCAATGAGAAAAAGCTTTACCTGGATAGTCTCCATCAAAAGAGATTCCTTCTACACCATCTTCACCCAATATACCAGCCCACAATGTATTATCTAAATCCAAGACTAAACATTTTTTGCGTTTTAATGCAATACGGTCTTGCTGCTTATTTAGCCATTGATGGAAATCATTAGCCAACCTTGGATTGAGTGGCATTTGATAAAGATAATAAAATTTCCAATCGATAAGTTCGTCACAAGAATATCGATTAGCGAAATCCATAAAATCAATCACTTTGACATTACTCTTCTTTTGCGATATGGAATACGCTGCGCAGTTGAAATATTCTATTGCTTGCGATATACGTATGTCGCTCATTATTACATTTGGAACATAGATATTCTCAATAGTAATAACATTCAAAGGTTTGTTACCAATTTGGCTGGCAATGAAACGCAACTTATCTGCAAATAGAATTATTTCATCTGCTAATTGACTGATATTATATTTTATAGGTACTTGATACCACCATAGATATGCATCAGCATCGGGTATAATGGAAAAATCATTATATCCAGAATATTGATATTCACCGCGCAAGAAACGCTCTATCGTATTATTTCGAAATACGTATGTCATCCCTTGTATTCAGTCAAAGTTGATATCTTACAATTAGCGAGATTAATCAGTGCACTACCCCAACTCAAGCCAGCTCCAAATCCTGATAACACTACTTTATCTCGTTGTGGATAGCCATTCTCCAATTCTGATACTATAGTTAGAGGAATAGATGCAGAACTTGTATTACCATATTTTTGAATACTATATGGTGTTTTGTTCTTATCAAATTTCAACCACTTGGTAAAGAAGTTTGTCATGAACTTATTGGCTTGATGATAGATTAGTAGATCTACATCAGTGATATTCAACCCAGCAGCTGCAATTAGATTCTTCACATCTCTTGGTTCCTCACTGATACCAAAGTTAAAGACAGCCATACCATCCATACGAAATTGCAATTGATTTCGAATATCACCATTGTCATCAGTCTCTTCCGCAAAACTATCAAGTGTTGTAGGTTGTCTAAATCCTCCGTGGGGAATCATCATTACTTCTGCTCCAGAGCCATCGGAATGCAGATTAAACCATGATTCTCCGAATTCGCCTTTCTCAATTAACGTAGCAGTACCTGCATCACCAAACAATGGTGTATTCACTTTATCCTGACGCGATACAATTTTGGACATTGTCTCTCCGACAAGCAACAATACGCGATTGATTGTAGGCATATGTGCATATGTATACGCAGTGCTCAATCCATACACATAACCTGAGCATGCCAGGTTAATATCAAAGCACAAGGTATCTTTTGACAACCCTAATCGATGTTGCAACATTGGTGCTGTTGCAGGTTGATGATAATCAGCGGTTTGAGATACAAAAATAAGCGCATCAATCGAATTGCGATCAATATGATTATCCTCTAGCAATTGCTCCGCTGCTTGATAACACAAATCAGACGAGCATACATCTGCAGGTGCAATACGACGTTCTTCAATACCGATATTGTTGATGGCTTTTTGTATATCTTCTTCCGACATAAAATAGCCCAAGTCAGCATTACGTTCTACTTGCTGTGGTACGCATGCAGCCATGGCACTTATACCAATATTTTCAAATTTTAATGTAGCCATATCATTACTAAATTATAGAGTATCCTCCATCTACAACTAATTCTGTACCTGTCACATAACTACTTGCATCGGATAGCAAATAGATAATTGCATATGCGATCTCATCGGGTTGTGCAAAGCGTTTCATTGGGAACTGTTTAGCTGTTTCGGCTAATTGCTCCTCTGTTACGTTAGCGGTGCGTATCATTGGGGTATCAGTTGTACCTGGGAGTACACAATTCACGCGAATCTTTTTACCCATCAAGTCGATAGCCATATTGCGAGCCATGCCTACCAAAGCATTTTTGGATGCAGAATAAACACTATTGCCTGCATGTACAACTTTAGGACCATCTACAGATGACACAAATACCACAGAAGCACCTTTGAGTATTTTTTTAGCTTTGATTAGTTTATTTATCAACATTACTGGTCCGAAACAATTAGTAGCAAATACTTTGTTGATTTCATCCTGTGTTACAAATGTGAAAGGATTCATATTTGCAACTCCAGCGCAACATGCTACGCCATCAATTGTAGGTACTGAAGTTAGCATTTCATCCCAAGTGCTATTATCTGTTAAATTTACTGTATATGCCAAATGTTGCTGTCCGATGTTTTCGATGGCAGATAATACATCATGGATTTTATCAGTGTTACGTCCTGCCAATACCACATTTGCTCCCATATTAGCACATATCGTAGCAGTAGATTTTCCTATCCCCGAAGATGCTCCTAATACAAGAATCGTTTTTCCTTCTATTGAAAAGGGATTGTGCATATTATTACAAATGAGATAAAACTACATCGTATAATTCTTGGATAGTATTCGCATTACGCATTTCCTCTGCTGATAACGCTACACCATATTCCTCCATAACCATTGCCATAATAGCAAGAGCAAGGAATGATGACCACTCTTCCAAGTTACGAAAGCGTGTTTCTGGTGTGAATACTTCCAACTCAGTATCATCAAACTGATTAGCAAAGTTTACTACAAATTCTTGAATTTCCATACTTTATATTTTTAGTTATTAATATTTTCGCCACAAAGGTACTACTTTTTTTTGACACTACCAAATTTTCCCTAATTTTAGTATGTTCACGCCCCATTCTCCTATCTTGTATAGCAATGGTTTGCGAATGTGCAAATAGCGCCCATACTTCACCACTTCGCCACCAAACTCCATCTTAAAGTCGCGTACACCATATGGTTTATCGGGTACGCCCGCTCCCATAAAATCAAACATAGGTATGCCGTTCTGTTTCGCATACTCTATGGTTGCATACGTAGCCATCACCGATGGGTATTGCTCACGATATTCCTCATCCAATCCACAGACATACCACTCGTATATCGCTTTGCCAGCAAAGATGGGGCACATCATTCCGCCTATCACTTTACCTTCAAACTTCACCAATAGGTACTTCCCCAATCCATTGCGATAGAACTGCAAGAAGAAAGCTTCGCTCCAAAGCGGTGTGCGCACTTTTTGGCGATAGAGTTGCTTGAGAATGCGATACCATTCGCGTATCTCTTGCTCGGATTGGGGATCAACTATTTTAACCCCATTCTTCATAGCCTTTTTCACCTGGCGATTGCGTTGCTCGCTCATGGTATGTGTAGCAGTGCATGCCACTTGTATGTTCAAATGTGGTTGATAAGCGAAGCCATTGGCCTCAAATACAGTTCTCCATTTCGAGTAGTCGTGAAAGTTCCGTGTTTCTATGTATATTGGCTTTTTTAGGCGAGAGGTTAGAGGCAAGAGGCGAAAGGCTTGATTATCAGCTTTGCTGTCCTCCGTGCCTTTACACTTTAAACTTTCAACTTTACATTCCTTCACCGCCTTCAGCAGTGCTGCCACCTCATCATCTGTTGCATCCTCTGCCAAGAGTGGTCCACCAATGATGATGGCACGACGGGTGAAGAACTGTTTCAGTACACTGCGCTCACGCGTGATGTAGCCTATGCATACTGCTTTTAGGCGATAAGGCGATGAGGCGATAAGGCGTGAGGCAGGCATATCGGCTTCGCCGTTCTCCGTGCCTTTAGCCTCTTCTGCAACAGCAAAGACAAACAGCACCATCTCCTCAGGATTGGCCGCATAGAACTGATACGCCTCTGGCGTTTGGAACCAGGTGGCGTAAGGAGAGCGTTCCACGAGGGATTGCCACTGCTGTGGGTCTATGTCGTTATATGTTAGTATGTTGATCATCTTTTTAGTGTTATATTTTTCTCTAACAAAAATACGCTTCATTACACTCGCTACAAAAATATTAAAAATCTCGTTTCATACTTTCTTTTGCTCATAAGGAGCAGCTCACTGCTGGATGAGCAAAACAAAGCTATATTCTTGTTGTTATTTCTTAATTTATTCTTTTGATCTTGCTCACCAATGCAGTACGCTGCATTCATTTGAGCCAAGACAAAAGATATGTTCTTTATTTTTAATTATTTTTGTAGGCATTGCAAATGCCGTATTTATGTTTCAAAATGTATTCTGTTTTTAACAAAAATACGCTCGTTACACTCGCTACAAAAATATACAAAATCTTGTTGTTATATTTTGTTTTGCCTATTAGAAGCAGCATACTGCTTAGGTAGGCAATACAAAATAATTTTAGTTCACAAAATTAGGTACTATCTTGTATTTCAACGGTTGTTCACCAAAGTTAATCAATATACCTAACGGCATATTAGTAGCCTTAAGATAATTTAGCAATTGTGCTGTATGCTCCGACTTTAATTTCTCTACCGATTTTAGCTCCACCACAATATTATCATAGCATACTAAGTCTGCTTTATATGTTCGCTCCAACAAATGGCCCTTGTATGATATTGTTATCAGTTTTTCTGTTTCAAATGGGATTCCACGTAATCCTAACTCTATATTCAATGCTTCATGATATACCAACTCCAAAAATCCACGCCCCAATTCATTCTGTACTTCCATAGCAGCGCCTATTATTGCAAACACCTCGTTTTGGAATTGTATGTTATTCGATCTATTCATTTGTTGTATATAGCTTATTTTCTTTTTAACATAAATACGCTTCACTTCGTTCGCTACAAAAATATTAAAAAATCTCGTTTCATACTTTCTTTTGCTCATAAGGAGCAGCTCACTGCTGGATGAGCAAAACAAAGTTATATTCTTGATGTTATTTCTTAATTTATTCTTTTGGTCTTGCTCACCAATGCAGCGCGCTGCATTCTTTTGAGCGAGAACAAAAGTTAACTTCTTTATTTTTAATTATTTTTGTAGGCATTGCAAATGCCGTATTTATGTTTCAAAATGTATTCTGTTTTTAACAAAAATACGCTCGTTACACTCGCTACATAAATATCTAAAATCATGTTTTATTCACCCTACTATCTCCCAATGACCACCTTTGTCAGGACCTATTCGGCGAAGGATTCCTTCTGTTTGCAACTTTGCAATTATTTTTGCGATTGCACGCCGAGAAATCCCGATACTATCGGCCATCTCCTGTGTAGATATCGTTGTATTAACAGCAATTAGTTCAAGTATTTTCTGTGAACTTTTCTGTGAACTTTTCTGTGAACTTTTCTGTGAACTTTTCCCTACAATTCCTATAGTATTCGCTATTGACAGATTATCAGCAGATGCATTGGACAGAGAACTCATTTTTATGGTAAACTCCATCCTCTCTGGCGCAAAGGATTGTTTGTAAGTAGGCATCATACCTGTAACATCGCTCCACACCGCAATAACACTTGGCACACCACTACCCGCACGCTCACCTACACCAATAAGACCAAACATCTTCATCAATGTAGTATTGCGCGGATCAGAGATGCCACCTTCCAATGCCGTCTTCAAACTGATACGCATATCACCAGGATTAGCAAAAGACATTTTATCCAATCCTTTAATCACAACAGTGCCTTGACGACCATAATAGTCAGCATGCACAAGCGTGTTAAGCAATGCTTCGCGGACTGCCTCGTGCAATTTAGTGTCATCTACACGAGTCATACCATCTAAACGGAAAGGAACTGGTAAGTCACTTGTCAAACGATTAATGATGCGATAGTAAAAGTCAAATAGATTTCCGCTCCAATCCCCTGATGAAGAAGTGACACGATGTGTCCAACGCATCGTTGGGTCTAACCGTTCTTGATAATCCAAGAAATACCCAGAAAATTCACGAACAATCTCATATTCATACCCAAACATAAGCAAACCAGCAACAGTAGGATGAATCTTATTATCTTCAGGAGAAAGCCCCATAGCACCAATGCGGCGTAGGAATAATTCATCCTCCAATTTTGACCAAACATGGTTAGCATGCTTAGCATTGAATCGCATGCGATAGTCTTTGATTGTATCAGTGCAGAAAACGGAATAATCCATCTCCGTTAACACCTTAGTATCCACACTCACAGGTGAAGCATCGCGGAAGAATGCGGACACTTGCTCGCGCGTGCAATGAAAATCGCCCTCGTGATTGCGACGATAAGTGCCTTTGATAGGGTCTGTGCCTACATATACAGGACGCATCTCTCTTTCCGCACGAGGAATTTCAATCACCACAATCTGTTTATCCTCGACAGTCCTCACCGATACCATCTTATCGGTGAGAATATTAAGACTAATCTTTTGTGGATTATTGATGGTATTCCAAAAATCCCTAACCAACTCATCGGGATCATTTACACCAGTGATGTGCAATTGATGATTTTTGTCTTCCTCTACACCCAATACTATAAGTCCACCTTCCGAATTAGCAAACGACGAATATGTCTCCCAAATGCTATTAGGAAGGCTATTGGTTGCTTTCTTAACCTCTAAACAATTATCCTCTCTATACTCAGATAAGTTACTAATATCAAAGGTTATTTTTTGCATTTTTCGGCATTATCATATTCACGCTGCAAAGGTACTAAAAAGTTTTGAATTATGCAATTTTTTATCATTTTATTTTTTCTTATACAAAAACATCAATCAATCATCTTGCTAAAGTTCCATTAGGCCTACCGCAGGTACATCCATAATCATTCAGCCATGGCTGTGTTTTGCTCAAGACGCGTAGCGGATTGGGGAGTTGTGCTGGCACAACGAAGCAAAACCTAATGTCCATTGGACTGATAGACTCCGAAAGACTATGAAAAGTTCGAAGAACATTATAAGCCTTTGGTGGCGATTGGCTGCTTAGCAGACAAAGAGTGAGGGAATGATTGTCCGAATCCATGCTTGCATGAGTGAGGGAAATCAGACCAACACTCGTATGATGAACCTGTTCAGCATTGCCACCAAATATTCGTTGAAATATTTTTGTATATTTTTGTAGCAAGCGAAGCGCAGCGTATTTTTGACTTAAAAATCTAAAAAGTTTCCTTTTTTGCAAAAACATTTTGTCATATCCAAAAAATATCGTACCTTTGCAGAAAAATAATACTATAATATCTAAAATCGCATAATATGGGAGATATTGAATACAATAGTAGCAATTTACTATACCAGTTTGACACAGAAACACCCGAGGATATCATGCGCCTATTGGCGCAGCAGCTCAAAGCCCGTCGTCTGGAGCGCGGACTATCGCGCGAGGCACTGTCGTTGATGAGCGGTGTGCCCGTGTCAACAATCACCAAGTTCGAACAGCAAGCCACTCTCTCGCTTCGTCAGTATGTGGCGATATGCCAAGCATTGGGTTATAAGGAGCCTGTCAAACAACTTATGGCGCAGCCCATATACCATACGATGGAAGAATTAGAAACCATACGCAACAACCAAGATCGTAAGCATGGACGCAATACATTCCGTAAATAAGTTGCTGGTCTTTTACCGTCAGCAATGGGTAGGCACCCTCGGTCGCACACCTGACAATACACGTTGTACCTTCCAGTATGCACCCGAATGGCTACAGAGTGGCTTCTCCATCTCCCCCTTGGAGTTACCCCTGCGTGCGGAGCTATTCATTGCGCAGCCTACGCCGTTCTACGGCAATTTTGGTATCTTTGAGGATAGTCTGCCCGATGGGTATGGTAGGTATCTGCTCAATCGCCTATTGCAGCGACATAGTGTAGATGAGCTATCGTTGTCGCCTCTTCAGCGTTTGGCAATAGTAGGATCAAGTGGTATGGGCGCATTGCGGTATGAACCAGAGATGTTTGAGGCCGAAAAGCACTTATTGCCCGAGCTCAACACCCTGCAACAGATGGCCCTGGATGTGCTATCAGAGAAGACAATGGAGGGGGTGGACACATTGTACTACAATAGTGGCAATAGTGGCGGTTGTCGTCCGAAATGTCTTTATCGCGATGATGAGGGGCAATGGATCGTGAAGTTTCGCCACACATACGACCCAATAGACATGGGAGAGCAAGAGTATCGATACAACCAGTTGGCTGAAGCCTGCGGCATCATTGTTCCGCAATATAAATTGCTGAGTGGTAGCTATTTTGCCAACAAGCGTTTTGATATAGATGCAGCTGGGCAAGCGTTGCATGTGGCAACAGCAGCGGCATTGTTGCGCGAGAACATCCATCCGCCTAAGACGGATTATAAGGTGTTGTTGGCTCTAACGGGCTACATTACGCAGAGCCCAGGCGAAGTGGAGCAGATGTTCAGACGAATGGTGTTTAATGTGTTGATTGGCAACAAGGATGATCATGCCAAGAACTTCTCGTTTATCCATCTGGAGGATGGGTGGCATCTTGCTCCAGCATACGACTTGACACGTTGTGTACAGGGGTACAATGGCGAGCACGCTACCTCTGTGATGGGGAATGGGGTTCCCACGGAGAGTGATCTGCTCAAGGCTGCTGAGAGTATCCGTATTTCTCGTGCAAGGGCTATGGAGATTATCCACGAGATGAAAGATTGCATTGCTTCCATGAGTTAGCGTTAGGGATATTCTATAGGCACCACAAGTACTATAGACCAAACCATAGCGTTAGTTCATGGACCACCGGAGGTACATGACTCTTGTAAGTGATACTATTTTATACAAAAATACGCTGCGCTTCGCTTGCTACAAAAATTTTTAAAAATATCGGGATTTTGTTTAAGACAATTATAGACAATTCCAGGGTGGTATTTGGTGCTGATGCCACATTACATTTAGGCATCGCCAGATAAATGTCCTAACATAAGTTGCTGATGTGAACATCGCAACTCCTGTTTGTCCACTTATCTTACGTCCTGCTTTGGCAGTCCGTTGCACCAAATAGATTTCAATGTTCTTCGAACTATTTTAGATGTTCTTCGAACTTTTCACCGAATTTATCTCCCCTCGGTCGAACTTATGATGTTCTCCGAACAGACCATCGGTTTTGACTCGCGCTACTTCGTACCGCTTCTACATCTGCCTATGGCATCTGCGTCACAACACTGCCTTTGGCAGGGAATGGGCGATAAGGTGAAAGGTTAGAGGCGAAAGGCACGGATAGCGGCACGCCGCAGACTCCAGCCAATAGCCAATAACCAATAGCCAATCACCCATAACTTCAGCCTCTAAAGGCTGTGTTTTGCTCAAGACGCGTAGCGGATTGGGGAGTTGTGCTGGCACAACGAAGCAAAACCTAATGTCCATAGGACTGATAGACTCCGAAAGACTATGAAAAGTTCGAAGAACATTATAAGCCTTTGGTGGCGATTGGCTGCTTAGCAGACAAAGAGTTAGGGGATAATTGTCCGAATCCATACTTGCATGAGTGTGGGAAATCAGACCAACACTCGTATGGTGAACCTGTTCAGCATTGCCACCAAATATTCGTTGAAATATTTTTGTATATTTTTGTAGCTATCTTTAAGATGGCGTATTTTGTATAAAAAAATAGTGGTAGTGAGTAGCAGCATGCTACGATAGTGGATGGTAGATTGGGCGATGGGGAAGTTTACTTGCACAATCAACCAAGAGGCCAGACACAAGAAATATGAGCAGCATATCTCAACTACCGCTAACATCCTTGAATTGACGTCTAATTGACGATCATTGTCTTAAAATACAAAACCTGTTATTTTTGAATATTTTTGCAGAAAACACGATCCTGGAATTGTCACCATATTGTCACTAATTGTCTTAAACAACAATCCCGATTTTGAATATTTTTATAGCAAGCAGAGCGCAGCGAGTAGGATGCTATATTTCCCGCGTATCTGTGCTTATCCGTGTTCTTCCGTAGGAGATTAGACTCCCGCATGTTCATTGCTAAAGTTTTCTGCAAGACTTATTCTACGCGTCTTCATCTAAAGCGCGTTTAAGTGATTCAATATACCCATGCCCATATTTCAAACATGGTTCCATATAATTACCTTCCCCCCATTCGTTCCAAGATTTCAGGAATACTACTTTGTTCTGTTTATGTGCAATCATTGAGAACACATCTTTGCAGTGTCTATAAAATGCATCTGGTGTCGCTTTATGTAGTACCATCGCCCCTATACCTCGACGGGCGGTATTATCCCAATTAGGTATCAGTACTGGTGCTATGTTTTCATCTTTGAAACAATCGTCCAATAATTTAGGGCGTATTTTGTCGTAATTATACACACCTAATGGAATATGCGACACACGCGACAATAGCGTTTTAGAGAAACGATATAACTTACGCATAAACGATGTACCTCCAATAGATTCAACATTGCTCTTACAGCACACCACTTTTTGCTCGCACAAATCATGCACAGGATTATTGACATCCGTTATATCATCTACATACGACATAAAGTAAAAGCTTGGTAGTCCCTCCTGTTTTGCCAATTCTTGCCAGCGCTGCATATATTGCTCCACATGGGGTATATCTGCTGCATGGTATAAGACAAATACCAATCGGCCATCTATTTTGTAGTAGCGCGCATCTTTGAAGGTGTCCAACAATGTGTAAAAATGTAAGTCCCAATCTTTCTCGCCAGGGTATTCCTGTGACATTATTGCCTGCATATCCAGCATATTATGCTCGCTACTCCACATCTTCTTATACCATGTATGGTTTGCCCAGCACATGCAGAACGGCAAATCAGAGGTATCGTTTTGCACAACCTCTCGCAATGGCATTTCCAGCAACTGCTTGCCATTACCAAACCAATAGTGATAGTAGCAAAATGCAGATATACCTGCGTCCTTTGCTAACTCGGCTTGAGCTTCACGCACTTGAGGTAAGCGCAAATCATAATATCCCAAATCTGCAGGTACAAGTGGTTGATTGTGCCCGCGGAATAAAGGTTGCGCTTTACCGACATTAGTCCACTCAGTAAACCCAGGTCCATACCATTCGTTATTCTCGGATACGGGATGATATTGAGGAAGATAAAATGCTATTACTTCGATTCTATTCATGGCAATATGTTTTCATATATTGTTTTAATGGTTTTTGCGACCTCTTTATTTGTTAATTGTAAGTGTAAAATACGCTCACGCCCATTCGTTCGTTCACCTGATGCTATCACTTTTTGAATCTTATCTGCTACATCGGCTGGATCAAAGGTAGTTACATATGAGTTGCTCACCCCATCCAGCAGATAGGCAATATCCGCCACATCAGTAGCTACTATCGGGCAGTTGTATGCCATGGCTTCTTTCAGCACCTGTGGTGATCCTTCGCTCTTGGTAGGCAATAGCAGCATATCACAAGCGTTGTACAGTAGCGTTACTTGTTCGCGTGTAAATCCCTTCATCTCAATCAAATTAATATCATCTCTATTGAGAATATTCAATGCCGCATTTGCCAATGCCACATTCTTTCTGAGGTTGGAAAATGCCCCACCAAAGAGGATATTTATCTTATCCTTGGGCAAATTCATCACATGCTGTGCAGCAGTTTTATCTATCATATCTGTCATCTCTATACCACAAGGTTTGATAGTGTAACTCTTAGGCTTAAGATATAATTTATCATATATGTGCTGTGCCACACAGATGGTATGCGCTGCGCGTTGTATCGCCAGCGATGTGATGATATTACCATACCATGACAATGTTTCACCATTATGACATGTTATCACTATGGGCACTTTTGATTGCATTACACACAACGCACCACATAAACCAAAATGAGCATGAATCAAATCGGGTTGAAACTCCTTGATAACCATCTGCAAGCGTCTATAGTTGCTCAAGTATCCTATGACTCCTTTGCCTACAACCGAAAAGTATCCTATATCGACTCCCAACACGCGCAAACTTTCACCTTGTTCACGCACAAAGGTATATTTCTCGCTATTGCCTGCTACGGCATTGCCGCTATGTACCAATAAAACTTTCATATCGTTTAATTTTTAAATCGCGGATGCTTGACTCCGTTTGAATCAATATATGAATAAATGTAACCTTCCGATCCTCTCATAGAGATTACTTTTGCAGGAGAACCAACAACTACCGAATTGTCCTGCACATCTCGAGTCACAACACTATTCACACCTATTGCCACATTATTGCCAATTGTTATTCCACCAAAAATTCTCGTCCCTGAACCAATATAGACATTATTGCCTATAGTTGGGATTCCTCCTCGATCACCACGATATGCTACTCCAATTGTACATGTTTGAATTATATTTACATTTTCTCCTATTTCACGAGCATTAATCACTATTGATCCCCAATGTCCAATATAAAATCCTTTGCCGATTTTGATACTTGGAGATATTTGTATACAGGTTTTATTACGTAGATTTTGTAATTTTAGATATGCATACATCCTCCATAAAATCATCCAATTTCGACCATAAGTAAACTGAACATGACGCAACCAAAATACATATCTGTAATTAGGGTGGCGCAAATAATATTTAATCCATTTCAAAGGGTGAATTTCTCCATGATACTCGACATATCTAAAAGCATCTGCATATAGATAATCTTTAAATTCTTTCCATGATCTAAAATACTTATTCATACACTAGTGTCCCATTAAAAATCGGGAGGTTTAAAAATTAATTAATAATTGCCCATTTGGGTCAAATTGATCTTTGACATTACTGATTTTAGGTTTAGCGAAAAGTTCTCTCAATGGGATTTTCTCGATAAGAGTAACGCTCAATTTTTGAAGCATCTCATACGTAGAGATTCCAATCTTGAGTTCCTGCTGAATGATTGCCACTAAGCAATATGTGGTCATCGCAGCATAGACCTGTATCTTTACAGCGTTCTCAGTTGTACCCAAATTTCTTAATCTTAAGGTGCTGTTTGAGCCACTTAAAGAACAATTCTACCTGCCAACGATTCCGATAGAGATTAGCTATTTCCAATGCGGATAAATTCATTGCATTGGTCAAAAAGACTAACTCTCTACCTTATTCTTCATCCCAATAACGTACCATTCGGAGTTCCTCTGGATAACGTTTTGAGCTGTAGTAACCAGTCAAATGGATACGTACATCGCTTCGTACATTCTTAGGCATTCTGCGTTTCCACTTGGTGATTTCGTAGCGGATATTATCTTTCGCCCGAATCACCAAGTACGCTCCTATTTGATGAATATGATAAAGACGTTTAAAGTCATCATATGCTCTGTCAAATATGTAGTAAGCACCTATCTCATAAGGGATTACATCCATCGTATTTACATCATGTACAGATGCTGCCGTAACGAGAAAGAATGAAGGTATCTGCGTTTCTACATCAAATAAGGTGTGTGCTTTAATACCTCCTTTATGTTTACGAAACGTAGCCCACCAAAATACCGCCAAGCAGAGATCTATCGTTGTAGAGTCAAAAGCATATACGTGCCCACTGAGATTAAAAATCACAGTTGCACGTTTGCGTCTTGCTTCATCAATGACATAGTAGGCGAACTCCTCAAAGATGCGATAGTCGCGTACTTGGTTGGCGTATGCCAGATTAGTTTTTGAGACATTTTTACCGATGCCAAGATGATAACACTTTCCATGGTGTGCATCTAAAGCAGAGATAAGATCTCGCAGACTTTCACGATTGCATAACTGACCAAACATGAGTGCAAGTAATTGATTCCAGCATGTAAAATGCTTCACATACTTATCACCATAATAATTGGTTACGATGCGATTGAATTTGCTCCTATTGAGGAAACTTATAAGCTGTGCAAAAACATATTTGTCTTGATTCATATGCAGAGAATGTTAATCTGCTGCAAAATTACAATTTCAAATCCGTTTGCACAAATTTTCGATATAAATTCCTAATTATCAATAATTTCAAAGAACACTTTTTGATTTTAATGGGACAGTACTGTTATTCATATTAAAAAAATTATATAAATCCTCGACCTTTTAGTTTAAACCAATTCCATGCAAGACAGGCTAATACTTCTAGAAGCACCACTTGATGAAAACCATTTCGAATATATTTATTCCCTTTAGCCATTTGTACCCCATACGCTGCAAATAGCATTAGCATAGGCCATATAGGCATATGAAAACGACCCGATTGTGCAAAACCGCTAAACACCAACACGACAAGATATCCACACATATATGCCAAAATAAACACATGCCGTCGCCAGTCACCACTAATCAGCATCAAAAATAATACCGTAATCACAAAGAACGAAAATAAATTCTTAATATAATTTCCACCAGCCAATTGCACTTGCATCAATTGCCATTCGTTAGCGACATTCAAGGTAGGAAATGGAATGGTAAAAATCAAAGGTGCAAATATAGCGGCACCAGCATATTTAGCAAAACTATTTCCACCCTCACGATTACTTCGCCATTCCATATTTACTTGCTGCGAATCCGAACGAACAACATCTAAATACTCTTTGGATTGCTCAATTAATCGATCGCCCACACCGACAAATAGTGTAGTAGCAACTAATACACCCGCAATGATTTTTTTTGCCACACTAATAATTTGATTGGATGCCAATACAATATGTGCCAATACACCTATAAATAAGGCCAATCCAAGTGCTGTACGCATAAAGAATAACATTAAACCAGCCAATAGACCAGGCCATAAAGCACGCAAGGTTAATTTGTTGCCCGATGATAAACCTTGATCTAACTTATCCACTGCTAAGCAACAAAAGAATACCATCTCTGCCTCCTTCATCATACTACCGCACCAATAAATCATATTAGGATTTAGACAAATAAACAAGGCAGTTATTCGCGCTGTACCTACACCAAAATGTCGCTTCGCCACATGATATATCATGATTGCACAGCAAGCGCCCATGATAGATTTAACTATCATAGGAACAAATACATCGCTCACACCAAATGTTAACACATATTCTATCGCCAATATGAAAGGATATCCGACATCATCAATAGCCGACATATGGAATTCAATAACTTGAGGTAATGTTAAATATGAATGACCCGTAATCCAAGCAGCTAAATCTTTTGCAAAAGGTATATACCATTCTACATCTCCCCTAGCACCAACTACATCACCAAAATAGGTAGGATTAAAAACATAATATATATATACCACCCATAACATTCGGATAAAGAAGCCAAATTTGAATATATTCTTTAGGAATCGTTTCTCTGTCACCTTATACCAATTGCGAGATAAGGCATATCCAGCATAGAAAAACAATGCGACTGATACACCCATTACAAATACTAAATCCCAATTTGGTACATGTCCGAAAATAGCCCAACAAGCAAACATAGCGATAAAAAAGAAAGCAATACACTCTAATAACCATTTAGGTATTATTGCATCTGCTTGATAGGACATATGTGTACCTATACCATATTTCTGAATCGTGCGTTCACGCCATGTTTTCTGGCGCAAAGAATCATTCCTACTAACCATATCTCAAATGTAGCATTTTTATCCTACCTTAAAAATTCTATTTTTCCATCACTTAACTACGCTTCAATACCCTCTTCACTTGCACCAATTTATCTGTTAATTTCGTTCCGAGCACCTTATGCAATACAAACTGCTTCACCTTCTGCCACATAGTACGCTCCACCCAGCTACCTGCAAAATGGTGGATGCAGTAGGTATTCTTTGTTAACTTCAGCACGCGTGTACTAGTCAGTGGGCAGAAGTAATCCACAGGAAACACATGCAAATCGTCCTTATACACCCCATATTCTCCATTGATCACAAAGCCACCATCTACCATGATCTTCGCTATCGTCTGCGTATTTGGCGTCATATCCAATGTGCCATCCGCCATGCGGAAATGGCGATTCTCATCGTAATATGCCAATTGCTCGGTCACCCATACACCATGTGGTGCACTAGCCATCAGCCCTGTAACAGGCGCATTGCTCATACTCGCCTCATAGCCAGTAAAAGCTGGCAGATGCATCAGATCATCCAACGGACGTAGTATCTCCACATCCGTGTCCATATATACTCCTCCCTCGCGTTCCAATGCCCATAGGCGCACATAATCGGTCACAAAGGCGAACTTACGTGTCTCGTATGCCTCTTTCACGTATGGTACGCTATTGATATCGAATGTATCTTCGTTCCATAGACGAAGTTCATACTCTGGAAGATATTTCTTCCAACTCTCAATGCATTTCAGAGCTAGTTCAGGCATGGGTTTGCCACCAAACCAGCAATAGTGGATTATCTTGGGTATCATAATATTCGTTTTACTAAATTCATCAATTGGTTCAAGGCATACGACAACACACAAGTGATTATCAAAATCAACAATATATTTATCGTTTTACTTGGCGTAAGAAATAGCAGAGATAATGGTCCTAATATCAATATATGATGGACTAGATATACCTCATAGGACATATCATTTACAAATCGTAAACATTTTGGCTGTTTAACATCTATTTTGGTTAAAATAGCATATAGCACACCAAATAAGAATATCGCTAATACACAATGTAGCCACACACTATAATGTGCCCACGTAGAATCGGTCAGTCGTGACAATTGAAAAAATACCATTAATATCGCCAACCCCACTCCACTGACAACAGTTGTGATTGCATTTACCATTTTAGTATCAAAACGCCCCATGCACATTCCATATATATATAGTACAATCCATGCGGCTATACTATACATTTTCTGCACAAATACAAATTCAACCACACTCACCAGTAATAGTAGTGATACAAATAAATATGGTTTATTTTTCAATAGATATTTCGTGATAGGAGTGACTAAATAACATATCATAATCACCGTCAGGAACCACATGTGATTAAAACCTTCTATTGATTTTGCAAAAGCCTGCAAGTTAAAAACATAAGGTATTAACTGTTTCCAAGATACTTGTTCAACACCAAAGATCGCATAAACACTAGCAAAGAGCAGTACAACAACAATAAATGGGATATATATTTTTACAACCCTTTTCTTATAGAAATCCATTGCAGATGATATTTCTACTTTTCCATACAAAAATCCCGATATCAAGAAAAATATTTGTACACCCACATTCAAGATAAACGCAATCTGCTGATCATATCCTTGAGTGATATGACATGACACTATCAAAATCATCGCCATGACTCTGATAATTGATATTGCGTTACTTTGTGATGTACTTAATGCTTTCATCTGCTCGCTAAATATTCAATTATTCGCTCACACGCCTTCCCATCTCCATACGGATTCACCGCTTCGCTCATGTGGCGATAGATGTTGGCATCGTCAAACAACATACTGACGCCTTGCTCGATCTTCTCGCGATTGGTACCGACGAGCAATACTGTACCTGCCTCCACGGCCTCTGGGCGCTCAGTAGTATCGCGCATTACGAGTACAGGTTTGCCTAATCCTGGTGCTTCCTCTTGTACTCCACCCGAGTCGGTGAGAATCAATGTACTATGCTGCATCATATATACGAATGGCAAATAGTCCAATGGCTCAATCAGGAACACATTCTCCGCCTTCTCGCCCAAGATCTCCAACACGGGCTTGCGCACATTGGGGTTCAAGTGCATTGGATATACGAAATCCACATCTTGATACCGCTCTGCCAAGTGCTTGATAGCGTGGCAGATATTCAGGAATCCCTCACCGAAGTTCTCACGGCGATGTCCCGTAATCAGCACCATACGACGATTGCCATCCAAACGCAGCACATCATAGCCCATCTGGTTGATCTTAGTAGCTACTTCGCTAGCCAATAGCTCATCGTTCTTCAAACGCTCCACTACCATCTGCAATGCATCAATCACGGTATTACCCGTCACGATAATCTGCTTCTCATCCACATGCTCACGCAAGAGATTCTCTTTCGCCAATCGAGTTGGCGAGAAGTGATGAGTGGTAATACGCCCTGTGATGAGGCGGTTCATCTCTTCAGGCCATGGGCTGTAGATATTACCTGTGCGAAGACCTGCCTCCACATGCCCTACGGGTATCTGTTGGTAGAACGCTGCTAGGGCAGCTGCCATCGAGGTAGTGGTGTCGCCATGTACTAAGACGATGTCGGGTTGCACCTCACGGAGCACATCGCGCATGCCGAGTAGTATACGCGAAGTGATATCGTAGAGATCCTGATTGGGTTTCATGATATTGAGGTCATAATCAGGCACTATATCAAATACTCTGAGCACCTGATCAAGCATCTCACGATGTTGGCCTGTTACACATACCACAGTCTGAAACTCCTCAGGCATTTCCTGCAGTTTCTTCACCAGTGGCGCCATCTTTATCGCCTCTGGACGGGTACCAAATACTAATAATATTTTTTTCATTATATCCTTGCCTATAAACTTTAATCTTTAAACTACGCCTTAGCGCTTAACCTATCTCCACTTCATCACCCAGCAATATACCCTTGCCCCCAGCAGATTAATAATCCTCGCGCGGCGAGCGTAAGTTTTGCCTTGGTCAGCTATCACTAGTGGAAACACATTCAACTCCTGCAAACGGCGGATATACTCCTTCCGCTCATCATAAAACGACATTGCTACACGAGTCAACACCCCCGCTGCCATACTACTAATCATCCTACGGAGCCATTGGCAACTTGGATGCTTTATTATCTGTTTGGATAAACTCTCAATCACAAACAAAAAGTCATTCACATTCTTGCGCAGTTTATCCTTATTGCCTTGTGCTTGCGTGATACTTCCTTGACGAACTAGATAATTATACACCACTATCGGCGTACTATTTACTCGTTTAGCAGCTAGCATCATACGTGGCAACCACTCGGTATCTTCGTAGTGTATGCCAGGCGTAAACGTGCCTGTCAGTTCGCGATTTATCACGAACTGCCAGGCATAACAAGCATACCCCATACGCTCATCCAAATACGTCCCCCCATCCACCACTTCGCGGCATGTATCCACTTGATGGGGAAACTTATTTGGCTGAAATACTTCGTATTCTCCTGCTTCTGCTTGCCTAACATTTTGATAATCAAACCTCAGCACATCCAAATTATCTCGCTCCACTTGTTCCAGCAAAGTCCCTAATACATTTGCTTGCAAATAGTCATCGCTATCGACGAACATGATGTAGTCGCCCGTTGCAGCCGCTATACCCGCGTTGCGGGCAGCGCTGAGGCCAGCGTTTTCCTGGTGAACCACTTTGATGTTCAGTTTATAGGTTATAGATGATAGGTTATAGGCGTTGGTATCAGCTTCGCTGTGTTCCTTGCCTTTAACCTTTAAACTATAATCTTTAACCTCATCGCAGATTCGATCTGCAATCTCTCCGCTTCCATCAGTGGATCCATCGTCCACCAAAATAATTTCATAATCCTCGATATCTTGTACAAGCAAACTATCCACGCATTTGCGCAGATAAGGAGCGACGTTGTATATGGGGACGATGATACTAAGTTTCATTTTTTTAGGCGATTGGCTATTGGTTATTGGCTATAGGCGAAGGAACTCGATGCATTTTCAATGATCGAATCATCTTGGCTATGGCCGCTATTTCTATATCTAACATTTGTCTCATTTCAAAAGAAATGTATCCTAGGTCAAGAGATATATCTAGTTGACAATCAATTTCCATCAGAGATCCATATGCTATATCCAAGAAGTGAGCCTGCTCTTTAGGTGCTGTACGAGATAAACCTTCAGCGATATTAGAAGGGACTGATATTACCGCACGACGCATTTGATCTCCCAACGCATACTTTTCTTCTGCTGGAAAATGTTTTAACAAAGCATATACTGTCACAACTAATTGCCGTGACTTTGCATATACTTCTAATTTTTTATAACTGTTGTTCATATATCCTTTGTTGTGGCTATTGGCTATGGGCTATTGGTTTCTTCGCCTATCGCCCATATCCTATCGCCTATATCCTATCGCCTCAGAAAACCCCACTTCTCCAATTTAAACAGTACCCGCTCCACAAAATACACCACTCCCCACAAATGATACTTCTTCAATCTTCTATACTGCTCAATAGGCAGTGAAAACATATCATAATCACGCAACACAGCGGCTGGTAATATTGACTCCAGATACTCACGACGTTCTTTCAAAATGATATCCTTATTCTTACCATTCGACTCCGATATACCCGTCATATCAAACACCGTCACGTCGATATTCGTATAAACCGTCTTCTCTCCTCCCAACACAATTGCTCGCACATACCATTCCCAATCTGAGCAGATCTTCATCTCTTCGTTGTACAAGCCATATTTCTCAAATAAATCCCTACGGATATACGCACAGTCGTGATTCAATGTGCCTCGATAGAAATAGTAAAACGATTCTGGTGTGTAATCGCCACAGCCACAAGTATCCTTCGCCCGACGACCATCAGGATACTCTTTGATCATGTTGCCGTACAAAATTGCAGGGCAATTTTCAAGGCGAGAGGCATCAGTTGGTGTAGGGTGTAAGGTGTAAGGTGTAAAGGCTTGTATATCGGCTTCACCGTTCTCCATGCCTCTAACCTCTAACCTCTCGCCTTTAGCCTCATCCATCATGCCTTTAGCCTTTAACCTTTCGCCTTTAGCCTGCTGCGCTTGAAGCGCAGCCATCATACGTTCAGTCACATCTGGGGCAGCAAGGATATCGCCTGAGTTGAGGATTTGAATATAATCTGTTTTGACAATTGGTGATTGGCTATCGGCTATTGCCAATGAAGTGTGATCATCGGTTACGACCCTACGACCAAGTGCAATTTCCAGACCTTTGTTCATGGCGTTGTAGATGCCCGTATCCTTCTCCGAAATCCACTTTAGGCGAGAGGCGATGAGGCGATGAGGCGATAAGGCGAGGGTAGATTCGTATTCACAAATCACCTTTACGCTATTATCTGTACTACCTCCATCCACGATGATATGCTCTATATGCGGATAGGTCTGCGAAGCCACGGAATCAAGCGTTTTCTTTAATCCTGTAGCGTCGTTGTAGTTAATGGTTATGATTGAGAGTTTTATCATCGTTGTAATATTTCCTTAAATACTGTCACTAGTGTTTCAACTCCTCTTCTTTTGAGGTGGTTGCAAGTTCTTACATTTTGGAGAATTCACTCCACCGCGCAAAGTTACTGCTTTTTTCCGACATTGGCAAATTTTAGGCGGATTTTTGGGTGATTTTGGGTGAAAAAAGGGGGATTTTGGGTGGAAATGAGTGAAAAAACAAGATGGTTTTCTTTTAAACGGCTAATCTAGGAACATTCTTATTCAACAAAAATTAACCAAAATTGATCCAAAATTTTTCTTACGCGATTTTAAACAATTATTCATGTACACCGCAGGTACTAAATGACCAACCATTTTGCGAAGCAACGTTGACCACCGGAGGTACACAACTCTGTGTTTATTCTTCTTAAACAAAAATACGCTTCACTCCGTTCCGCTACAAAAATATTTAAAAATCAAATGATTATTTTAAATTTTTAAGACAATTAAGGTCAATTTGGTTGTCAATTAACGTCAATTCAAGGGTTATATTTGTTGCTGCTGCCACATTTCATGTAGGCATCGCCAGATAAATGTCCAAACATAGCTGCTCAAATGTGATTTGACAGCTCTTTTTTGTACATTTCTCTTCCTCTCATCCTTCGTCTGAGAGCCGCATCAAATAATCTTTAATGTTCTACCGAACTGTTCTATGCTCTTCGAACTTTTTTATGTTCTACGAACATTTCTAGTGATTATCCTCTAAAAGAGGATGAGAAGTGTTTTTGACAATTTGTTCAAATTGTCAAAAACTAATGATATAGAATTGAATGGTTTTTAATGCACACCATCGAACAGATTAGTGGTAGAAAACACGCTGCGATAGTGGATGGATAATAGATGATTGGTAAGTTTACTTACAAAAGCGACTATTAGACCAGACATGATGATATGAGAGACATATCATTTTACCACTAAATACACTAATGAATATTTTATGTGGAAAAGATAGAAAAATACGCAATAGGAACATGACAACGCCACAACCCATATATAAAAACAATAACCCCACTCTACCTTAACGATTGGTAAAGTGGGGTTATAACATATGGAGGTACATAGCCATTTTTAATGGATATGTTTTACTTAACAAATCCCTTTATGAAACCTGCGTTACCTCTCTGAGTTCTTTTGCTCGTCGAAGCGATTCGTAGATGTGCTGTTGCTGCTCATAAGGGCACGCAAGATCAGCATCAGGATACGGATCAGGGCTCTCCAATTGAATGTAAATTTCTTCATACGGATTCTGATTTGTATAGTTGAACAAATAAGTTTTTAACTCCTCTAACCGCCTACGCGAATGGCACAAACGCTGCTCTACATCTCTACACCCTAAACTGTAAGCATCGCTGCCGTTCTCTAACCTGTAAGCATCGCCTACCAAAATACAACCCGTAGTATGCTCGATCGAATTACCCGCGTGGATGCGAATTCCAGAGCGAAAACCACCACAAACAGGAGTATTATTACAACAACCTAAACAACTTTGTTCAACAACATTCCGCTCGCCAACGCCGCGAGCGGCAAGGGAGGTGTTGTCTTCCATGAGCGCGGCAGGATGTTGATTGCCGCGCAATGGTTGTTGATTTGTGTTGTTGGAGGTACAAATTCCTATTTGTTTTTGGTAGCCTATCACATTATCAAGAATGGGCAGAATCTCCTGAAAGCGCGGCGAATAAGTCAGACGCAAGCGGTAGAAGCCATCAGGGATGGCGTAGTCCAAGTGCTCCAAGGTATTCATAGAGAATTGGTAGTGGTGGACTCCTTCTGTGGTAATGAGACTATCCACGTACAAGCAGCCTGTAATGGCAAGTCCATGAGGGAAATTTCTAAATAATCGGATTAACATGATTGTTGAATATTAGAGGTGAGGGGTGAGAAGTGAGAGGCGAAAGGGAGCGGCAAAGCCGCATATTTTGCGCCTCTAACCTCTCACCTGTAGGCCACAGCACGCCATTCTACGCTTTATAGGCAGCCCACTCTTGGTTCCAAACGTAGCGATACAAGGTATCGTACTGGGTTTGTGCGCGGAAAGCGGCTTGGTCAGCAGCTTGCTGTGCAGCGTCTGCCATACGTGCACGGACAGCAGCCGAGACAGCAGCGAAAGCGGTTTTGGTTGCCGTCTCAGCCGAGGTGTACGGATGATCCTTCAGGTTGCGTTGTCCAGAAGCAGAGCAGCCACGACGACGGTGTCCCCAGTTGCGGGTAACGGCAGTGAATTTCTGTTTTTTTCCAAAGATTTTGCCTGAGGCATTATCCACAGGCGCAAGATAGGTGATTGTTCCAGCCATAATTTGATTGATGATTAATGTGAATAATTATTTTGATTGTGTGCAAGAGCGGTTTTTACGCTGCCTTCAGTTCGCCGTCAGCATCGTAGAGCGGGCTAATCTTCTTAAATACATATCCACGCAGACTGCCCACTACATGCTGCGCTTTGTACGCTGCCAAGTACTTTGCTTTTTGTTCTGGATCCTGCAGTATTTCTTCTACAGCCGCTGATACTTTTGCAAAACGCTCTTTCGCCTTAATCTGTGCCGCAGTAGGTTCTGCATCAGAAGGATAACATACTTTACCTGTGCTGACAGCCCCTGTTTGGCGGTTGGTACGGAAGTACATGTCGCAGTGTTCGCATACCTTACCGCTCATGGATTGAATGATTGCAATTGGTTTGATTTTACTCATGTAGTGTTGATTTTTTTTGTTAATAAATAAGGTGCACCGCCTTTCGAATGGCGCGCTCATTCAAAAGACGATGCAAAGATACTACATTTTAGATAGCTATTGTGGCTTTCTGTGGGACTGTGTGGGATTGCGTTGAAATAATTGTGATTACGTGGGATTGCGTGGGATTACGTGGGCAGGTCGATGTCGTATTTTTCGCATAGGTAGCGTACTACTTTGGGTGGCAGCACCTTGGACTTGGTGGTCACATTGTGCGCTTCTAGAAAGGCTCGATCGCTCATCAACCATCTACGAAAAGTCTCCACGCTCACGCCCGCTGCGCGGGCTAGTTCGGTTTTCGTGTAGGATCTCATATGTCTATCTCCTTGAGCATATTCATTAGTTGTGATAGGACATATCCGCGCAAGGTAGCGGGACGTTTTTTGATATTGATTTGCTTGTACGTTTTCATCAACGTTTTCTGCAATTCAGGATGGTTGAGTACAAGACGAGCTAGCTGTGTAGCGATAGCAAATCGTTTGCGATGACGGAGTTCCTGCTCCGTAGGAGGAGATGTACGAGGATTGCGTTGTTGATAAGCGATGGTTTTACCCGATGGGGTCTTGCGGTAGATAGTGTCACCTATCTTCCCGTTGATGGACATGATGCCATCCATGAAAGATACTTGTGCCATAAGAATTAATAATTAGGGGGTTAATAAAAACAAGATTAACAACTCTTCCGTTGGGGAACAACACACCCCAACGGCATGGGATTATGTTCTATATATTTCTTCTTAGAGCGCTCGTTGTGTTGTTACGAGCGCAATGTTGTTGGATTATGTTGTTATTGTTGTTGTAAATAATACAATTCTTTCGTTTTTCTTATTTTTTAAAAACAATTTTAACAACTCTTCCGCTGGGGAACAACACACCCCAGCGGCAAGGGAAATAAATAAGACAATATAGACAATTTGAGATAATTGTTTTAAAAATTTATCGATTTTCTAAGTAGGTGCAGCTACGGGGTGGTAACGAGGTGGTAACGGTACTGCTTGCATGCGGCTGAAATACCTGTGGTGGTTGTTTAGGATGGGGTGCATAGCGCAAAACGAAGTCGCGCTGGGCACGGCGTTGTGCAGTTGTGGGTGGTTTGGTGCGCACTGGGCAACGCTGGATAATCTGTTGGCCATTCAAGATACGTGCATAGTACCCTTTGGCTATTTTGCCCTGAACGCTGGCAATAGGAGTGAGCATATTGGCTTTCATATTTGGATTGTATAGGGTTGTGTAGGATTGTGTAGGATGGTTTTTCGAGGTTGAGCGGAGCCGTTGATATGTTTCCGCACAGACCATCTAACTACACTTAGTCTATCCCCTCTTTGGAGGGATAGACGTAGTTAGTAGGTCAGGAAACCGTATCAAAATAGTTCTGGTTCGTCATTGATTGGAGGAGTTGCTAATGAGTAATACACCTCACGCTCCGATACTTGACGGCGGACGATAAGACCATCGCTTTGTGCAATAGCAAATAAGCGTTTGAATGTATCGTCATTGCGTATCTGGAAGCGTTGTTTGACCTGTGCTCGCAAATCACCAGCGCGCAATTCTTTGCCTGCAAGAACAGTAGTAAACACCTCTGTAGCATTGAGTGATTGTTCATTGCAACTAATAGAGTCACCGCTGCTCAACAATGGATTAGCGGATAGCACAGGCAATCCCTCTGCATTGACGGAGAACTCCAGTTTATCGGTGATGTCATACTTGCGGGTAGCGGTTTGACGGAGGGTGAAACGGCGCGTTTCGGTGTCTTTCTGACACTCGTAGGTCTCGTAGCTCTTGTTCTGGAGCTCGGTACCAAGCGCTCCGCGTAGGGTCTTGTCCTCCAAGGCTTTGTTCTGGTGGAGTACACAGACGATACAGGCCTGCGTCCAAGAGGCGAGCGAGAGGAGTTTGTCGAGCACCGTTTGGGCTTCGGTGTAGTTGTTGATGTCGCCTACCACATCGCGGATACCATCGAAGATCACGAGGTCGGGTTTGGCCTGCACGATGCAGAGTTCTGCCCACGCGAGGCGGTCTTGCCAGTTGTCGCGGCGGAGGTTGTAAACAAAGAACTGGTCTTCTGGGATAGGTTCACCAATGAGCGAACCTATGCGGTGGCAGAGGATCTCGTGGGTGGAGTCTTCGCTCTGCTCGGTGTCGATCCATACAACGCGTAGGGGTTTTTCGTGTAAGCGTGAGAGGCCCATGAGTTGTGGACGCACAGCGAGCGCCATCAGCAGGGAACAGACAAAGGTCTTGCCCGATTTGGCTTTACCCGTGAGGGCTACCAGTTCGCCACGCGCGTAACAGGGCTGGTTGCCCCAACGAAAGAGGAAGTCATGTTGGGGAACTATCGTGTCGGGCTTAATACGACGAGCGAGGATTTCTTCGTATGGGAGTGCCATAATCTGAGATGTTTTTTGTTTTCATCGGCAAAGGTAGTAAAATTGTTTGTGCTGACCTTAAAGGTTTGGGTTTAAGGAATATAGCGGTGTTTTTCGTAACTTTGCAAATGGGTTGTAAGTTGCTGCCTATTAACAAAAAACAGTTATGACTATTTATCAATTTCTGAAGGTGTTAGACACCCTTGGTGGTATAGAGAGATTGTACCAATTCAACGTCGTTTGCAAGACAAATTGTGCTCGCTATGAGCGTTATAGACGTTTTTTGGCGCTAACAGAGACCAATCCTGATGAAAAACGCTACAACATTTTGCTGGACTTGTCCATCGAATTAGGGGTGTCCATACAGACCTTGTACAAGGACATTCGGCTGATGGAGACATCAATTTTGTAATGGTGGAGCCACCTTATCAATGGTCAAACAACGCATCCTGTAGGTGAGTCATTGACACCTACGGGGTGCATTTTGCGCAAATTGTAACGGAAATCGCCTATTTTTAATGCTTTTCATGCTATTGATTAAAGCCCAGCGTTTAAAAAACAGCAAAAAAAGTGCACTTTTTTGCAAAATTCTTTGATTTTATGACAGGAAGAGGCGAGAGGCTTTTAGGCAAGGAAATATCCCCACTATACCTATAACGGGTATGGTGGGGATACTGGTATTAGCTTGCCTCTAAACTCTAAACTGTAGCGCCTTTGGCGTGTCCACTAAACCTGCAGTCTACTGCTTATCGCCTATTGCCAATAGCTGTAGGATGTTTACTCGATAAAAATCCTAGAAAAAACAGAGCATCTGCCCGTGCAAGCAGATGCTCTGCAACAAAAAATGAACATACGCAAGAAAGTGAGCAATTATTTGCAAAAAAAGATAGATTTTATCTATCTGCAATAGACTTTTGCACCAAAATAGGAGCTTGCTCATAATTGTGCATGCAATAGACTATTGCAAAAGGTATCACCGATTTTTGCAAATAATTGCGAACATATTTGTGTATGGACTGCATTGGGATGCAGTAATTTCGAGGTGGGCTCGTGAGCATGCTTCACGAGCATGCGAACGAGGTCGATGTCCTCGACATTACACGAAAATATGCATATACGCAAATTTTTCGGATAAGATTTTTTCTTATATACTTTGTATATAAATTGTTAAGCAAAACAATCAAGCATCTGCCCGTATCATCATCCTCTATTCATAATACACTTCGCCTAAAGGTATATCATTGGTTATAATGATTTGATGAAGGTCACGGACCATCTGACATTAAGTCATTTACAAATTTATTTGACATCAAAAGCATTCCTATTTTGACGACACCGGCAGACTGTTCTGCCAATCTGTCAGTTTTTAACACTTTTTGGGTATATGGCATGTAATTTGAATAGTATATAACGTCCTATACCTTACATTTGATCGGCCTATATAGTGTCAGGTATAGCAAAATAATATTAACATTAGTTGGTCTGAGAAAGAAGGAGATGTATGGCAAATAGAAAACAAACTTCTAAAACTATTGCTACAAAAGCGTCGGAGATTTTACGAGACAACCGATACAGCAAGACATCAAAGAGTGTTGCTGCAAGTGCACTTGCTCAAACAAAAACAAATAGCAAGAAAAAGTAAAATCACACTCAGGATTCCACTACACCTGAATAAAGAAACGGGTAATGGACTGAACTATCAGGGAATAGGAATATAACAAGAAAAATCTAACAAAAATGGCAAATTTTACAGAAAAAGAAAAACTTGCTGTCTGGGAAAAAGGTAAAATAATACCAAACAATGATCCTGCAGTATGGCGAAAAGACGAATGTGGAGCATGGATATGTTATGAATTATATGGAAATCGCGATAGCGAATATGGTTGGGAAATCGATCATATTACCCCTGTTTCAAAAGGCGGATCCGATTACCTATCAAACCTCCGCCCTCTACAATGGGAGAACAACATGGCTAAGCTTAATGGACGTCTATCATGTGCAGTCACAACCAATGGAGTTCACAACAAGCACATCTAACATCGCAGCGATTGCGATTCGCGCCTAGGGTAATTTGACAAACGACATTATATTTGCTACCCTATACCTTATTATCTATAAGGTACAACAAAACCCACCGTTCTGATAAGCGGTGGGTTTGATTTTTTTTGTAATCTCTGCTACAGGAGGAGACACAAAGTGCTGATTATCGCCATACTATGTAAACATAATATTTTGTAGCATCTTCAGCCATCTGGTCATAGATGCTAGCAGCACCATCCTTCTCATTGTCACACCGTGTCCAATGGATGTAAGTGTTAATCAAATGAGCTTCCATTCGACTTACATCATCAGGATTTGAACTTTCGTACAATTGCGTAATCCATTTGTACTTGTCTGCATAATCTGCAGAATTACCCCTTTCCTTAAGTGTCATACCGGTTTTGCCAATTTTGAAAGACAAGCACTTAAAATCCACTTCTTCAATTTTCTTTTTAGCGGGGGCTGATTCCTCAAAAAGCCTCATCAAGTTTTTGTAACCATTTTCTTTCATAGTCAAAAATTTTTAAAATTCATATTTACTCTTCACCTTGGCACTCAATTGCCTTCACGCTGCAAAGATAATATAAATTTTATGACAATCATATTGGTTTAATATAAAAAATGCAAATTTAAGAAGATTTTCAGCACTTTTTTGCACAAACGTTATTATTTTACCGCTTCACCCCACCAAATAATTCATTGCAACAGTGTTTTGACGCAGATGCCATCGGCAGATGCACAAGCACTACAAGTAGCGCGAGTCAAAACCGATGGTCTATTCGGCAGAACATCATAAGCTCGACCGAAGGGAGATAAATTCGGTAAACAGTTCGAAGAACATCTAAAATAGTTCGGAGAACATTGAAATCTATTTGGTGCGACTCTCAGACGAAGGATGAGAGGAAGAGAAATGGATAAAAAAGAGCCGCCAAATCACATTTGAGCGGCTATGTTTTGGACATTTATCTAACTATGCGCAGCGATAGCAAGCATAAGCACCAAATATAGCCCATTCCTATACCCTCGTTATTTTTGAATATTTTTGTAGCGAGTGCATACGAGCGTATTTTTGTATAAAAAAGGGGACTATATACATGTTGACACAAAATTATCTCCTATGCCCTTCGGGCAAGAAATCTTATAAATCTTATTTCGCTCGTTGCACTCGCCCTATGTACTCCGTAATAAATTGCATACCGCTAACTTTCGCTTCACTCAACCGCTAAATCTTAAGTAAATGTGGCAGTACACACCTAAAAGTGTCAACAGGTATATAAATCCCATAAAAAAAAGTAGATGACTATATATGATGTTAAAGATTTTTTTCCGTAGTCTTTTCCGTAGTCTTTTTCGTAGCCGTTACAGTGCCATCATTTATCGGAAATGGTATCACTTATCTACAATTATTGCTTCCACAAATTGTAATTGCGATAACGCTTTGTCCGTATGAAACGATACTTGATTAAACAGCACATGCGTTTTCAGTTGCACTACAGCAGCTTCTGCACTTAGTTCTCCATTCTCATACAGACTGATGGTTGCATACAAGTTATCATTCGCTACTGGACCAAGCACAATATCATAATCGTGCAACGGAGCAAAGCGACGATTGGCCACAACGAAATCCAACCATTCCTTGGTTGCACCATTATACTCCATTACTTTCAAAGCTGCATCATTCAATAGATTATCATCCACCTCATATACAGATACAATGGCCTTGCCTTCTCCCGCACGGTCGCGACGAATACGCGCCCAGCGGGCTGCTTGGTCGAAATCGACTGTGGTATAAAAGCCCTTGCCATAATCGGTATTGGGCCTACCCTGGCGAAGACTTGGTTTCTTCACTGTTACTATTGAACCATGATATAGTTTCATATTGCTTAATCTATTTTGTAACAATTCGAGGATTACTTTTTTGTTAACAAAAATACGCTTCGTTACTCTACGCTATATAAATAATCAAAAATCTAGGGTTATATTTTATTTTTGCATATAAGAAGCAGTTTAAACTGCTTAAGTATGCAAAACAAAATTATTTTTGGTTGATATAATTAGGAACAATTTTGTATTTCAAAGGCACTTCTCCAAAGTTAATCAATATACCTAGTGGTAAGTTGATTGCTTTTAGATAGTTTAATAGTTGTGCAGTATGCTCAGTTCTTAATTTTTCAACAGATTTGAGTTCTACAACTATATTGTCATAGCATACTAAATCAGCTTTGTATGTTCGATCAAGTAAATGTCCTTTATAAGTGATTGTAATTAATTTCTCTGTTTCAAAAGGAATTCCACGTAACCCTAATTCAACATTCAACGCATCATGGTACACCAACTCCAAAAAGCCTCGTCCTAAATGATTCTGCACTTCCATAGCAGCACCAATTATATCAAAAACTTCCTGCTGAAATTGTATATCTGTTGACTTAGTCATTTTTTCTCCAATATTTCTTTTGTGCTTGCTCACCAATGCAACTTTGGTTGCATTCATTTGAGCAAAGACAAAAAGATTATCCCCATGATTTTTAATCATTTATATAGGGCTTATAAAGCCCGTATTTTTGTTTCAAATTACTTTTTTCGATTGTTGATAAATATATCTATATCGTGCAAAATCATGTCCTCACCTTGTGTGTGAAGCATATCAAAGCCATTCACTAGATACTGATCAACTCCATAACGACGGAAGAGAGCGTATGCCTCCAATGAGGTCATATCATGTTTTTTTGCATAATTTTCCGCACAGAAAGTCAAAAATACGATCACATTATTCGATACGACACGCCCCTGTGACAACCAACTTTGTTCCAGCACACGATAAAGTGATTCTGTATCCAGATACCACCACTTGGCATTTTCATCGTACAACTTTGCATAAAAGGGCGAGTCATAAATATAGCCCAACGCAGCTCTCACGGGGATATGCTTGCGCTGCGAAACAAGCAACGCCAACTGTGATATCTTCAATGGAATGATAGATGCACTCATATTTTTAATATTTTACCCCGCAAAGTTACAAAAAATATTCCAAAACACAAAGAAAATGACTCATTTTTTGGTATTTTCACCTATTTTGATACATCTTCTGACTCAAAAGCAGGCATTTTTAAGGGTTTATATATGGTTACATAACCTAACATTTCTCAACAAAACTTTCAAGCACTTTATCGGATGGTTACGCCGCATCACCCGCACAGAGTGCAATGCGCTAAATGCTTTGGCAGAGGAGATGGCGGGGGGATAACGGCAAAATGAGGAAATTTTGCGAAAATTTCCTCATTTTTCCTAATTTCTTGTTTTTTTCTCAAAAAAACTTAGTTGCCATAGTATAATTGCAATTATATTTAATAGTGTTTTTGCCCTAAAAAATATACTCTAATTATATTTTTCTAGGTTGTTGCATTTTTTGCACATACCAAGAAAATTACCACATTTTCTACAAATTTACTTATAATCAACTAATAATAGTGGTATGTGCAAAATTTGCACATACCACAGTTTTTTTCTACCTCACGTGCGAGATAATATATAAGGTATAAAAGAGCATCTGCTTGTAAGGCAGATGCTCTAATATGCTGTCAATGCAGAGAGTAATTTCATTTTTCGCTGCAAAGGTACTGAAAATCTTCGAATTATGCAATAGTGTTTGACAATTTTCTATGATTCCCGCAAGATTTTTGAGCACTTTTTCTATAATTCTCGCAAGATTTATCCAAATTTCTGTTTTTTTTCTACCTTAAGTGTCTACTTTTTCGATAGCAACAGCTTATTCTAGCTTAAGTCGTTACTTTATTTACAAATTTCTTTAGCTATTATAAACTTAGTTCGTATATTTTTAATCATTACATATTAATTAACTTTTCTACCCACATTCTAAATTTTGGGCAGGCTTTTAAAATTGTTTCTATACCCACTTCCAATGCTACGATGTTGCCATCTATAACTTTGTTATAGGATGGATTAATTGCCAACAAGCGTTTAGAAGGAGCTCCTGTTGGACTAGTATTAATATCCTCAGGACACGCAAAAGTTTCTATAATTCTTTGAACTTTTTCTACTTGTCTTTCATTCCAATAAGTTGCAAAACCTTGTTTTGAAGAAAACAACAAAGCCTCAAACTCATGCATTTGGATATAAGGAACAAAACGTCTATCATTGATATCACGTGCTATAGATTCTTCCATCATCTGAACTTGAAGATGATGATTTTGTTCGTCTTTCCACAAGTCGAGTTCTGGCATATGCTTTTGAGGTATTCGAAAATAATCAACAAAAGTGGTCACTACTAAATCTGTATCTTTAGAATTCAATGAATTATTTATATCATTTTTGAGGTGCATATAATTCACAAAACCACCACTGCCACCAGACTGTCCAACATGAATAGGTATAGGATAAACAGAACAATTATTATTTAATTTTTCAGTAATATAAGGAGCTAAAACTTCTTTAACGAATGTCATTTCAGTTGGTCCTTCTACTATGATATCTATTCGTCTCATGGTTGTCCTCCTATTATATTCTTTTCCCAAATCGTTCCTATACTGTAGTCATTCAACCAAGTTCCTAAACTATCCAAATCTAAATGCTTAAATATAGTAGTACCATTCTCTCGGTCTGACACCAAAATATCTTCAGGTTCAAAACAATTGACCAAGTTCACAGATTGAGTTGCAATTATAACTTGTATTCTATTTGCTGCTGCTTTTTTTATTAGTCCAGCCAACATATTGATAGCCGCGGGATGTAATCCTAACTCTGGTTCATCAACAATAATTGTTTGTGGTGGATCTGGTTGAAGCAAAAGCGTTGTCAATGCGATAAAACGCAAGGTACCGTCAGAGAGATTTGTCGCATCCATATACATATCAGAACCTTTCTCCTCCCACGTTAAACCTATTGTATCAGGTGCTAATTCACGAGGTTGCAAAGTAAATCGTTTGAAATATGGAGCTATTAGACGTACCATAGCCTCTATCATCTTGAATTGTTGAGGCGCAGTCTGTTGCAATTTATATAAGAAAGCTGGCAAATTACTAGCATCATGTCTGAGCATCAAATTATCATCTAATCTACAAGGTCTACGCATTGAAGAATTCAAACTAGTATCATGAAAGTGATAGACAGTAAAACTCTTCAAAAAAGATTTAACATATCCAGCCCTCCATTGCTTCATATTTATCATTTCAGATTCTTTTGTAGCACCATCCCAAAAGGTCTTACTCCATAAAGTATTATATTCATATTGTTCATCCTTGTCTTTATTAAAATAATCGCCAGTATGCTCTATATATAGCATATCACCAGCTGCAGGTTTCAATGAAAAGAAAAAGGCATTAGTGTTACTAAAATTAAACAATCCAGATATAGATTTAGACATCTTACTGCCATTATGTAATAATTTATCCGCGCCACCACGTTCTATCACAAACTCACCTAATCGTTGTAGATAAATCTTACTCAATAACTCAAAAAAAGCAATAAAATTACTTTTTCCTACTCCATTACTACCTATGAGAATATTGATATTTCTTAATTCAACATCCGCCCTAATAATAGATTTAAAATTTCGGATTTTAACCTGTTTAATCATATTTATTAACCTGCTTATATTGTTCTTTCGATATATATACAAAAAACACGCCGCAAAGATACAAAAAAACTGCGACATATGCAAATATATCGCAATTTTTATAGTTTTTTGAAGTAAAGTATGATATTTCAACTTATTGACTAATATCAATAGACACAATTAACACACATTCTATACTCTACAAAGCACTTATATATCAAAATGGGATCTCATTTTTAGTTTCTTCTAAAATAATACTAGTAGCATCTATACTAGGTAATGAAAGTTGAATGTCAATATTATAAATAAAATCATTGGCTACCATAGCAAGTTTTGTAACCATTTCTTTCGTTATACAATGAACATTCCCATCCTTGTCTTTACCATTCCGATGAACAATATCATGTCTGATAATTACAGCTTTTGACAACAGACTTATATCTCCCACATCAATATTTAATATCCTTATGTATATCTGCTTTACTTGCCATAAATTGTGATATAATATTTTATCCAAAGACTGCTTAACAATATCTTTAATTCTATCGTACTTATCAAATATATCACATAATTTAAAATTTTCTTTTTTATAAGGATTATACTCGCTTACAAATTTCCGCAAATAGTTATCATCAATTAGCACTGTACTTTTTAATGTATCACCCAAA
>JAFNUD010000050.1 GCA_017384225.1 Paludibacteraceae bacterium
ATCAATACAATTGAAGGTGGTACACACGTGGTAGGCTTCCGCACCGCATTGACTCGTGTATTGAAGAAATATGCCGAAGAGAATAATGCTAAAGCCATTGAAAAAGCGAAAATTGAGATTCAAGGAGAAGACTTCCGTGAAGGCTTAGTTACTGTAATCTCTGTTAAGGTAGCCGAACCACAGTTCGAAGGCCAGACCAAAACTAAGTTGGGTAACAGTGAAATCAGCGGCGCCGTAAATCAAGCCGTAGGTGAGGCATTGAACAACTATTTGGAAGAACATCCGAAGGAAGCCAAGCAGATTGTAGACAAGGTAATCTTGGCTGCTACAGCACGTATTGCTGCCCGCAAGGCACGTGAAACCGTACAACGCAAGAGCCCGATGGGTGGTGGCGGTATGCCGGGTAAATTGGCTGACTGTTCTAGCCGTGTTCCACAAGAATGTGAATTATTCCTTGTCGAAGGGGACTCTGCGGGTGGTTCTGCCAAGCAAGGCCGTAGCCGTGCAACCCAAGCAATCCTTCCATTGAGAGGTAAAATCTTGAACGTAGAAAAGGCTATGTGGCACAAGGCGTTCGAAAGTGATGAAGTAAACAACATCATTACTGCCCTCGGTGTACGTTTCGGTGTAGACGGCGACGACGACAGCAAGAAGGCAAACATCGACAAATTGCGTTACCATAAGGTAATTATCATGACCGATGCCGACGTCGATGGCGCACACATCGACACCCTTATCATGACTTTGTTCTATCGCTATATGCCAGAAATCATTGAAGCTGGTCACCTCTATATCGCCAACCCTCCTTTGTACAAGTGCTCAAAGGGAAAGATTAGCGAGTATTGCTATAACGAAGAAGAACGTATGGCTTTCATCGAGAAGTATGCTGACGGTAACGAAGGTGGTATCCATACCCAACGATACAAAGGTCTTGGTGAAATGAACCCGGAACAATTGTGGGAAACTACCATGAATCCGGAAACTCGTATCCTCAAGCAAGTAACCATTGAAAATGCCGCAAACGTAGACTATATCTTCTCCATGCTTATGGGTGACGATGTGGCTCCACGACGCGAGTTCATAGAGAGAAACGCAACGTATGCAAATATCGATGCGTAATTTGTTTCATAACTAATTTTTTAAATCCATCCTCACATCTTACACAGAGGTAGTCCCGAACCCACAAGTTCGGGACTTTTTTCATACTCTACTCATTTATATTTTCTAATCAATTTCCCTCCTTACATCGATTACTCATCAAGCCATTTTCTTCGATGAAAAGGGAAGATATCGCACTTCTCAAGTTAAATAGGAAGCAAAAACGAACAATGCCCACTTATATTTTTTATATAAAAAGACCAATATTCCCAAAGAAAATCCTATTTTTGAAGATAATTGAATATTAATCATCATAAATAAGAACTATGAAACTCACATTTCGAATTGAGTACCGTACCGCATGGGGCGAATCTATAGGCGTCATGCTGCAAGGTCAAGAGAATAGCCCAATTATGTTGGGCACAAGTGACGGAATCGTATGGGAAGGCAGCGAAGAAATGACCGACGCTCCTGCAGGTGTTCCCCTAACCTACCGCTATGGTGTATTTTTGGATGGCCAATGCAGCCGTCGGGAAAGCGGCACCATGGCACACATTTTCTGCCCAAGTAAGAAGCAAAAGAGTCATTATATCTTGAATGACACATGGAAAGACCTACCAATGGCATCCCATCTTTATAGCGCTGCATTCAGTGGCAACTATTCCTTGGAAAATGCTCCGAAAGACCAATGTACCGGTGAAGGCGACATTGTTTTCCGTGCCCTCTGTCCATGTTTACACCACCGCAAACAAATTTTGGGAATCTGTGGTCGCGAAGAACAATTAGGCTACTGGAATCCGGATCGCGCCATCTGCATGGAAGAAATCCAAGCTAACGAATGGGTGGCCACCCTTCCTATCAAGGATTTGAAATTCCCGTTGGAATTCAAGTTTGTAGCTATCAATGCCAGCACAGGCAAGGTCGAAGAATGGGAAATGGGCAATAACCGCCATTTGCATATCAACGATTTACGTAAGGGAGAAATCTTCTGTACCAACGAAATGGAAGTACAATTCGGTTCCATGTCACGCAAGGTGGCAGGTACAGCCATCCCAGTCTTCTCACTCCGTAGCGAAGGTAGTTTCGGTGTAGGCGATTTCGGAGACTTGAAGAAACTTATCGACTGGGCTGAAAAAACACACCAACAAGCCGTTCAGATTCTTCCAATCAACGATACTACCATCACCAACACATGGATGGACTCTTATCCATACAATAGCATTTCTATCTATGCTTTCCACCCAATGTACATCGACTTG
>JAFNUD010000127.1 GCA_017384225.1 Paludibacteraceae bacterium
CAAAAAACGCGACCCCGATGGAGTCGCGTTTTGTTTGATTTATCCTTTTATCTTACGATTTTGGATGTTCGTAAGGGGAAATTATTGGATGAACTTTTGACCGTTCTTGATAACAACGCCCTTGTAGTTCTCATCTACCTCTACACCGAGGAGGTTGTAGATCTTGTTGTCGAACAATGGAGCAAATACATTATCTACAGCAGTATTAACCTTACCTTGGTTGAAAGTCATTTCAAATGTAAAACCATCTGCTGTAATTGTTACGACACCGGTACGACCCTCTACATCAGCAGGAAGAGCTTCTGCTTGGAATGCTGCAAGAACTGCATCGTTAGAAGTTAGGTAAGTTGTATCTATACCAACGCCTAACCACTCTGGTACATCAAACTCCCAAGAGTCAAGGTCATGAACATTAGTCCATAGAAGAGTTTCAATATCATCTACATTCTCACCGTAGTATGTATAACCACCTTCAACTGGAGCATTCATAGTATTGATAGTTGTATCGTTTGCAATCACTGGCCAGTAAGCGTGGAATGATACACCAAGATTCAAACCACCTTGACTCTTTAAGAAATCATATTTACCATCGTGTTGGAATACTGTTGTATAAGCTTTTGGACAGTCAATATCAGAGAAGATACCGAAATCACAACCGCTTGCATTCATACCTGCAATTTGTACGTAGAAATCACCATCAATAATTACAGGAACATCCATTATACCGCCAAGGATATCTTCCTCTTGGAAGCGTGCGGTCAATGTTCCATAGTATGGATCATATCCTTCAACCCAACTATCAGCAGTAACTTCTGTAGATGCAATAAGATACTCTTCACTTTCGAAAATCTTACCTTTTGCTAGATCTGCTGGATAGATATTAATCACGAAAGAGGCACCTTCTGGCATCATCTTTTCAATACCGAGATTTGAACCATTGTAAATTGGAATTACGATATCATCAATTTTCAAAGTACCCTTATTGCTTACTAAGATACCAAGTGTATCACCTATTTCACCAGTCAGAGTATCAACTACGTGATGGGTACCATAATAGTAAGGACCATATTTCTCATTTGCATTACCTACCATGAAGAAGTCACCAGTATTTCCACCACGCAATTCAGCCATATAGCTATTATTCCACATATTGCACAATGTCAATGGCCATACATCAGCAGTAGCTGAAAATAGATACTGATATTCATTCATTTCACCATACTTATAACCTTTAATAGCATATTGTTGGTAGGTGTGATCTGCTATTTGTGGCACATAATACGCACCAGTTGAAGACACACCATAACCAGTCGTCATGGTCTCTGACTTCTCCTCAAGAACAGTACTTCCATCACCAGAAAATAGCCAATCAGTTGCGCCATAATAGCTCTCCCATACTACGCTATCCATATATGGAAGACAAAGGAAAGCAGCTGAATAGCGGCCGAGACCTTCCTCTACACCAACATGCATCATACCATCGCAATAATAATAACCACAAGCTGCATAATCAGCAGCTGCTGCCATTTTCTTACCTAGTGTCTCGCTAGAAAGATACTCATGAACAAATCCGCCATCCACTTTAGCAGCCACAGCTTGAATTTGCTTTACCTCTTGTTTTTCTAATTGTTGAACTTCAACTACTTGTGCGGTAGCCATACCAGCAACTACCATAGCACATAAAAGAGTAATCTTTTTCATACCTTTTAAATTTTAAATATTAAACAATGTGAGTTTTACCTCGTTATTTATTATAATTTCCTATTTAGTTCTTCTTAAATTTTCATACTAGTAGTACCCTTAATGAGTAATTCTTGAGTTGATCCGACTAATTTCATGCCAGAGACAGCATTGAATAAGTTGGCACCTGGCGCAGCTGTAAAGCGCCCTGTTAATACCTCAATAATATCCAATACCTCTGGAGCTGCATTCACCCAACGTTCTGTATTTCCTTCCTTACCATCATCTGGTTTTTCATCATAGGCGACAAGATTAGAAATAGTTATTCCATCCTCATCCACATCAAAATCTGCAGTCCATACTAGATTAACCACTTGCTCTTTACCTTTACCTTGGTTCTTATAGCCAATTTGGATATGCACAAAATAGCCACCTTCGTACATGTTAAACGATTGTTTATAACCGTACCCCATTTGTTTAATTCTAGAACTTTTAGTTTTATCACTTGCAATGGTATTGATTCTCTCTATAAATGGTGCAACAGCAGCAATACCTGTTGTATCTACAGCCCATCCATATGCGTTATCGGTGAAGAATGTTCTAAAGAGTACATTCAAGTTACCTGCATTCATGACAGCACCTTGCTCGCTCTTGAGTTCACCTTTCTCTTCATTATAGTAGAAAATATGATCGTGTATATCCTCACCAAAGCCCATAGATACGATGATACCATCTTCAGTAGAGCATACTGGGTGATAAGTAGCAGCTTCCGCTACAAGTGGAGAACCATAAGCTGCACTTTGGAACTGACCAGATGCACCATTGTATAGATACATATTCTCGTCACCTTGGTTGAGTGTCACAATATTGTTATTACCAAACAATTTGCTTTGCATTTTCTCGCAAGCTGCAAAATAGGCAGTCAAGTCCGTATTCTTCATAGGGCGCATTACGGTGTATGCGCTATGCTTTTTACCTTTCAAGAGCACCAAATCCGGAGTCGCCTTCAAGATCAGGAATTCATAGTCACCCAATAGACCTGCACCATTCTCCTGAGGATCAGAAAAAGCATGGAACACATCGTTATATGTATCAAATGTCAAGATTGGTCCGTAGTCGCTCTTTACAGCCCATGTACTAGCAGTGTCAGTCATAATCTTATTCATAGTAGTTGCACTATTCTTAGCTGTCACACTCACATTGCCATTCTTACTGAACTTCAACACCATATTATAACCCTTGGCACTTGCCTCCAAGTTAGGGAAATATGCCATCTCCCAACCATTCTCGGCAGAGGTTAATACATCAAATGCATTATCAATAGCCTCTTGTGCACGAACGGCAGCTGGCTTATCAAACAAGCTTTCTTCATCGCGACTACAAGCTGCAAATGTAGCAGCTAACAAGCCAATTATTACTAAATATTTTGCTTTCATAATTCTTCTCCTTACTCTTTAGCGTTTTCGCGATTTTCCTTCAACATTTCATCAAATTTCATAATCATATCCCAATCCAAATTCTTTTGACGCTCTTGTACCTCAGCGCGAAGCTCGTCAAGGTTTATTTCCCATTTCTCTTTGAGCCATGTATTACAAATATCCCATTTTTGGTTGATGATAGCAGCACCTTCTGTGCCTGCCTCCTTGAGCATGTTATCCCACCATGCATCTGGCTTCACGATGTAGTTAGCAATCACCTCTACAAAGTCCTCGCGCGCTTCGCTACTTCCATAGTTACTTACGCAACCCAATTGCCAAGCTTCTTTGTATGAGCGCTCTTGCCATTTGATAGGATCGTAGTTAGCAGGAGTGATTTGTGCAAACTCGGTAGGGTAGTTCTTCTGTTGGTGCAAGATGTGTGCAAACTCGTGGTGCATCGTCTTGAAGATATACTCATTGAGGTTATCAATGTTGTTCAGTTGCATCTTATTAATCTTCAAGAGCGTAATCTTGATACCACCTTCTGCATAACCCAATTTCTCTGTACCTTGCACAGGATCCAACATAGATGAGCCAATGAGCTGAATCATCTTTGGACCATATTCTGGCAAGAACTCAGGACCTACTACAGAATCATACACATCATACCACAAATACAATGCCAAGTGCGCCAATGTATCTGCCATACCGATACTAACGGGTACTACGTTGTAGTTAGGGTCAGTAGCGTTGTCATCCAACTTATAGAGAAACTCTACGTTGTATGGCTCTGTATAGTATTTATCCAACCATTTATCAAATTGATAAGTATAGGTGGTGGTGTCAATCACTGGATCAATGAAAATAGACTCACCCGTCAATTGCTCATTGTCGCAAGCAGCGAAGCCCATTACAAGACAAGCAACTGCTAATATTTTATATAAACTTTTCATAACTATTATATATTTAGTAGTTAATCATTATTTTACTCCTCGTCCTCCACCAATTTCACATCACTACTACTTGGCAAAGAAGCAGCGCTTGTATAAGTAGGAGTTGATTGGGTATATACATCACTTGGATTAAGAGATGGTGAGGTTGTCATGCTACCATCCAAGTTATCACCCATTACCTCGCGTGGGTTAGCGGTCATACCTGCTACGATAACCTCTTGTGGCAATTGGATAGCACGGCGGTCATCGTTCCAAACCAATTTACGAGGAGCGTCTTTTCCTTGTACGTGCTCAATCTCAATACCGTAGCGCTTCAAATCATGCCAACGCAAACCATCATGCATACCCTCAATACGGCGGAAATGCAATGCACAGTGCACAAATGGCATTTGCTCCGCGCTAATGGACCATTTAGGATCCATATCCGTATTGTGCAACTCTGGCGCAAACTTAGTGCCAACCTTTTCACCATAGAATTTCGTAATTTTCTCTTGGCTCAAGTCCACTGTACTATCCTCCAACATCTGCATACGACCATCTACATTATAACTTTGACACCACAGACGGAAGTCATTAGCGGAACCTGCGAAGTCGTTCAGATATGCCTTTGCCTCAGCACGGCAAAGTAGTGTTTCGTTAGTAGTAAACGCACGACTCACCATACGAACGTAACCATAGCCTGCTACTTTGTCGGCATATTCAAAGTCGTAATAATCTTTTGCGATAAAACCACCCAATTTCTGATCAGCACTCCAAAAACCTACACCAGGGAATTGTCCATTCCAGCAAGGACCAGATCCATGCGTAGCAAAGTTCTGAGCGTCACCATTGAGCTGATAACGACCATATGTTGGGTAGTGTGCATAAGCTGAAGATGAGTAAGTAGCGATTAGCAACAGGTTAGAAGGAGCATTCACATCTATATAATGATTGAATGCCAACTCAATATTACTTTGATCACGGTTAGTTTCTGCATCAAAGAGCATTGACAACGTGGTCTCATCTGTAGTAGTCAATACATAGTCTGCATGCTCCACCACCTTGGCCCATTCACGTTTGTAGAGATAGAAACGTGCAGCAAAAGCATGAGCAGCTTTCACGTTGAAGTGGTAACGAGGCACGCTATAGTACTCATCCGAAACAAGTTTCAAACCAGCCTCAAGGTCATTTTGGATATTCATAAAGGTGTGATACAACGAACCACCAATCCATGCTGTATCACCATTGAGATCCAAACCAACCTCCAATTCTGGACCGCGTGAGTACACTGGAGCCACCTTGGTCTCTGGTTGCATCATATAAGTAAGACCTAAATCCTTCTTACTATCTTCCGCGTTCTTCCACGCTTGACAGAATACACCAGCCAGCAAGAAGTGGTGATATGCGCGTGAGAGCAATGCCTCACCCTTCTCGGCATCCATATTAACACCTTGCTCCTCAAGTTTCTTGATTGCCTCAAGCGCAGAGTTTGCTGTAGCAATAGCTGTATAGTGAGCATCCCAAATCAGTTTTGGAGAGTCGTTGCTTGATTGCTTAACGGGTCTCCATGCGAAAATATCGTTGTACATTTCATCCAATGGATTAACGGCATTGGCTTGACCTGTCTTAGGGTCTGGCACGTTGTTGTCAACCACTTGGTCGGATGAATACTCGCAGAGGGGAGCACTATTCGCATCTGTATAGGCACTCACCAATAAGAGACGAACTTTCTCTTTGTTGTCAATAGTAGCACGCAAGTCTGGCTCTTTATCCAAGAAATCACAAGCCGTTGTACCTAATGCTAACAAAGCAATGATAACAAATATATTCTTTTTCATTTTCATATTCCTTTCTTAATTAAGTGTTAGGTTTGATTAGAATCCTAATTTTACGGTCAATGTGAATTGGCGGGGAACTGGTGAAGATACACCACCTGAATTATAATACTCAGGGTCACGACCATTGAGTTTCTTATCGGCATACGCCAACCACAAGTTGGTTGCACTGAGTTTCACACCAAAACTTGATACCGCTTTTTGTCCCTCGAAATACTTCTTAGGCAAATCATATGCCAAAGACAATTCCTTGAGTCGGATGAAATCACCCTTAGCCACACGCTCAGTAGAGTAGTTGTATGCAGAATATGCATTGCTGAGTGCATCGATCTCACGCATTTGACGAACGGTAGGAATGGATGGGATGGTTGTAACGTTCTCATCACCAGGTACCATCCAGCGGTTCTTCATTTCCTTCATGCTGGCTGTAAGGTCGCTATAGTCGCTGCTATATACTGGGCAGAGGTTATCCAAACGGAGTACATTACCAAAGCTATAAGTAAAGAACACGTTGAGTTTCAAACCTTTCCAGGAGAATGTGTTACCAAACGAACCTGTAATCTTAGGATCAATTGTACCCTCGTATTTCAAATAATCAATATTTTCGTATTCTTGGAAGTAGATATCTGCATAGTTACCAGGACCCACTACTTGGGTATGCTCAGCATCAATGAAGAATGTAGGAAGACCTTCCTCAGTCAGACCAGCAAACGGAATACTATAGAGTGCCCCAATTGGACGACCTTCGGTACGACCCACACCATTTACGAGTGAATACACTTGTGAACGCGAATCCAGTTTAGTAATGGTATTCTCTGCCCAACCGAAAATCCAGTCGGTAGTCCATTTGAAGTCTTTGTTTTTAATGTTTACAGTAGAAATGGTAAACTCACAACCTGTAGATTCCATAGTAGCATCATTCGCCAACTTGGTGGTAACACCACCCACACCCATGGTCTGCGTATAACCAATGAGGTCGAAGTTGTTACGGCGATACCAGTCGAACTCTACATTGATACGGTTGTCTACAAAACCGAGGGCCAAGCCAATATTGAGCTCATGTTTCTTCTCGTAGGTCAGCTCAGAGTTTTCCAATGCTGCAAGGATAATAGCAGACTCATTTGCAGATGTACTTGGACGCCATGGGGTAAATGACTGGAACACTGCTAAAGAGTTGCTTGCAGGACCACGGTCCGCCGTCAAAGAGTAAGAACCCTTCAAACTTGCATATGTCCAAGCCTTACCAAATGTAGGTGCCCACCAATTTTCCTCATGCGCATTCCACGAACCAGATACGTTCCATGTAGGCAACCAGCGCGCTTGACGGCTCTTACCCAACATATTCGAACCTTCATAACGAAGCGTTCCGTTGATGGTATAACGTCCTTTGTATGAATAAGTTGCCATTCCGAAGAATGCGAGGTTACGCAGGTATTGGAAACTATTAGAATAGTAGTCTGTACCTTCTTCTTGACTTTGCTTGAAGAGGCGATAA
>JAFNUD010000018.1 GCA_017384225.1 Paludibacteraceae bacterium
AACAATCCCCCAGTCAAAAATCAAAGATTTTTGCCAGCCCCCTTTACACAAGGGGGCCTTTTTATATCCCCACTTGAAGCGGGGTGTATTGCCCTAATGGCCAACATAACAAAAAGCCCGACGCTCGTGAGAGCATCGGGCTTTCTGGTGCCGGTGGTGGGTGCGCGGTCGCTTCGCGCCCTTGCGGTCATTGTCCCATCCGGGCCTTTGAGAGCGAGCTCTCACTGCCCGACTGCGCCAATGCGCAGCCCCTTCGGGGCAGGCTTGATGGCTATAAACGAAAAAAAACACGGCATTTTGCTGTGCTTTCTTGTAGCGGGACGCAGGATTGAACTGCGGACCTCATGATTATGAATTCTTTCCGGTGATAATTCGGGAAAATTACCGAAAAGTAAAAGCGTTGAATATCAGTTATTTAAATTCTTTTTGAAATTTGGGAAAATTGCAGAAAATGTCCAAATAAAAGAGTTTGTGTTCCCTCAGTGTTCCCTAGAATTAAAATAAATCATTAAATTAGCTGCGTAAAATTAAGAATTTAATTTGATATGGCTAAGTCAAAAGATGATTTGTGTTCCCAAAGCCTAGATTTGAAGGTAGGTAAGGTCGCCAACTGCACAATCAAGCTAAAATTGGATGTGCGTCATGAGTCGAATGATGAGTACTGTCCTGTGTCCATTTATTTCTTTTTAAATGGAGAAAGATGGTACTATCCTGTGGGAGATAGAATGACTCGAGAGGAATTTTATCTTGTTTCTCATGCGACAGGAAAAGGTCGTATAGCGATGAATTCCCAGGGCGAACGTCCATATGATATAAAGCTCCGTTTAGAAGGACTCTTTGATTCTTTCTTTGCTAAGTTGCAGCAGCTTCATAGTAAGGGAAGATTGACTATGGATGCCATCAAAACAATGATGACCGGTAATACAAGTGCCGATGGCGAAGACTTCCTTTCTGTGTGGGAGTCTGAGATGAAGAAGAAAAGTTTGGGTACGCGAGACAGCTATGCGATTGCCAGGAATTCTTTTATTAAATATGTTGGTCATGTCCCAGGCTTCAAAGTATCCATCGTAGAAGTCAAGAAATGGTGTGATGGAATGGTCGCGGACAATTTGAAAAAGACGACAATTGGTATATACCTGAGAGCATTCAGGGCAGCTTGGAAAGCTTGTGAAAAATATGGGTATCTGTCTCACGATGATTACCCGTTTGGAAAAGGTGACACTCTGGTCTCAATACCAAAGAGTGCTACAAGAAGGGATAGTGTACTGAGTGTTGATCAGATGACAGAATTATATCAATGCTTTGTTGATAAGAACTATCCTGAGGATTGGGATACTGATTGGCGTGAAAATGCCCATGTGTCATTGGGACTCTTCTTGGCTCAGTACCTCTGCAATGGATTCAATCTTGCTGACGCAGCTAGGCTTACTTATGATGACCATTACTTTAAAAGCGGAAAGAAATCTTTCCGTTTCATCAGACAAAAGACAGAAGACCGTTCAGATACAGAAGTGGTAATACCTATCATTGAACCATTACAATATATATTGGATGAGATAGCCGCTCCTCCTACAAAGGGAGCCCTGGTATTTCCTCAGATATATGGAGGGGAAACTGATGAGGTTAAAAGAAAGGCAAGAGTCTCACAGGAAAATAAGAATATCCGTACGAGAATGAGTCGCCTTGTAAAGAGCTTAGATTGGGAAATCGAGCCAACCAGTACCTGGTGCAGGCATAGTTTTGCAACAAACCTTAGCCATGCTGGTGGTGTCCCTAAAGAGTATATCAGTGAAGCTATGGGCCATTCGATTTCAGGCGGTGCTGTGACAGATCTATATATTCAGACTTATCCATTGTCTATGCAGATGCAGTTCAACTCCAAGTTGCTTAAAGCAGAAGGACAAGAAACACTGATGGATAAACTTCAAGAGTTCTCTTTAGAAGAGTTACAGGCTGCTATTGCTATCATGGAGAAAAACAGGGCAGGCGAGTGATTGTTTAATAAGAAATCTATAACTTAGTGGCATGAACAAGATACAAGATATACATCACCTCTATAATGAAGTGAGGGAGATTATCGCTTCTGCAAGGCAGAGTGCGGTGCGAAGTGTGGATTTCTACCGAGTGCAGATGTACTGGAATATAGGTAAGCGTATTCTTGAGACAGAGCAAGAAGGTAAGGAGAGAGCAGAGTATGGAACTTATCTGTTGAAGAACTTAGCAAAGAAGCTTGAGCCGGAATATGGAAGTGGCTTTTCGGTAAGACAATTGGAGAGGAGCCGCCAGTTTTATAAGATGTATCCAATTGCGACCGCACTGCGGACGCAATTCAATTGGACTCAATATAAGTTGCTTCTTGCAATTCCAGATGATTATAAAAGAGAGTATTACGAACTTGAGGCTGTAAATAATGGTTGGACAGCGCGAGAGATGGAGCGCCAGATTAACAGTCAGCTATATGAGCGTCTGTTATTGAGTAATGATAAAGAGTCGGTATTGGCGGTAGCACGTAAGGAGAGAATACCTCAGCAGCCACAGGAAATTATAAAAGACCCAATGGTGTTGGAGTTTCTTGGACTAGAGCGCAAGTCTTCATATTATGAAAAGGACTTGGAACAGGCTCTGATAACACATCTGCAGAAATTCCTGTTAGAGCTGGGTAATGGTTTTACATTTGTTGCTCGTCAGAAACGAATACTCATAGAGGATGATGAATTCTTTGCAGATCTGGTGTTCTATAATCGTCTCTTACGCTGTTTTGTGGTGATTGAACTTAAGACGGAGAAATTGACCCATCAGGATCTTGGCCAGTTGCAGATGTATGTGAACTACTATGACCGTGTGGAGAAATTGCCGGATGAAAATCCTACCATCGGTATCCTCCTTTGTACTGCAAAGAATGATACAGTAGTTAAGATGAGTCTGCCAGAAGATAATGCATCAATACTTGCAAGTCAGTATCAGTTGTATCTTCCTACACAGGATCAGCTGAAGACAGAGGTAGAGTCGTTGCTTCGACTTGCAGAAGAAGATCAGGTAGACTAAAATCATTTATGAAATTACAGACAATAGGGTACATACCCTTTGTGAAATTAGAGAAAATTGTGTCGACTTAACGAATTGGTTATCAGTTGATTGAAAAATTTCTCTATGAAAATATTTGAAAAGTTCGTACTTTAGCAGTCACTCATCATAAGAGATGGGTGACTTTTTTATGGAAAATTACTTTGTAGAATCACGCAAACATATAAGGGTCATATTGACCATTATGGAGAATATGTTGAAGAATGGCAAGGCTACTCGCGAAGAGTACCGTGACATCTTCATACATTGGTATAAATGGCTTATGGATAATGGTAGTCATTATGGAAACATAAATGATTACAACCAGGGCGAGCATTTGGAGATTACGATTACAAGATTGAGAGTCGAGGTGCCAAATTACGCATCTTGTGCCCGAGGTCTGATCTCTGAACTGAAAAAGATTATCACGCTCTATGAGCAGAATAAGGATTTCTTTGATCAGCTGTATTCCGATAAAGATGCTCTTTATGCGGATATGTGCGCTCATGCTGAAGCTGCTAAAATGAAGTGGTATAAGGAAATCTTAGCGGCGCATGAAGAGTATAAGATTGCTCAGATGTTAGGAGCAGTATTGGCGAAAGCCAATGAAATGCCAAGGGAGGAGCTCACATTCAGGATAAATGCCATAAGAGCTGAGTATAATCTGGACTTTCCCGAAGGTGATCCAGTTAAGTGGATGGAGGAACTAAGGGAGAGGATCGCAGACTTGGAAAAACACGGTCAGGTGCTTGAAGACGATAGGGGATATTTACTTACTTCTGTTCAGGATAACAGGATGATAGCTATATACAGCACCGCAAAGAGGATATCTTCGATCTTCATGAAGGACTTGGAAGAGAGTGAGCAGCCTGCAATCCAGCAAACCAACTTCAATACCTTCCATGTGCATAATGAACAGCACAATCATTTCTCTTCGACCCATGTCCATCTTGAGCCTAAGTCGAACAGGCTGACATCGGGCCAGGCTGCAGGAAAGTTCTACATTAGTCAAGACGTCTGCAGCACTTTCTATCGTTCGGGAGCTGTCAAGATTGTGCTGGGAAATTGTACCGAGGTGCAGTTCTATAATTTGATGAATCTAGCTCAAGCGGATGACAATATGATATTAACTCATGCCAAGGGCTTCTACTATGTTCTGCGCATCTTGAAGGATTTCCTATATGATGTAAAAGGATGTAATGATTGGATCAATCAAGTATTGGCTCATTTTGATAAATCATATGCGGATTTTTCTAAACATTCTCACTATGTGATTTCTCAATATAATGAGTGGGAAAAATCTCACTTAAGTGAAAAATCGGATGCTGTAATCTTATATGAAATTGTCAATGATTGGCTGAAATTTCAGGGAAAGGCGTAAGATACCCTTTTGCCTCCTTTGGGGTGGTTGTTAATATGTTGTTATATAGCATATTAACAACCACTTTCTTGTTGAAAACACCCCTTTCACCACCCGACTGTTTCCACGTGGCCCCAGTACCTTTGCCATCAGAATTTTTAACAAAATAAAGTTATGGTAGCAAAGAAAACAATCAAGCCTCAGAGTGTCCAGTTGGCATATGAGGATTATGAAAGACTCCTTCAGATCGAGCAGGAATTTCTTGGCCAGAAGGAGCAGCAGGTAAAGAAGAGACATGTCCTTAGGGGTCTTGCAGAATTGGCGGACTACTTCAAGAGTTCCATTACTACGGTGTGGAGAATGAAGAACGAAGAGTGGTTCCGTCCAGCTCTCGTTCAGCATGGAAGAACTATACTCGTGGATGCTGATCTTGCGTGGGATCTTGCGTGCAAGCATTCTCATAAGTGTGTCTATGGTAAGTCAAAGCCAGTGTTGGAGACTTTGGAAGAAGAAAAGTAGGAGGGGCCATGGACGAGAAACTTATATTCCCAGTGGGAATCTATCCCGAAAAGATCCAGAGGATAATCGAGGATACACATCAGGACTTGAACTTTCCTGTGAACTACATCGCATCATCTATCTTAGTAGCTTCAGCTTTGGCTGTTGGGAACTCTAGAGTCCTTAAACTTAGGGAAGACTGGATTGTAAAGAGCGTGATTTACATGGCTCTGGTCGGAGAACCTGGTGCTGTGAAGACTCATCCGATCAACTTTGCTTTGGCGCCTTTTCGTAAGTCTGATGAGCATACGCTCTCAAGGTACAAAAAAGATCTTGCAGAGTATCGCTCCATGCCGGTAGAGCAGCGAGGTGAAAAGCCCAAAGCGAAGCAATTCCTTATGAAGGACTTTACTCAGGAGGCTGTCGCAAAAGTACTGGATGGAAATCCTCACGGGATCTGTATCCACAGCGATGAGCTGAACGGCTGGTTTGCCTCCTTCAACAGGTATAACAACGGAGGTGGTGAACAAGAGATGTGGCTAAGTCTACACAATGGAGGATCCATAGTTGTGAATCGCAAGGGAATTGATGATGTTATCTCAATACCTTGTCCATATGTAAATGTATTAGGATCCATTCAACCAGGAGTTCTTGCAAAATGCTTCAGGGGACAGAAGACCGATAATGGCTTTCTGTACAGGATGCTCTTTGCGAAGGATTCTTCTGAAGGTAAGCCTTTGCTTTGGCAAGATGATGATCTTCCTACCGGAGCTGGTGACAGATGGAGGGAGTTTGCAGTGAGGCTGATGGAGGCATCTATGCAATATGAGTCAACACTTCTTCCCGCTGAGTACAACTTCCGACCGGATGCCTGGGAGGTGGTGAAGGCTTGGCAGAATGGGATGGAAATGGACTTCGCCATGGAGGGCAATCAGTACAAGGTGGCAATCTTCAGAAAGATTCAGGACTATGCTTTAAGATTCTGTCTGATTATCCATGCGATGAGGGAAACCGCAGGAGAAATATCGGTGTCGGTCATGATCGATCCACTGACTGTTGCCAAAGCTATCAGTGTTGCTACTTATTTCTTCAACACGGCTGTGGAAGTGTATGAAGAAATATATTTCGGTAGCAATAGTGAGGATGCTAAGATAATCAGGTTACTTGAATTCCTTCCAGAAGTCTTTTCGAAGCAGCAAGCAGAGGTTGTAGGGGCGAATATAGGTATTTCCAGAAGTACTGTCTATAGGTACATCACAGGAGATAAGAACGACCCGTTCACGGAGAAGATCAAGCATGGTCTCTATCGTAAAAAGGTCTGAGATTATGAGACTTTGACACTTTTGAAAGTCTTAAAGTCTCAAAGTTTCACCACTTCATTCTTCAATGGCGAAGGTAATGCCCGACAAAAACATCAATCCTGACAGCGATGCAGCGGCATACTAATTTCGCATTCACCGGACCGTTGCGAGCGTCCACTGGACGTTCGCAGACACTGAGACAGACAGATAAATCTGCCTGTCTCTCCGGCTCTTGGAAATTAGTATAGTCCCGATATACTGAATCTTTTCTCGACCGCTCCCCGCGGCTCTCTAACGATTCAGTATCGGGCCAAAACTTTGGAAAAGTTCTGGACTCAAAGGTAAATCGCCGACTGCCCGGCAGGGTCCCGGAGTTCCTCCGCCTACCAGACATTCACCAATTTACATACAAAAACCGACACTTAAATTATGTCTAGAAATCATAAGGCACCTCAATACAACGTTGCTTGTGTTGAGTGCATGAAAATCCATCCTTCCAGCAGTATTTCAGGACTTCAGAAAGAAGCGGAAGACAGAATCGCGAAAGAATCGCAGAACATTGATCACGAACGATCGTTCATGAATCTTACCATTCATGGATTGGATGTGTTCGGCAATCCGGTGGTCAATCACGACAAGCCGGAAACATCCCTTGAAGAAAGAATCTACAAGAGGATAGAAGAAGTTGGCGCAAAGGTCAGGCGTGACCGTCAGGAGACTTCGGTAGAACGTGGGCATAACTCCAAAGAAAGCGTTATCTGTGAGGGAATCATCTTTCAGGTTTCTCACGAACGCTCAATGGAAATCCTAGCCGAGGATGGTATGCTAGATGAGAACGGACAGATTCGAAAGGATCGCCACCTTCCGAAAGACGGCAAGATGTACTCTTTATTTATGGATACCTATCGCTTTGTTTGTGAGAGGTTCGGAGCAGATAATGTAGTGGGAGCTTATATTCATCTGGATGAGTATACTCCACATATGCATGTCTTCGTCGTTCCTGTTACAATGAAGGAGAGCAGATATCGAGGAGAAGTCCGCAAAGATGAATTTGGAGAACCGATCATGAAAGGCGTCCTGGATGCAAAGAATATCTTTTCGCCGTCAACCATCAAGCAGCTATGGCCTGACTATGCTGAATATATCGAGCAGTATGGTGTATCTAAAGCTGAAGGCAAGGTGCCAAAGGGTATGTATACCGAGGTCGCGACAATGGATGCTGTCATCGAGCAGAAACAGGAACTTATCCGTCAGAAGAATGAGGAAATTTCAAGACAGGATGCCAACTTGGAGGCCAAGACCCTCGCTAATAGAAGATTGGAGAAAGAAATAAGTCAGCAGGAAGAACAAGTTGCAGACCTGAAGAGTGACGTAGGCCAGATAAAAGAACAGAACAGATATCTCTATCTGCAGATAATGGAGCGACAAGCTGTTCTTAATCAGCTTAACGAGCAGGTCGATAAAATGCCGGATTTTATTGTGCCTCCAACTAAAGGGTTATTGGGTTACAATGCCAAAGAAGTCGATGAATATATAAAGGCCACTGAATCCAAGCATAGAGTCAATGCGATGAAGCAGGTTCCATTGGATGACTCATCTGTCAGAAAGGAAATGTGGAAGATGATAGGGGATATGCGTCCCAAAGTTGCAGAATGGGAACGGTTATCCAATGATCCAGATGCTCTTGACCGTAAGGCCAGGGAAATTCGAGAGGAACAGTCTAAAGAGAAAATCAAAGAAGTTGCTTTGGCTGTATTCGGACCAGACTTTAAACCTGGATACTTTGAGGTGGCTCCAACTTATGGGGGATATGATCAATTGGTGACTGGATATTATGACTATGGTGGCGGCTATAGAGCCTTGCATATTACTCCGGGTGGAAATGTCTACAGTACAACCAGCGGTGAAGTGTGCGATGTCTCCTCTGCAAACTCCCTTGGTCAGCAGGAGATATGGACATCTCATGGTAATGTTGCTGATCTGATGTTGCAGTTGCAGATTCAACGATACATCAACCTGCAATGGAGTACTCATATGAGATTCACTAGCTTCGAAAAGGAAAATACACCCGATGGTGTCGAGTACCTTTTTCGTGGAGATAACGGAAGAAACTATTACCACCATGCCACAGGAAATGTCTATAGTTCAATGGCATCTAATATCCCAACCCTCAGCAAGTGCCGAGAAAGGCTTGTGGAAGGTATATGGAAAGCCGAGATTCTGATGAAAGATGTGGATGTGAAGGGTCAATCCAAGGAACAAGGATTGAAGAGGTAACACTGTCTGTTAGCAGGAGCAGCGCCCGTAATGGCGTTGTTCCTGTTCTCACTTAGATTGAGACAATATGATGATTTCTGTCTCCATTAAAACGATTGTCTCTAAAAATTCTTATATTTGTTGGCAAGAGCAGGAACTTCCGGCGACAAAGATTGACATATACGCATTGGACTTATTCTTCTGTTAGGAATTTGGCGATTTTGAAGCTCGAAGAAATAGGTTGGATGCTCACGCTTTGCGTGGGCTTAACTTATTTCGTGAGCAGGGTTCGCCAAAACCTCTAACAGCGGATGCGGTTGAGACCACGCTTTTTCTATGTATACTGCAGTAGATCATAACTTTTATTGTTATATTTCGAGGAACTTAATAACAAATAGACACGGCTATGAAAAACAATGGCAAAAACCTATACCTGGCTATCTCCATAGTTCTAGGTATTGTATGGCCGGCAGCGTTAATATTCTTAACGTGCGATATGATCAAAGACGGTTTTGAACCGAGAAGACTCATTCCTATATTCAACTGTCTTGCAATAGGTGTATTCTGGTTGCTTATGGTTAAGCAGTATCGTAAAATAAAGAAGGACTATGAAAACAAGAACTAAAATTATCTGGATATGTCTTGGATATCTGATATTTTCGGCATTTCTAATCGAACGAATCGTTTGCTTCATAAATGGACAAATCAATATCGTTAGACTTATTATAGGTATCCTGATATGCTGCAGTAACTTATATCTGCTTGCATATAACCACCATAGACTGCAGAAGGAGAACAAGGAGGAATAGTTATGAAACTAAGCAAAGATCAGATTCGGATTGCGAAGTCAACCACATTGTATGCAGTGGGTATCATTGTCCTGCTACCCTTAGTCAGGCATCTGATGGGAACACCTTTCTGCTGGGGTGATGCGCTTGTTTCGGCTGGAGCAATCATTCTGGGTGCTTTGATCATAGGTGTGCTCCTCATAATAGGGTCGTCTAAACCTTCTCGAAACAAGGAGTAAAACAACAGCCCGGCATCTTAAAATCACATTAATTATGAAAACGCTGAAACTATTCCGTGCACTGTCTATGGCAGGGGGACTCACATGCTTCATGATATCAGGCCTGCCAAATATTAAAGGCGAAAATGGTTATGACTGGATGATGATTGCCGCTCTTACTTTGGTTCTGGTTATTTTACCGACGGGTCTGATAAGTAGAATTAAAAGGGAAAATCACCCAGAAACACTAACAGAATTCAACAAAGGCTATCATATTATCAATGTTATTTTAGCTACCATACTGATCGGGCTTTGTATCACGTCTGTCATCGTCAAGAGTGAGATGATGTGGATGGGTCTTGCATTCGGGTTTATTGCTTTATACCATCTACTCAACTCTTTCATATTCTATAATGCAAGAAAAGTGTACGAGGCTGAAAACTCAAAGAAAGAATAATATGAAACTGATCTGGAAAATATTTGTTGGCATCTTTGCCGTCATTGGCGCATTGACAGTGGGCCTTATCATATTTGTCAAGACATCGAAGCTCTATGAGGTAAGTATAAACTTCAATGAAAGCAGGATCGCCCGATTTGATGAAAGGGTTGACCTGCTCAGGACTTGTGGTGCATATAGTGCGGACTCGACATTTGTTGATATTGAATATGTCAAGGATACTGTCAGGGCAAAGGAGATCATGGATTATTTCCGACTTGACACACTTTATGATGCATCGGCATCCACTTGGGATAAGGCTCTCTCGATCGGCAAGTTCGTGGCATTCAATATTCCGCATGACAATCAGCAGATTCAGCCGGAATACAAGAATGCCATCGGTCTGTGGGAATACACCAAGGAAGTTGCTCCTGCATTCAACTGCCGTCTGCATAGCATCATGGCTTTTGAACTTCTTACGGCAGCAGGAATCAAGGCAAGATATATCACTTGCCTACCTCAGGATAAGAATGACAATGACTGTCACGTCGTGAATGAGGTCTGGCTACCAGAGACTGAGCAATGGGTAATGCTCGATACTGATATGGGAGGACGTTATGTCACAGATCTTGATGGAAATCTTCTTTCCTTGAGGCAAATGCGAGAGAAATATATCAGTGGGGAAAAGATGAAGTTCTATCCCGGTTTTGAAAAAGGAAGCTCCAAGATGACCGACTACTACGCATATATGGCGAAGAACACATATTGGTTCTGCTGCTGGGGAGCATTAGGATTCTATCAGGAGGATTACGACTCACTCCCTCAGACTCCTCTTAGAAACCGCTATTATGCACTTGTACCTGAAGGATTCGAGCCGTTCAGGGATATTGTATACACTGTAACACACGATCCGGACCAGTTCTGGAAATAAACTTTAATGATATGAAAGTATTTACAAAAGAAAGCGCAGCCTTTATCACTATCGCATTCATTGTCTGGACAATCCTTGAAATTGTCTATGATCTGATTACCGGTGTCACTCTCGCCGAGATGATGTCTGTCAAGTATATTGTGGGTTACCTAGTGGGATCTATTGTATTTGCCGCTGTATTGCTAGCATTTCAGTTTTGGCAAGACAAAAAGAAGAAGTAACATTAAACTCAATAGCCATGAAAAAGTTTATCGCCCCCATTCTAGTCATCATCGGTTTCTTCGCTCTAATATATGCGATTCTTGCTTCAACAGATCGCACAACACAAATTGCTCTATTCGGAGCTGCATACTCGGCTCTTCTCGTGGCAATATATGCGTTTATTCCTGCTATAAAGAATTCAAACTACAGTATGTGGTGGTCATTACCAGATGATGTAACTCCTGGTGAAAGATGGGGATTTTATATAGGTAATTTCCTTGTATGCGGCGCGATATCATGCTCTTCATTTCAGCTGCCACAGGAACATCTTTCTGAAATGTCTATAGCATATTTCGCTATAGTACCAGTCGTTGTTGCTGTAATTGCATTTTTTGTTCGCAGGATAATTATAAAGCATAACAAGTAGATAAATCGAAATTTTATGGTCACTTATTTTGATGTATGTGAGATTCTTGAAATGCTGTCTGAAGCATCTGTAAAGGTGTTTCTGGACGGCGGTTGGGGTGTCGATGCACTTATAGGCAGGGAAACAAGAACACATAACGACATCGATCTGTTCGTAGAGAAGAAAGA
>JAFNUD010000051.1 GCA_017384225.1 Paludibacteraceae bacterium
ATAATATATATATATATATATATAACCCCTAATCTATCAATTATGTTAACTGAAAACACAGAGCAGCCATCCTGTTTCTGCGCTTTAATTCGTGGCGCATTTTTATTATTTTTTATCTTTTTAGGCATTGAAATGAATGCCCAGCACTTCAATTCTACCAGTTCGTATTTATCCAATGCACAGCAGTCAGGGATGACCGTTGTGCAGGAGCAGACGTATCGTTCGTATCAATCAACTATTTACGAACCATTTGCTGCGGGTATTACGAGTACGGACGACAACCAAAGCAATAGTCCATCCAAAATCAACAACCGCAAAAACTCTTGGGGAGGAGGCGGCATGGGTGACGAAGAAGGTGACGATGCAGGTCATAGAGACCCCAACGCCCCTGTTGGCGAATCATGGATAATGCTCCTCTTTGCTGCAATAACCGTTGCGGTAGTGGCAAAAAAGAGACAAATAGAAAATGTATAACCAAGAACATCGTATAACAACATATAAATACAACTAAGAAAAATCATGAATATGAAAAACAATATACTCAAATCTTTATTTATCGCATTGACGCTGATTTTAGGAGTAATCAACTCGTGGGCGGTGGATCATACAGGTGGTTATGTCTATTTTCTAAAACCTTCCACATGGACAGAAAGCAAAGTGATGATGTTTATTGGTCATAACTCTTACACATCTGTTTATGAAATGACGAAAGTTGCTAATACCGACAACCTCTATCGCTATACTATGCCATCATGGGGCGGTGCTACGTATGTAGCTTTTGCTAATGCTGGAAGTGTATGGGGATCAGGAAGCTGGGGACCAAGCAATAGAACAAATGCGCCACATTATACCAATGTATATAACAATTATGGTTTCAATAGCGGTTCTTATTATGTTGTTGTACCCGCAAGCACAAGCAATAATGCTGGTATTACTATCAATTATAAGAGCAGTGCATCTAATCTGAATTTAACAACACGAGCTAATGTTTATGGTAGTACAGATGGCGGAAGTACTTACGCTTCAATGGGGGCAGCTGGTACTGTGAGCGTCAGCGGTTATTATATGTCTAATTCCAGCACAGCCAGCACACGCTCAGCCGTTAGTTCGACATCTTCTCAAGCATACGCTTCCACTACACTTGCTCCTGGTTCGACTGCTACATTTAAGGCGACAGCCAATACTGGATATGAATTTGTCGGTTGGTTTGACGCTGAAAGTGGTGGTACAGCAGTATCTACAGATGCCACATATACCTTTAAATATGATATATCATACGCAGGTAAAACTCTTTATGCTCGTTTCAAACAAAAACAACACACCGTCTTATTTGGTGTACATAGTTCAGGTCATGGTTCTCTTACTGCGAAAATTGGAAACACAAGCATCAGTTCTAACAGTAAAGTGAACTATGGTAGCACAATTGTATTCACCGCAACACCTTCAACAGGCTACCAAATAGAAGGTTGGTATAAAAATTCTGATTGCACAACTTCGCTCGGCAATGGAACAAATAACACTTACACAGTTACAATTACTGGTGGCACAAATGTATATGTAAAATTCAAAGCCAACCAATACACCATCACCTATAAAGATCAAGGAGGTAGCAACTTCTCTGGTACACATGCAAGTGGATACCCAACCACTCACACATACGGAACTGCAACTACATTAAAGACCGCCTCAAAAACAGGTTATACTTTTGAGGGATGGTACAAAGAGTCTGCATGTACCAACAAAGTCACATCACTCGGCGCTACAGCATACACCGCCAACATCACCCTCTACGCCAAATGGACTCCCAAAACCTACACCATCACATTGCATGCCAATGGCGGAGCAAGAGATGGTAGTGCAACTGCTACTTACAACAGCAGTACCATTACTAACCTAACTCACCCTACCTATACTGATTATCGTTGCGACGGTTATTACACCGCAACCTCTGGCGGTACGTTGGTACTCAATATAGATGGTACTTTGGCAAAAAGTGTCAGCGGTTATACCGATGCCAACGGCAATTGGATAAAAGATGAAGCAGTTACCCTATATGCACAATGGACATACGATGTGACAGAATATACCGTAACCTTTGGCGCAGGTACTGGTTTCACCTCTTATGGCTCAGTCACCGCGTACAACAATACTACATCCGCTTCTATTACCTCACCTGCCACAGTGCGTAGTGGACAAAATATCACCTTCACCGCTACTCCTCAAACAGGTTATGAAGTAGAGGGGTGGTACACCAATGCTGCTTGCACAGCAGGTAAACTTGATGCAGGACAAACCACATATACCACATTTATTACTGCTGCAACCAATGTATATGTAAAGTTCGTTGAAAAGACATGGTCAGTTGCCTTTGCTGCAAGCACAGGTGGTACAGTGACTACCCCTTCATCTACTCCACAAACGGTTGGCGAAGTGCAAGGTATTACTATTATTGCTGAGACAAAAGAAGGTTATACTTTTGCAGGCTGGACTTCTTCTAATGGCGGTAACTTTGATGACGCCAGAGCAGAAAAAACTGATTTCTACCCAACAGCAGCAACTACTGTCACCGCGAATTTCACAGAAAACTTACACACTATTGCCGTACAAACCAGCAACAACGAACATGGTACCGTTTCCCCTGCTTCTGTCGAAGTAGGTGTAACCACCACGACCGAGATAACCGCTACACCAAATGCAGGTTATATGTTTGATAAATGGATGGTAGCAGGCGGAGCTACTGTAGCTGACCCAACAAGCGCCAAGACTACCGTCACCGCAACAGCGGAAGGAAGTGTTACAGCATACTTCAAGGAGATACCTCCTACCACCATCTACTTCAAGCCCAACGACGACTGGAAAAAGGACAACGCCAACTTCGCTATCAACTATTGGAACAACTCCACCAGTGGTTTTGCAGACATGACCGAGCTGGATTGCGAAGGCAACTACTATGTGGGACAAGTGCCTACGGGCTTCACCGACATGAAAATCCAGCACGTACAAGTGGACCCTAACACCAAATACTACATAACAGGTAATAGCGACTTGGTGGGTCAAACTAAAGCATGGAACGAAGCTGCGGTAGAGATGACATACAACGCTGATGAAACAGCATTCACCTACACTTTCAGCAACTTAGCACCTGGTATCACCTACAAGATGAAACTCACAAACGGTTCTTGGGCTAACGCTTGGGGCTACAATGCATTGAAGAACTCCTCCGCCAATATCACAAGCGACAATGACAATAATATTGTCTTCAAACTCCCATACGGTGGCGATGTGGTGGTGAAATTCGACGGAACCAATGTAACTATTTCTGGCTTTTTTGTAAAAGACGATGCTACTCCACAAAAATATGGTTCAGCAGTACCAGGACAATGCCATGATGTCATGCTGCAAGGCTTCTATTGGGATTCTAACCAAGACAAATACTATGGCAATACCCGTTGGAGTACTTTGCAAAGCGAAGCAGCAGACATTTCCACCTACTTCGACCTGCTATGGTTGCCACCATCAGCTATGTCTTCAGGTGGCGTTGGCTATCACCCTAAGCAATATAGCAACCAAAACAGCGATTGGGGTTCGCGCAAAGACTTGGAGAAACTCATCTCTATGCTCCATGCAGGTGGCACGAAGGTTATAGCCGATATGGTGGTCAATCATATGGACACCAAGAGCAGTTGGTGCGATTTCTTCGATCAAGACTTTGGCGAATATGGTCGTTTCCAACCCGATGGTAGCTATATCTGCAATGACGACGAGATGAACTGGGATGCCGATGAAGGTTGCCGCGGAACAGCTACAGGTTCCTACGACGATGGCTATGGCGGTGAAAAGAATTACCAGGCCGCGCGCGACATGGCACACAACGATGAGAAAGTGCGTCAAATGTTCCGCGCATATGCCAAGTGGATGGTAGATGTAATGAAATACGATGGCTTCCGCTACGATTATGCCAAAGGTTTCCAC
>JAFNUD010000128.1 GCA_017384225.1 Paludibacteraceae bacterium
GACAATTCTTATAGCCATAATTATTTACTTTAAGGATATTGATTAAATGGTTTACCTCGATGAAATGCTTATCCTTGACGCATTTTCATTTTGGGTTCTTTTTTGTTAATTACATACAAGCGACCTTTGCGACGTACGAGTTTGCAGTCCGCATTGCGCTTTTTTACAGATGCTCTAACTTTCATTTTTAATAGAGTTTTAGAGTTTGTTAAATTATAAAGGATTCGTTCAATTTATTTGTAACGGAACGAAATACGTCCTTTGGTGAGATCATATGGACTCATCTCCACTTTCACACGGTCACCAGGAAGAATCTTGATGTAATGCTGACGCATCTTACCTGAGATGTGGGCGATAATTACATGACCACTTTCGAGTTGGACACGGAACATAGCGTTGGACAAAGCCTCGGTTACAGTTCCATCTACTTCAATTGCATCTTGTTTTGCCATAATTGTAATGGGTATATTTTATATAAAACGATCTCCTAAAACCTGCTGAATATACTCGAAGGTAGAAAGTATCTCTGCTTTTCCATTTCTCACGCAAACACTATGCTCATAGTGAGCAGCAGGTTTGCGGTCAATGGTACGAGCTGTCCAACCATCATCCTCCAACAACACTTGGCGGCGACCAAGACAAATCATAGGTTCAATAGCAAGCACCATACCCGATTTGAGTACCAGTCCATTGCCACGGCGACCATAGTTGCACACTTCTGGTTCCTCATGCATGTCACGACCAATGCCATGTCCTACGAACTCGCGAACAACAGAATAACCTGCCTTTTCGCAGTGGTTCTGGATAGCGAAGCCAATATCTCCCAATCGACGACCTGTAATAGCCTGCTCGATTCCGAGATAAAGAGCCTCTTTGGTTGTACGCATGAGTTGCAGTGTCTCAGGTGCTACTTCGCCCACGGGGAAAGTATATGCAGAGTCTGCGTGCATGCCTCCCAGTTCTACCACAGTGTCGATGGATACGATATCGCCGTCTTTGAGGATAACCTTGTTGGATGGAATACCGTGTACCACTTGCTCGTTGACCGAAGTACAAAGTGTAGCAGGGAATCCTTCGTATCCGAGACAAGAGGGTTTACCTCCGTGGTCGCAGATAAATTCGTATGCCACTTTGTCGAGGTCTGCAGTCGTAACACCTGGTCGGATGACTTTGGCTATTTCAGCCAAAGTCCTTCCGAGCAAGTCATTACTGCGGCGCAGGAGCTCAATCTCTTCTTCAGTCTTGAGGTAGATCATTTCGTATTAATATGCCATTGCGCCTGAGCGTCCCTTGATGCGCATGCCAGACTCAAAGAATCCGTCATAGTGACGCATGAGAAGGTGACTCTCAATTTGTTGTAGCGTATCCAAGATTACACCCACCATAATGAGCAGTGATGTACCACCGAAGAATTGTGCGAAACTCATGCTAACACCGAATAGGCGTGCAAAAGCAGGCAAAATAGCGATGATTGCGAGGAGGAAAGATCCTGGCAAAGTCAAACGGTTCATAATGGTGTCAATATACTCAGCAGTCTTCTTACCTGGTTTAACGCCAGGGATGAAGCCGTTGTTGAGTTTGAGGTTTTCAGCCATTTGTACTGGATTGATGATAATCGCAGTGTAGAAATAGGTGAAAACGATAATCAGCAAAGCGAATACGAAATTGTACCAGAAGCCATCGTTATCCATGAAAGCGCGTGTGAAAGCACTTGCACTCTCAGCATTGGAGAAACCAGCGAGCGCGATAGGAATAAACATGATTGCTTGCGCAAAGATGATAGGCATCACGTTAGCTGAGTTAACCTTCAATGGGATATATTGGCGTACGCCACCGTATTGCTTGTTACCAACCATACGCTTTGCATATTGTACAGGGATACGACGTGTACCTTGTACAAGCATGATTGCGAATGCAAAAACGAAGAGAAGGATAACGATCTCAAGGATAAACACAATCAAACCACCACCCGCATCGTTGAGACGTGAAGAGAACTCTTGGATAATAGCAGCAGGGAAACGAGCGATGATACCAATGAGAATGATAAAGGAAATACCATTACCAAGGCCACGATCGGTGATACGCTCACCCAACCACATTACGAACATAGAGCCCGCACACAAGAGGATTGTGGATGAGATAGTGAACCAGTTGAATCCAACCTCAAGCATTTGACCAGCTTGTGCCATTTGCACAGAAAGGTTTACCAAGTAACTTGGACCTTGGAAGAGCAAGATAGCTACGGTCAAATAGCGAGTGATTTGATTCATCTTCTGACGGCCAGACTCGCCCTCTTTCTGCATCTTTTGGAAGTAAGGAACTGCGATAGTGAGCAGTTGGATTACGATAGATGCAGAGATATATGGCATGATACCCAATGCGAAAATAGACGCATTGGAGAACGCACCACCAGAGAACATATCAAGAAGAGCCATCAGACCTCCAGCTGTTTGAGCGCGGAGAGCGGTCAACGCTGTAGGATCAATACCTGGAAGAACCACGAATGATCCGAAACGGTAGATGAGCACGAACAACAGCGTGGTCAACAGACGGTTGCGGAGATCTTCAATCTTCCAGATATTTTTGATTAACTCAATGAACTTACGCATACTAATTAGATTTTGTTGATAGTACCACCAGCAGCTGTGATAGCAGCCTCAGCTGATTTACTGAATGCGTTAGCTTCTACAGTGAGTTTTGCAGTCAACGTGCCATTGCCAAGGATCTTAACAAGTTGAGTCTTGTTGATGAAACCAGCCTCGTTCAATTCGATAAGACCAATCTTCTCCAAGCCTTTAGCCTCAGCAAGAGCTTGCAAAGTAGCAAGGTTGATTGCTTTGTACTCAACGCGGTTGATATTCTTGAAGCCGAACTTAGGCAAACGGCGTTGCATAGGCATCTGACCACCTTCGAAACCGATTTTCTTAGAGTAACCAGAGCGTGACTTAGCACCTTTGTGACCGCGTGTAGAAGTTCCACCAAGACCAGAACCTGGACCACGTCCGATTCGTTTAGCGGTCTTCACAGAACCAGCAGCTGGCGTTAAATTATTTAATTCCATAATGCTACGAATTTTTTAATTAGTCAATAACTTTAACCAAGTGTTTAATTTTGTTAACCATACCGAGGATAGCAGGAGTAGCCTCATGCTCAACGATGGCATTCATCTTGCGAAGACCAAGAGCCAACATTGTATCCTTTTGCACTTGTGGGCAGCC
>JAFNUD010000129.1 GCA_017384225.1 Paludibacteraceae bacterium
AATCATGCAGAGCAAGAAGGCAAATTATCACCTATTGACTTAGCGATATTGTTTCACTATCGATATATTCGTATTCACCCATTTGAGGATGGCAATGGTCGTATTGCCCGACTGATGGTCAATTACATTCTTTCGCGCCATAGCTATCCGATGATTGTTGTGCGCAGTCGTCTGAAACAAGATTATTTAGAGGCCTTGCATCGTGCCGATTTGATTGTAGGTTCCACCCCTGCAGATGGTGCACATGCTTCACTCAAGGATATACGACCATTCCATAAATATATGGTAAATTTAATTTGCCACGAGATAGGAAATGATGTCCTGTTTGTAACGGAAAAAAGTCAAGATGTATGGTGGTATGATGGTGAGCGAATCGCTTTCCGCACGCCAAGTTATGGGAAAATTTTACAGGCATTACGCAGAGAACCTAAAGCGACATTGGCTTATTTACAAGAAGAGATTGGTATCAATCGTTCTGCATTGCAAAAGTTGTTACAAACCTTGCTAGATAAACATTATGTAGAGCGAGAGGCGGATGGCTCATGGCGAGTGTTTATCACGCCGTCCATGTAAGGATTGCGATTTGAGATTTTCTCTACAATACCTCAAAGGACAAAACAGTGCAACTGTAGGCTATTGATGGGATTTCAGTGGGCGAAAGTTGGTTAGCGGTATCTTCGCTTACCACTCGCTTACCACTCTGATTTTCATGGGTGGCGGTGGGGTGAAAGTTTAGTTGCCCGTTTTTGCGTTTCTATAATAATACTACAAAAAATAGCGGCAAAAGTGAATAAAGTTGCCGCTAATTGGGGATTAACGGCTTCTAAAGTACGATAAACACTAATAGAAAAAATTTTTGCACTTGCCGCTACTTCTGCCGCTGTTTTTTATGTGCCTCTATATTATATAGTATTGCCGTATTTTCGGCATTTTGGTGTTTTTGTGCCGAAAAATCGCAATGCGATTAATCGTTCGAGCCCATTGGGCGAGATAAGACGATTGGAGATTTTGGAGAGTGAAATGGTATATACACCACACGGGAAGTGTAGTATTTACTAAGCTTCCCGCATGAGAGTATTTTTTGAAAAAAGTTTTCGCGTGCTGAATATTGTGCTGAAAGTTTGTCTATGTTGTGAAATTAATCACATTTTTCACTCTAACTCTTGCGTATATCAAATAAAAATAGTACCTTTGCAGACAAATTAGGAATACAACTCCTAATCTGTCCATGTAAATAGTAATAATATGTATAGCAGAGAGTTACAAAACAAACTTTTAGAGTTAAGTGAGCATTGGTCAATCATTTCTGTGACAGGACCACGCCAGTCAGGCAAGACAACACTATGCAAAATGGCATTTCCAGATTACGAATATGTGAATTTGGAGCGTGCTACAACCCGAGCTTTAGTTGAGCATGACATTGAGGGATTTCTGTTGCAATATCCCAATGGACTGATTATAGACGAAGCCCAAAACTTGCCAGAGTTGTTTTCTGTGCTACAGGTAGTAGTGGATGAAAACAAGTCATTGCGGTATGTCTTAAGTGGTAGTAGCGACTTCTTGTTGATGCAAAATATATCGCAATCATTGGCAGGACGCGTAGCGGTTATGCGCCTGTTACCTTTGAGTTTGTCGGAGTTAGATGATGATGCGGATATGGATGTCAATGAGTTGATGTGGCGCGGTTTCTATCCTGCTGTTTGGGGAGATAAGAAAGACCCGCACACAGTCTATGACAGTTATGTGGCTACTTATATTCAGAAGGATGTACGACAAATTGTGAATATCAAAGACTTGAGTCTTTTCCGTCGCTTTCTGACTATTCTTGCATCGCGTGTAGGAACGGAGTTTGTGGCGTCATCTATAAGTACGGAATTAGCTGTAGATTACAAGACTATTCAATCGTGGATGAGCATACTGGAAACTTCTTATACGGCATTTTTGCTGCATCCATTTTATCGCAACATAGGTAAACGATTAACCAAAACACCTAAGGTGTATTTCTACGATATAGGTCTGGTATGTTATCTTTTGGGCATAGAAACGGCTCAGCAGTTGGCAAACCATCCTCTGCGAGGTGCCATATTTGAGAATATGGTAGTTTGCGACATGTTGAAAGCGCGATATAATCAGGGATTGGAAAAGAATATCTTGTTCTATCGGGACAAATCGCGAGAAGTAGATATATTGCAAGAAGAGGCAGGCAAAATACATGCTTACGAAATCAAGTCAGCGGAGCGTTTTCATCCTGACTTTTTGAATTCGTTGGATTATCTCAAGGGGCTGCTTAAAGATGATTTATTGAGCATGAATATCATCTATACTGGCTCAGAAAACTCCGTAGGTGATACGCATCTGATAAATTACCAGCATATAGCAAGGAAATAGATTTATACACAGTATTATCAACAATTCACGCGGGAAGTGTAGTGTTTACTATGCTTCCCGCGTGAGAGTATTTTTTTGAAAAAAAGTTTTCGCGTGCCGAAAGTTGTGCCGAAAGTTTGCGGTAATTATGTAAGAACATCCTCTAAAGCACAGATCAAAATACCTCAAAAACACCGAATAAAATACCTCAAACACACCGAATAGATGATTGCTATGATTTAGAGGCAGATGTGGTATTACACTTGTCGGATGGTAGATATGCATTGATTGAATGTAAGTTGGGTAGTAACGAAATTGAAGAGGGTGCAAAACATTTGTTGCAACTGAAGGAGCTTATTATTGAACATAATCGGACGGAAAAACAGAATCCTATTCGCGAACCAGATTTGTTAATGATTCTTACAGGCGGTAAATTTGCTACTCGTCGTGCAGACGGAGTGCATGTCGTGCCTATTGGCTGTCTGAGACCATAAAACGATATATACAA
>JAFNUD010000130.1 GCA_017384225.1 Paludibacteraceae bacterium
GTAACCAACATTCTCCGCAAGTCCATTCATCACGTAGAGAACTACAGTATCGATGAAAGCTTTTGTAACCTCAAAGGCTATGAAAGCCATTTCGATCTGGTGGACTTGATGCGAGGCGTGGCAGACAGGATAAAGCTTTGGACAGATATCCCAGTAAGTGTTGGCATAGCACCTACCAAGACTCTAGCTAAAGTCGCTAATAAATTCGCCAAGAAATACGATGGCTACCGTAGCGTTTGCATGATTGATAACGAAGAGAAACGGATAAAGGCTCTTTCCCTCTTCGATTTGGCGGATGTATGGGGCATCGGCCGACAAACTTTAAGTAAGTTGAACTACTTGGGTGTCTCCACACCTCTTGAGTTTGCCAACAAAAGCGAATCGTGGGTTCGCTCAAATTTTCATAAACCAGGCATACAGACTTGGCTTGAACTGAATGGTACCCCTTGTATAGATACATCCGAGGTTGTTCAGAACCAAACCATTTGTACTAGCCGAAGCTTTGGTGAAATGGTTTCAGACTTACCATCCCTCAAGGCATCCGTAGCTTCGTTTGCCAGCAGTTGTGCCAACAAACTCCGTGGTCAGAACGCTGGAGCACGCTCCGTTACCGTCTTCGTCTGTAGCAATCGGTTTAGAGAGGACCTGCCCCAATATGGAAATTCTGCCACTTATACTTTTATAACACCCACCTCCGATACACTTGAGATTACGAGTGCTGCATTGAAATTGCTGAAACAAATCTACCGCCCTGGCATCCAGTACAAGAAATCAGGAGTCATCGTAGGTGATATCATCAGCATGTCCATGCTTCAGATGAATCTGTTCGATCCGATTCACAATCGGAAGGAGCGTTCTGACTTAATGAAAGCTATCGATGTAATAAACCATCGGTATGGTTTGAAGACAATAAAACTGCTGGCTGAAGGGGACAAGGAACAAAAATGGAAAGTGAAATGCGAACACCGTAGTCAGAACTATTTGACTAACATCAACGAGATACTTACTATACAAATCTAATTCATAGTAAGATCTGTTTGTATAATTATATACTTATATAACTATATAATTATTTATTTCTATATTATACTGTTTGCTCCTTTTATATGAATTGACTCGCAATACCGGCCTTGTCGACAATCTATTAGAGTATAACACTTCTTCCATTGCAAGCCTATGGGCATCTTCCATCTTGAGCCAATAAATGGCTTACCATGATTCTGTGCTTGATACTCTCTTGTGGCGTTTCGGCTTTTAATCCGACTCCACTCTATGTGCTCTTGGCATTTTAAATGATTTTCCATCTTACAGCTTTCACATAACAATGCCACGGTTTTCAAACAGTTGTTCTCATGGCTTGATTGCCCGAAATGTACTACTATCGGCAAACAGGATTTACAGTGTCCTATACAAACCTATGCGATGTGTTACATCAACTTTTTCCGCCCTGTCTTTTAAGAAGTCATCATCATTTTTCCACTGCGAAGTTAGTATGCAACAAGGATCGTTCTTGAGGAACTTAACCAATGGCGTTTCAGTGTAAATCTTCCTTTATCGAGTCTCCGATTTCAGTGAAGTGAAAATAAAGAGTATTTACGCTGTAATCCTTGGTGTATTCCTTTTATGCACCAACTATTTATGCATTGTAAAAATTGATTAATAACTTCAAATACATTTCGTTATGAAAAAGATTGAAAACTCATTCGCAGTAACAGGTTTCGTAGGTAAGGACGCTGAAATCCGCCAGTTTGCCAACACAAGTGTAGCACGTTTCTCAATGGCAGTAAGCCGTCAAGAGAAAAACGGTGATGATTCAAACCGTATCTCGGCATTCATCAATGTGGAAGCATGGCGTAAGAACGAGAAAACTGATTCATTTGAAAATCTTACCAAGGGCACATTGCTCACAGTTGAAGGTTACTTCAAACCTGAAGAGTGGACCGACAAGGAGGGTGTCAAGCACAACAGAATCGTCATGGTTGCCACTTCTTTCTATCCGGCTCAAGAAAAGGAAGAAAAGCCTAAAGGCTCTGCAAAAGGAAAGAAGAAGTAGTAATATCCTCTGCCTAATAGATAGCGGCTTTGGCCGCTTTCTTTTTGCTCGTTAAATATCGATACTTTTATAGACTTACACCCAACCCGTTTCCATGTTTCTATCGATATAGACTTATGCTTCTGAAGAAGTATAAGACAATATCGATTAGCCCTTTGCAAAACTATATATATTCGGAGCAAGAATCATCTACGACCGTTGTCCGTATCTTTGATTGTTGCTCTTTTGACTATGTATAGATTTGCCTCTTTAGGGCATCTCACATGGAAACTCCCGCCCTTATTAAAGCATGAGATGAGGGAGAATTTAAACATATATTTATACGAGAGAACCCATATGGGTTGAACAGCATTTTTAATGCTAACGGTCTCTTCGGTAATCCGTCTTTGAGAACGCACCGAAGATACCTTTGAGGAGTTTAACGACTACGTAAAACACCCCGATTGCAATGATTACATCCATCATACATTATTCTGTTTAAGGTGTTTGTATATAATACAAAGATACTCAATTTTAGTCACTTAGCCAAATATTGCAGCCTGTAAATGCGATAGAAAGACTTTATTATTTCTGGAGTAATTCAGCTGTCTTCTCTATTATCTCTTCTTCTGTAGGCTGTTCATCCTCTATGAAGAGTATCATATCATCCAATGCATAACGGTCGTCACGCAGAAGCATGATCGTTGCCGTAATACATGCATGGCTATATCCCTGGTCTTCCATCAGGGCATACAACGCTTTTTGTTTTGGACTCATATATATTATTCTTCAGACGGTTCTTCTTTGCTCTTTCTTTTGCCAAGCGGACCACTGAATTTTCCTCTGTTGAGCTTGACCCCATATTTGTTCAGGATACGGAATACCGAACTCTTGCTACGGAATCCGCTGATATTCCAAATATCATCAATAGAGTGTCCGTTGTTGTACATGGCAACAATGGTCTTTTCACGCTCGTCTCTGCTCTGACCTTGAATGCTGCTTGGCACCTTGATACTTTTCTGCAACTGTATCTGGTGAGCAGAAGCTCTTCGAAGTGCGATGACTTCTTCCGGCAATGCTCCAACTATTTCAAGAACCTGGGCAGCAGTTGTCTCAGGGAAGAGGATGCCCTTTGAGTCTATCTTGTCATTGATAGATACAATTCGAACAACCTTTACTCGGCAATACTCGATAAGGGTAGAAAGTTCACGTGAACCTCGTACCGCATTGCTGAATTTTGAGATAACCAACTCATCACCTCTGTCAAGATTTGCCATCAGTTGCTTCCATTGAGGACGCAATGCTTCGTGATCAGTTGCTTCTTCAATGATTTGAATACAACCATACTCTTTCATCCAGGCTCTGTCACAATCTAATCCTTCCTGATGAGCAGCATTAAATATATAACCAATTTTTGCCATAACATTATTTGTTTCTTGTTGACAGTGCAAATATATGAGTTTTATTTTATACTTAATCATACTTTGAGCAAAATTATATTAAAATCGTACTTTGTATTTGTCGATTATATGTGTTTGTTTGTATGTAAAATCATACTTTAGAGTATGAATTAAAATATATTATAAAGTTTGATTCATTTGTTGCTTTCATCCAAATTTTATATATACATTTGTATCACAAATGAGTTGAGAACTAAATGTATATAGTAAATGAAACGCATTATTAATAACAAAAACAATTTTCGAAATGCAACTAACTTAATTGCATCTTGTTTTGGAGAATCATACTTATGTGTTGTTCATAAAACAATAACAAGTATGATGGTTGGCTTGTGTATAATCATACTTTCATCTTGCGGAAATGATACTACAAATGAAAAGTTCAAATCAAGTAAAGATGCATTCAATGCATATACTCAGTTTTCATCAGATCTTTCCTCTTGCAATAACCTTTCATTTGAGGAAGTGGTAGATAAAATATCCCGATGGCAGGAATTAAGAGGTGCCGTATTTCCTATTATATCTAATGATACTACCAACAATACGCAGCGTAGTATTCTTTTGAGTCTGGAACAGACTGATAAATACATAAAAGTGGATATTTCTCGTCTGCTAGGTATGACACAAATGACATTTGCAGACTTGGTTGATTTGAAGCTAAAAATAAGTCCAAACGTCGATGAAGCAATGATGTCTATAATCATTGAAGCCGATGACTTCTACTCTAAGTTGGACTCTGTAAAATTACATACTGGAAAAATTGAATCACTTCTAAAGGACTATAGATCTTTTCTGGTTAGAACTTGTGAGGATAGCATCTCAAACAAACAAGCAATGCTTGAATTTTTCAGTATGGAGGATTTCTATTTCAGATCCTTCTTAAATCATCTGGATAATTCTAGCATACACGATATGACTGACATTTCCCATTTGACTGAAGAGGCTTGTATGTTGGTTTACCAGTCTACAGAAGAAGGTTTGATTTCCTACAATGATGCTGTGGTATTCATGTCTAAACGAAATACGCGAAGAATGCTCTTGAACGCTATAGCGTGCATTGATGACATATCGGATGCAAAGGTTTCAAACAAGGAACAGGCAATGTCTTACCTATGGATGCTTCTTCAGCCATACATTCTTATCGAGCCATTTGATTGCTCCTTGATGTCTGATGTAGAGAGGATGAAATTTCATAAGGTGTCCGATTCAATGCCTATGGCAATATCCAAACTAAATGTACATCTCAATCTGGAACCAAGCATCATTGAGACAATGCCAACTAATATAACCCTATCCTTAATAGACACTTTTTAAATCGTATAACTGCAATATCCTATGATTATGTTACAGCATTTTTATGACGATTTTCTTGATAAAGTACCTCGTCAGCTTCCACAGTTGCTAGATACAACAAGAATGGAAGAACCTAAATTCTATGATGACTTTGTGCTATTGACATTCGTAACCGATGAGCCATATGACCTGGAAGAGGTTATGGATATGTTTGAGGATGATATTGAACTTATCACATTGTATCATCATGTTCCAAGTCGAACCAGTCAGTTTGGACATAGCACCTGTGCATATTCCAATCCAGCCTTTGGTCAGATGTTCAAGATGAACGCACAGACATTGAGCGATGGCAAAGTGTACAATATCCATGTGACCATCTATGATTCGTTGGAGATGATGTATGGTGATTTGTGTCTGGACACAACGCTACATTCAAAAGATGGAGAATTTAAGTATGTACGCAAGAAAGAGGACGTGATGATTGGATTCCTATGAGAATGAATATTTACCGTCAGTTGGTCTTTATAATTAACGATAGACGGACATGGGCAAAAGCCATAGAGAGTAACCTATTTCAACGGCACATGATATTCCATCAGCGTCAATGGACAGCCTATGTAGGTCGTACACTTGTAATAGAGGCTTTATACGAACATGAGCAATATGCCAAAGGTCGCATCTGGCATATACCCGAGCATGAACTTGACCGTGCATTGGCTATTCTACGGAAGAAAGATCCTCATATCAAAAACCGATTGAACAGAGGTGCACACTATCTATTGCCTAGAGATGTTGAGTCAATTATTGAGCTGGCCACTTACGGATATCTCAAATTGAACCTTAAGGCATACGTCAATACAAACCCATTTTATTAACCATTATGATTTGGATTATTTTACAACTTCTATTTCCGGCAATCTTATTTATTGTGCCGATAGCATTGTATGATAGCAAGCATCCTTGGATGGAGAAATTCCGTAGAATGATGCTCCGTCGAGAGACAATGAGAAAGCTTCATACACAAGTGTTGCTGATTATACTATTGGTGTTCCATTACATATATCTCAATGGACACGGTGCTCATCTTGGCATCTTGGTAACGACCGTTTTGTGTATCTTCTTGTTCTCTCACAACCGTACACATAAAATGTTGCTGGCATTCAGGGACAATAGGCAAATATTCTTCTTTGTCGGATTGTTTGCGTTGGCCACGTTATTCATGCCTGAATTGTACACTTTGTCGGTTTCAATCGCCTTTATTTTAATGGCATCCGCATTCTATCCTTCATCGTCTGAGCTTGCCGAATATGCTACTATGAAAGAATGCAGTCAGACTGGACAAAACGACTCAGTAACTACCGATTCCAATAATGATAATCATCACGCTAATTGTCACGATGAAGTGGATAGTGACAATGATACTGAATCCACGCAATTGTAAAACAAGTAAAGAGAAACAAAGATGAAAGAAAATCAAATTCCGCAGATTGCAGTATCGGCAAATGCTTCACTATTCCTCTACCTCAAAGAGAGAATCGGTGATAGGAAATCCAAGGTAGAAGCTTATTGCGACCTATTGGACAAAGCATCAAAAAGGTTTGTGTCACGCTTCTTGAGAAATAAGGATTACGAGATTGGGACCAACCAATGCCACGTTACCATAACTGACCTTGCAGCCGAATGGCACTGGCATAGAGCTACGGTTCGAACGTATCTTGAAAGAATGGAGGCGTTCGGGTTGATCCAGAAGATAACATTGCCTAAAAGCATCGTGATCACAATTCCTGAATCAATGTCGTTGTCCGAGTTGAAAGAAGGATTTACCTCTCTTGAATCTTCGGAGAGCGAAGCTCAGATATTGGACAAAGAATAACTCAACTTTTGTAACAGCTGGCATTGGCTTGCCATTGCATCTACTTCGTCGGGCTTGCCCGGTGTACAACTGAGGGAAGAAGGGGGAGCCTAATACCCCGACTAACTTCCGTTGTCGGGAGAGGTGCCAAAACAAGCAGCAAGCTGTGGCAAGATTATTAACCAATATCAGGAACAATAGAATGGCAAAACAGGTAATAGATGTTCATGTCTCAAAAGGGATGACCGTTTCCCAAAGCAATGAACATAAGAGGAACCGAACCGAAAAGGGTAAAGAGTTTGCTTTGAGTCGTGGAAACTATGACCCATCAAGGGAACACCTGAACTTTGAGGTCGTAAAAGGCAAAATTAAGCCTGTAGACAAAACAAAGAGCATTCCACAACAGATTGCCTCAATCCTGAGAGAAAGAGGCATTACAGACCCTAATATGGGCTTAGAAGAGCCTAAGTATAGGACTGTAGTCAACTTTATCTTCGGTGGATCAAGGGAAAGAATGAGGGAATTGGCGTTCGGGAATCAACAAATAGACTTTGAGCAAGGTGCTGATAACTCTAATGCTCATCGAGAGAAAGACATTGAGGAATGGGCTAAGGATGTCTATAAATTCGTGGCCGACAGGTATGGAGAGAAGAATATTGCGGCATTCATCGTTCATCTAGACGAACTCAATCCGCATATACATTGTACTCTTTTACCCATTGAGAATGAACGGTTTGCTTATAAGAAAATCTTTGCAGGCAAGGATAAGTATGAGTTCAGTCAACGAATGAAGCAGCTTCATAATGACTTTGCAGAGGTTAATAGCAAATGGGGAATGGAACGTGGGTCAAGTATCTCCGAAACTGGTGCTCGCCATCGGACTACCGAAGAATACAGACGACATCTGACCGAACTATGTACTTCGATCGAGCAGGAAATAACCCAACATCAGAAGGCTCTTTCTGACTTGAATGTCGAGATAAGATTGGCAGAACGAAGAGTAAAAGGTTTGAGTACTATGGTTGATAACCTGAATCAGCAAAGACTGGAAAAGGAGAATGAACTATTGGCACTTCAGGAAGAGTTACTTGAGAAATATGGCAATGAAGACAGCATCAGAACGAAGATGGAGATGCTTAACCGGGAACTATCCTCTATCCAGTCCAAATTGGCAGACAAGCAAGACAAGTTGCTTCAGGCTGAAAGAACACTTTCATTGTTGAAGGATGACCTTGTGTCCATAGGAGAGCGTCGTGACGAATTGAAGTCCGAGGCTATGAAGTATTCTCGTAGTGTCCATTCCAATGCGGTCAATATTCTTAGAGATGTGATGCTTGAGAATGTGGTTAAGGAACATCGCACCATTTCGGCAAACTTTGGTGAAGACGATAAAAATCTCTTTGACAACAGTCTCATAAATGATTTGGCAGAACGAAGCTCTGAAGTGATGCATTGTGCCACATTGCTCTTCCTTAATCTGATTGACGATGCTACAACATTTGCCGAAAGCAATGGCGGTGGAGGAACGCAAAGCGACTTGAAATGGGGACGCAATGAGGATGAAGACGATAGAAACTGGGCCAGAAGATGTATGGCTATGGCATCCAAGATGATGAAGCCTAAATACGCAAACAAGCCCAAACGATAATGGCTAACGATAATAAAGTTTTAAAATCTATTAATCAAAAGAATCTCAAATATGAAAATGATATTAATGATGATGACAGCTCTATGCTGTACGGTTCAAGTCAAAGCTGATGACCAATCATATAATCTTGATACAATTCGAATGGAAGCAACTATTGATGCTACTGAAACGTATCAATACCTGAAGCCTACTTACCAAAAAGGAGTGGTTGTAACATCTCCTTGGAACGGCAACTGGTTTGTGAATATCTCTGGTGGTACGAATGCTTTTATGGGCACTCCATTAGGATGCGAAGATCTGTTTGGCAGAATGCAGCCATCAGTTGGTTTGGCTATAGGTAAATGGTTCACACCCTCTATCGGCTCAAGAATCAGTTACCAAGGTTTCAATTTTAAGAACTCACTCCTGGACAAACAGGAATACCATTCCGTTCATGCCGATTTGCTTTGGAATGTACTGGGGACATTGTACAGAGAAGACAACGAACTGCGTTGGAATTTATTTCCTTTTGTAGGTGTTGGTATGATTCATAACAAAACCAATAAGCATAATCCATTCGCCATTTCGTACGGTTTTCAAGCCGAATATAGTTTCTGTCAGAGGGTTGCATTGACAATGGAAGTGTCAAACGCTACGACATTCCAAAGTTTTGATGGTCAATTTAGGAAGAACACTTTGGGCGACCATATGCTCAACGCCTCTGTAGGTTTGTCATTCAAGATTGGCAAAATAGGATGGAAGAAGCCTGTAGATCATCTTCCGTATGTGCAGCAGAATGAATGGTTGACCGACTGGGCAAATTCGATGCGAGAACAGAATCAAGTTTTTTCAGATCGAATCGATATGCAACAAAAAACGCTTGAGCAATTAAAGACGATTTTAGAAATCGAGGGGCTGCTTGATAAGTATAAACACCTGTTTGATAATGAAAATATCATTCAGAATAAGTATCCAAGAAACAACTATAGCGGTTTGAACTCCCTAAGAGCCCGAATGAAAAACAGCAAATGGGATGGCAAGTCGCCACTTGTAAGTATATCATCAGAAACGGATAACACAAACACCAGTTCTACGGGTGCTATCCAAACAGATATAGCATCATTGGCCAATGATAGTCTTACACAGTCACTTGTAGAGGGACAGATTATTGGAGCACCTATATACTTCTTCTTTGAGATAAACTCTTCCCTGTTCAAAGAAGAATCGCAGAATCTCAATATTGAGGAGTTGGCCAGAGTAGCTATCAAGCATGGTTTACATATAACACTTATAGGAGCTGCTGACTCTAGTACAGGTACAGCAACCATCAATGAGTCTTTAAGTAAAGCCAGGGCAGATTATATCGCTAATAAGCTTATATCTAAAGGAGTGGACTCTGCAAGAATAGCCAAGGTGTTTGCCGGTGGTATAGAAGAATACTCGCCAAACGAGGCGAATCGTCATACTAAAGTTGTGTTGAGTTTGCGATAGCTACTTTTTTTGTCATAAATGTGATTTTAGGGAGTACCCATCTGTAAAGATCGGTACTCTCACTTTTTTATAGCTATACCGTTTGATGACTTAGGCTTTCATTGTCGGCAGGGAATTTCTACGCAAAGTTACTGCGACAGTTCGAATGCCAAGTACCGCTTTGCTAATAGGCGTGGGATTTAACAACAACCTTCCACAAATCACAGATTTGGGTATTCCATTAAATCCTAGGCCATTTACTTGTCTTATCTA
>JAFNUD010000019.1 GCA_017384225.1 Paludibacteraceae bacterium
CGAGGCGGAAGACAAAACCGAACTCATCGATAGTTTCTATCGCACCCTCGAATTTGGTACGGGTGGTCTCCGTGGCCTCATGGGTCCTGGTACCAACCGTATGAACCAATACATCGTGGCACAAGCCACCCAAGGCTATGCCAACTATCTCCTTAAAGTACAACGCGAAGGCGGTTTCACGACCCTCAAGGGCGACACCGTCAGCGTCGTAGTAGGTCACGACTGTCGTAATAACGGCCGCCTCTTTGCTGAGACCGTAGCTGCGGTATTCGCTGCCAACGGCATCAAGGTGTATCTCTTTGAGAGCCTACGCCCAACACCAGAGGTGAGCTTTGCTATCCGTCACCTCGCTGCCCAAGGTGGTGTCAACGTGACCGCCAGCCACAACCCTAAAGAGTACAATGGCTACAAAGCTTATTGGGAGGACGGCAGCCAAGTGCTCCAACCACACGACCAAGGTATCATCGACGAGGTGAACAAAGTGACCCTCGCTGATGTGAAAATGACTGGCAACGAGCATCTTATCGAGATTATCGGCGGCGAGATGGACTACGACTACATGCAAGCTGTGAAGACCGTTATGATCGACCAAGAGACCATCCTCCGTCAAAAAGACCTCAACATCGTTTATACCCCTCTCCACGGTGCAGGACGCCAAATCATTCCTATGTGCCTTCGCTCTTGGGGCTTCGAGAATATCCATGTCGTACCTGAGCAAATGGTCATCGATGGCAATTTCTCTACCGTACAAAGTCCTAACCCAGAGAACGCAGAGGCAATGACCATGGGTATGAACCTCGGCACCCAACTCAACGCCGACCTTGTCATCGCTTCTGACCCAGATGCCGACCGTATCGCCATCGTTTGCCGCAACGACAAGGGCGAGTGGACCATCATCAACGGCAACCAAACCTGCATGATGTACTGCTACTACATCATCAATAATATGAAGAAACTTGGCAAACTCCGCCCTGAGCACTACCTTGTTAAGACCATCGTTACCAGCGAGTTAATTCGCAAGATGGCAGACGCTCAAGGCGTGACTTTGACCGACGAATATACAGGCTTCAAGTGGATTGCCAACCGTATCCGCGAGTGGGAAGGCACACGCAAATATATTGGCGGTGGCGAAGAGAGCTTCGGCTTCTTGCCATACGATGCAGTACGCGATAAATGTTCGCCTTCTGCTATCTGCCTCATCTGTGAGATCGCAGCTTATGCCAAAGACAACGGCATGACCCTCTACGATTATCTCCTTAATATGTATATGGAATACGGCTTCCAACGCGAGACAACTATCAATGTCGTTCGTCCTGGTAAGTCTGGCGCAGAGGAAATTCAAGCCATGATGGTCAACTACCGCCAAAATCCTCCTGTAGAGATTGCTGGCGAGAAAGTAGTTAAGTCTAAGGACTTCAAGACCCTCGTTCAACGCGAATTAGTGAATGGCGAGTGGGTTGAGACACCTATCGTGATGGCACTCAATGCCACCAGCAACGTGCTCCAATACTTCACCGAAGGTGGCATGAAGATTTCCGTTCGCCCAAGTGGTACCGAGCCAAAGATCAAGTTCTATTTCGAGATCCCTGCTCAGATGCCAACTCCTGCCGACTACGACAAAGCCGTAGCCGAAGCCGAAGCCAAAGTACCTGCCATCAAAGCAAGTCTAGGAATCTAATTAGATATTTTGCTTTTGGTTTATGGAAATTGTTCCCAAATACGATACAACTAATATATTAGCAGAACGCATTGAGAAACTAATCAATGACGCTCGTAAGCGAACCATAGCAGCGGTAAATACTACTATGGTTTATACCTATTATGAGATTGGTCGTATGATTGTGGAAGACGAACAACGAGGAGAGCAACGTGCTGAATATGGAATAGCCTTACTCAAGCATCTTTCTGAAAAATTGTCAGATAAATTTGGAAAGGGATTTTCAATGCAGAATTTGGCGAATATGCGCCAATTTTACATCACTTATTCCACGGATAAGATTTTCCAGACAGTGTCTAGAGAATCTCAAAACGTATTCACGCTTAGTTGGTCGCATTATCTTAAATTGATGCGAATTACTAACCCCGATGAACGTCATTTCTACGAAATAGAGGCTCGAGAAAACAATTGGAGTTTGCGAGAGTTACAACGCCAATTTGATAGTTCGTTGTACGAACGTTTAGCTTTGAGTCGAGATAAAGCAGGTGTTCAGGCGCTTGCTTACGAAGGACAGGTGATAGATTCTCCAAGAGATATTGTCAAAGATCCATATGTATTGGAGTTTATCGGATTGCCAGAACTGCCTCAATACAACGAAAGTGAATTAGAGCAACGATTGATTGATAATCTACAAACCTTTTTGTTGGAATTAGGAAAAGGATTTACATTTGTAGGGCGACAAGTTCGCTTTACATTTGACGAACAACATTTTCGTGTAGATTTGGTGTTTTATAATCGTTTGTTGCGTGCTTTTGTGTTGATAGACTTAAAACGTGGAACACTCAAACACCAAGATTTAGGGCAAATGTTGATGTATGTGAACTATTATGATCGCTTTGTCAAAGAGGCGGATGAAAATCCTACGATTGGTATTCTGCTTTGTACGGATAAAAGCGATGCGATGGTTGAAATCACTCTGCCTGAAAATAACAATCAAATTTTTGCAAGTAAATATCAAACGATATTGCCAAGTAAAGAGGATTTGAAAAAACTGATAGAAAAAAATATGTGATATTAAAATAATTTGCCTATGAAACAGTAGTGTGTAGTTGATACGCACATTGTGAAATATTGGAAAAGCATTTTAGCTTTATTCTACTATCCAGAAGTTTGGCGACTAAAAGGAAACCAGTAGGAATATTGCAGAATGCTCGTGTGACAAGCACGGGCTTTTGGTTATTCTACTGGTAGGTTACGCCAAACACCTTGGATGGAGAATTGCGAAAGTCTGTGCTTTTTATATTGATTTTATTGTGTTAAGGAGTAACCCGAAAAGCCAAAAGTGAGTAGGGAATAAATGTATAAATACAAAATGATTATGAAAAAGATTTTACTTGGTTTTGTTTTGCTGCTAACCACAGCAACAATGAATGCACAAATTAAGTTAGAGCATGTAATAGAAGGCTATGAATTTCTGACGATGCGGAATGTTCATGGTTATGGTACTTATGAGCCAGATAACAGATATGTTGGTCTTGATGATTTGTTGATGATGAGAGGTGGGGAAAGTTGGGAATTATGTTTCTATGATGTAGATGGTAATTTGTATAAAAGACTAAAAGACATTCCCGAGGATGACTATTTCTACGAGGTAGAATATATAGCTAGAAATGTCTTTACCACTGATGGGCAAATTTGTCGACTTGTTACAAAAAATAAATATGTTGGTGAATATGGATCTTATACCTGTTTGGGAATATCAATAATAGGTGAAAATGGAAATGTAATTCAAGAAATAAGCAATAATGTAACAGATAAACCAATGCTTGTTAAGGTTTCCAATAAATACAAACTCTTATTCAATGATTATGAATGTGTAAAGTGGAATAGCGAAGCTATGGGCTGCGATGAAGAGCGTTTTTATGTTTATGTGTACGCTTGCCCTGGCAATGGCGAAGCTACAACAAGCGTGGAGAATGTGCCTGCGAAAGTGAAACGCAATGCCTATCCCAACCCTGCAACTGACTTAGTGACATTGCCTTACGATGCGAATGGTGCAACGTCCATGAAGATTTATGACATGCAAGGCAAGTTGGTTGAGCGTAAATTCTTAGATAAGAATAAACAAGAACTCCAACTCAATGTAAAAAACTACCCAACTGGCATGTACTTCTTTGAAGTAAACGGCGAAAGCAATTCATTTATTGTTGAGTAACCAATAACAAATCCGTACAAAAAATCGTTCTCTTTTACCAAGGGAACGATTTTTTGTTGTTTATGTATCTGCCAGCGATCTTTCGCGGAAGTGATAGGAATAGTGCGTGTATTGTGCGTGAATAGTGCGTAATTACCAAGAGATTTGCAAGAAGGAATTATTGCAACTCAATATGCTCCGCCTCAATATGCTCCGATAAGAAAAGCGAAGCAGAATCGGCAAACTTGGTGGCTGATTCGGTAGTAAGGAAGCCCCCTCCCGACCTCCCCTTCAAAGGGGAGGAGATACGTTCTACAATTTCAGGATGGCGGTGTAGATAATCCGCTAGACTATGAGCGACAATCTCGCCCTGCGTTACAACTAACATGTGGCGGTTGGTTTGAGATAGATATGCCTCAATCTTGTCTTGAATAAGTGGATAGTGCGTACATCCAAGAATAATGGTATCAATCAGCGGATCGCGGGTGAGGAGTTCGGTGAGGTATTTCTCTACAAAATAGTCAGCACCTTCGCTCAAATGTTCGCCTGCCTCAATCAACGGCACCCACATGGGACATGCTTGTTGGGTGACAACGAGGGTAGGGTCTTGCTTGAGCAACTCGATGACGTAACTCTCGGAAGCCACGGTGCCAGGAGTAGCAAGCACACCTATATGTTTTGTGCGTGTACGCGCGGGCACGAATTCCACGGTAGGGCGAATCACACCCAATACGCGAACTTCATCGGGATTGATATCACGCTGCTGAATCGTTCTGAGTGCCTTCGCACTGGCAGTATTACATGCCAAAATAATGAGGTTACACCCCTGCTCATGAAGGTATTTGACAGCTTGCAGTGTGTACTCGTAAATCACATCAAACGAACGAGTTCCGTATGGCGCACGAGCATTATCACCCAAGTAAAGATAGTCGTACTCGGGAAGCAATTGGCGAATCTTATTTAAGATCGTCAGACCGCCATAACCGCTATCAAAAATACCAATCATTTCCGTTTTATTGTTAAAGGAGTTTTAGGGGGCTAAAAGCTTAAAAGGTTGTTTACTGTTGAAACAGCACCATAGGTGCGATGGAACTTTTAGGACTTTTTTGCTCTTTTCTGGGTGCAAAGGTACAAAAAATAAATAAAATGTACAAATAATTTGCATAAATGGTATTTTTTTTGTAACTTTGCGGGCTGAAAAGATATTTTTTACAAAAAGACTAATAATAAAATTGAACGAATATGAAATTTAATGTATCAAGCTCGAAATTGTTTGCGCAATTGCAAGCAGTGAGCCGTGTGATTGCTGCAAAAAATAGTTTGCAGATTTTAGAGGCCGTTTTGTTTGACTTGAACGGTGATGTGCTGACCTTAACCGCGTCTGATAGTGAGACAACCATTCGTACTTCCTTGACTGTGGAAGATGCACAAGGTGCAGGAAAAGTGGCAGTGGGTGGCAAATTGTTGTTGGAAACACTGAAAGAATTTTCTGAGCAACCTTTGACATTCCAAATTGATGAACAAAATTTTGGTTTGAATATCACTAGCTCGAATGGTACATATAGTTTCGTGGGTGCAAACGGTTTGGAGTATCCAGAAATGCCTGTAGAAGAGGGTAATAATACTTTCTCTATGCCAGCTAATGTGCTGTTGGATGCTATCAATAAGACAATTTTCTGCACCACTACTGATGGTGACTTGCGTCCAGTGATGAATGGTATCTACTTCGATCTAAACGAGGAGAAAATCGCAATGGTAGCGACAGATGCACATCGTTTGGCTCGTTATACCAATGATAGCGTGAAAGGTTCGCAGGCTGTAAGTTTTATTCTGCCAAAGAAACCTGCTCAATTGCTCAAACAAGTGCTGCAGAAAGAGTCAGAAGAGGTGAAAGTGACTTTTGGACAGAAGAATGCAAAGTTTGAGTTTGGCGCCACTGTGATTATTTGCCGCCAAATCGAAGGTCGTTTCCCTAACTACAATGCTGTGATTCCACAAAATAATACCAACAAGGTATTAGTTGACCGTCAGACAATTGTGAATGCCTGCAAGCGTGTGGCAGTGTTCGCACATTCAGGTACCAGTTTGCTAAAATTGGCATTGAGCGAGAATCAAATCAAAATCTCAGCACAAGATATTGATTTCTCTACTTCTGCGGAGGAGGTTATCACTTGTGACTATAGTGGAATGCCAATGGCGATTGGTTTTAAGGCTCCTTTCTTGATTGAGATTTTGTCTAATATTCCATCGCAAGATGTGGTGCTCCAATTGGCAGACCCCGCACGCGCTGGACTGATTTTGCCATCTGAGAATGAGGAGGGACAAGATTTGCTAATCCTATTAATGCCAATGCTCCTCAACGACTAATGAAATTGCATTTAACTCGTCCGTTGGTTTTCTTTGATTTGGAAACAACGGGATTGAATATAGGATCCGATAGGATTGTAGAATTGAGTTATTATAAGGTCTTTCCCAACGGTTGTTCGGAGGGGAAGACCTTCCGCGTGAAACCTACCCAGATGATGCTCGGACAAGAAATCCAAATGCATATTTCTGAAGAGGCAAGTGCAGTGCACGGTATCTATGACGAAGACGTGAAGGATTGTCCTACATTTAAGGATATCGCGCAAGAAATAGCACAGGTGTTGAGTGATGCGGATTTGGCAGGGTATAACTCCAATCATTTCGATTTGCCGTTGTTGGCAGAAGAGATGATGCGCGCGGGTGTGGATATTGACTTGAAGAAGAAAAAGATGGTTGATGTGTTTACTATTTTTCAGCGTCAAGAGCCACGTAATCTGGTAGCGGCATACAAATTCTATTGCGGAAAAGACTTGACTAATGCACACTCTGCAGATGCCGACACAATGGCTACTTACGAGGTGCTGATGGCGCAGCTGGATAAGTACGATATACCCACGGATGTGGATGGGTTGGCAGAATTTACTGCTGGAAATGTGCGCTTTGCGGACTTTGCAGGTCGTATTGCATATGATGCGGAAGGCGTGGAGGTGTTCAACTTCGGAAAATATAAAGGTCAGCGCGTAGCGGATGTGTTCCGCCGTGATGTAGGATACTATGGTTGGATTCAGCAAGGTGATTTTCCTCAATATACCAAAGCGGTGTTTATGCGAGTGTATTTGAGTCTTCGTGGCTAAACCTTTAGAACGCTTAAAACTTTTAGAACTCTTTTGAATAACGAAGTAACCATATTAGGTTGCGGTAGCGCAATGCCTACATTCCAAAACTCGCCTACTGGGCAGATTGTAGAGCTCTGCGATAAATCGTTCTTGATTGACTGCGGCGAAGGTACTCAGCTGAAGATGAGGCAGCTGGGAGTGAAGACTGCGCGGTTATATACAGTGTTGATTTCACATTTGCATGGTGATCATTGCTTTGGTTTGATAGGTTTGATTTCTACTTTAGGAATGATGGGGCGAACACAGCCGTTGCATATCTATGCGCATGGAGACTTGGAGAAACTGCTACGTCCGTGGTTGGATTATCATTGCCAAGATTTGAGTTACGATGTGGTTTTTCATACGATCAATCCACGTAAACGCGAGGTGATTTTTGAGGATCGGACATTGACGATAGAAACAATCCCATTGAAGCACAAAGTGCCTACTTGTGGTTTTCTCTTTACCGAATACCATCGTGACCAAGAGCCTCGCAAACGTTATGCGTATTGTTCGGACACGTCGTATCGCGAGCAAATTGTGGAGCAGATAGCAGGCGTAGATGTGCTTTTTCACGAAGCTACTTATACTGAAAAAGATGCAGATAAATGCAAAAAATACACCCATTCTACAGCTAAACAAGCAGCGCAAATAGCTCAATTGGCAGGTGTTGGGAAATTGGTGATAGGGCATTTTAGTGCGCGTGAGGATGATCATACAGTGTTTTTGAACGAAGCACAAGAGGTGTTTGTCAATACGGTTTTGGCAGAGGAATGTAAGAAAATAGAAATTTAATGGCCAAAAATTCAACGAAATATGTATGCTCCAATTGTGGTGCTCAATCGCCACAGATGATTGGTCGTTGCTCTGTGTGTGGCGAATGGGGCACGTATGAAGAGGAGGTGAGCATAGCGGTTTCCGCCAAAAAAGGCGGTGCTAGTCTGCGCCGTGGAGCGCAAGCACAGCGTTTGCACGAGGTAGATGCTAAAGAGGAGATGCGCATTGACATGCAGTCGGTAGAGCTAAACCGCGTATTGGGAGGTGGGTTAGTGCCTGGAAGCCTAATCTTGTTAGGTGGCGAACCTGGTATAGGCAAATCAACATTAGCACTGCAAGTGCTGATGAAGATGGGCGATAAAAAAACGTTGTATGCCAGTGGAGAGGAAAGTGCTAAACAATTGAAACTGCGTGCAGAACGATTGGCAGGAACTCCAGAAAACTTGTATATCATGGCTGAGACTTCGCTGGAACGCATCTTGGATAGTGTGACGGATATTCAGCCAGAGATAGTAGTGGTGGATAGCATTCAAACAATAGGTACGGAGGCTATAGAGGCGAGTATTGGTAGTTTGAGTCAGGTAAAAGAGTGTGCAGCAAGAATCTTGCAGTATGCGAAAGAAAAAAATGTGCCTTTCATCATAGTAGGGCATATCAATAAAGAAGGCTCGTTGGCAGGTCCAAAGGTGTTGGAACATATAGTGGATACGGTGTTGCAGTTTGAGGGCGACCAACATCATCTATATCGTATTTTGCGTGCACAGAAGAACCGTTTTGGCAGTACAAGCGAATTGGGAATCTATGAGATGCAGCAAGATGGTTTGCGCGAAGTATTGAACCCCAGTGAGTTGCTCTTGTCTAATAATCGTGATGGATTATCTGGTATTGCTATTGCAGCAGCGGTGGAAGGTGCCCGTCCGCTGTTGATTGAGGTTCAGGCACTCGTGGCAAGTGCTGCGTATGGTACACCACAACGTAGTAGTACGGGTTTTGATAGCAAACGTCTAAATATGCTGCTGGCAGTGTTGGAAAAACGAGTTGGGTTTAAGTTGCTGCAAAAAGATGTGTTTGTGAATATAGCGGGAGGAATTAGAGTGAATGACCCTGCTATCGATTTGGCAGTCTTAGCGGCTGTGTTGTCGTCGAATATGGACATCGCTTTGGATGAATATACTTGTGTGACAGGCGAGGTGGGACTGTCGGGTGAGATACGTCCTGTCAATCGTATCGATCAGCGAATTAAAGAGGCGGAAAAGCTTGGTTTTGAGCGGATTATAGTTCCGTTTGGTCAGAAATATGACCCCCATAATCTGAAGATTAAAGTGCTAGAAGTAAGCCGCGTGGCAGAGGCTTTCAAAATTTTATTACATAAATAATTTGCATATATCAAAAAAAAGTAGTACCTTTGCGGGTCAAATTTGTAAATATCAAAAAAAGTAAAATAGTCATTATGAAGAAAAGTACATTTTTTCTTGTGTTGTTGGTAGCGTTGTGCCCATTGTTTGTTAATGCTCAAACGCAGAATATTGAGTTCGGATTGCAAGTAGGCGCTGGTTTCTTTGATGGAATTGAGGAGCCTGCTCCTGGATATACGCGTACCAATGAGTTTGCTTGGATGCGTGATTCAGAGGGTATGCCAGCTTTTGAGACCTATGGCGCTTTGGTGCGTTATCGCTTTGATTCGCGTTGGTCTGTTCAGTTGCAAGCTATGCGTCAGCGTTTGCGTTTCAAAGAGGTATCTGAGATGCACAAAGATGGATTGTTTTTTTACAATGGTGTTTGGCACTTGGATGTGATGGGAGAATTTAATATCTTGAAATACGGTTTTACAGCAAATCGTAATGCAAAGATTTATACTGCAACTCCTTATGTCGGAATAGGTTTGGGTACTTCTTTGTATAACAAGCATGCTACATACCGCTGGGGTTTGAACGACGGAGTGATGAATTCGCCTTATCCGATGATTAAGTCAAAAGATATGGCAGCTGCTATGTACATACCATTCGCAGTTGGTCTGAAGTTGCGCATGGCGCTTAATTGGCAGTTGAAGGTGGCTTGCCAATATAATTTGTATGTAATGAATGCTGAAATCAATGGCAGCACCATAAATGACGAGAAAGCTTATCCTAATGGTGGTGGCGTTGAAATAATGGAATATAGGGCTGCTACCACACATAATATTGCAGCTACAGTGGGTGTGATTTATAATCTCCCATCCAATGGTAAAGGTGGTACGCTTGTTAACTACTAATCTTGATAGTAAGCATTTTTGGTCGCTTGCACTGCTGTGGATATTATTATCCCCAGCGTTGGTGTGTGCAGACAACTATAGAATAGTAAAGTCAACAGACGAAGTTAGGGGCGAGAGTGGGCAAAAAGAGTATAGCTGTGAAGTAGGTGCACAAGTAGGAGGTGGATATTATTTGGGCGATGTGTATAAAGTGCCTTTTATGAATATGCAGTATGTCTTTGGCGCTCAATTTCGATACAAGTTTGACAGGCGATGGGCAATTCAGGCAAAAGCGCAACGTCAGTGCATCGTTTATCCGTATGCTCCACCCACGTATGATGATCAGTTGCCTATAAAAAAAGTAATCTATCAGAATCCCGTCTGGCATATTGATATGCTTGGCGAATTCAATTTCTTCAATTTCGGTCCATTGTCTTACGACTATAGAGTGAAAACATTTTCGCCTTATTTGTTTGTGGGAGTCGGAATGAGCATTCTAAATAAATCAGCTATACCGATTAAAGAAAACGAAAAAAATCCAATACCTAAGATAGATGTGCATGGTATGAATGTGGCGTTTTATATGCCAGTCGGTATTGGCCTAAAATGGAGAATCACAAAGCGTTGGCAATTGCAGGTGGCATGGCAACATAATGTGTATTTTGCGGATGACTTGGAGGGGTATCTCCCAGGTATAGATTTTCAGGACAAAAGCGAGTTGAAGGATCTCTCTTATGGTGTGTTGAACAATTCGGATGACCTAAATGGTTCGAACATTCTTAACAACGATGTGCTATCGACATTGACCATTGGTATTGTCTATGAGTTTGGTGCTCAGAAATATAAGAAATATATCGACGAACCTTTTGCAATATCAGCGCGCGTGAGGGCAGATGTAAGTCAAGAATGATAATTAGATGAGTTATAAGAATCAAATACAGCAAGATCGTATCCCTCGTCATGTGGCTATTATTATGGATGGCAATGGGCGTTGGGCAAAGCGTCAAGGATTGGCGCGTATGTTTGGTCATCGTCAGGGTGTAGAGACGGTGCATACCATCACGGAGGCTGCTGCCGAATTAGGGATAGAATACTTGACACTGTATGCTTTTTCTACAGAGAATTGGAATCGCCCCAAGGAGGAAGTGGATGCACTGATGTCTTTGCTGGTGGATACGATAGCGAAAGAAACGCCTACGCTGATGAAGAATAATATACGTTTATCTACCATAGGCGATTTGAGTCGTTTGCCTAATAATGCACAACAAAAGTTTCGTGCTTGTATGCAAGAGACGAGTGCCAATACGGGATTAAACTTGGTATTGGCACTCAGTTATAGTGCACGTTGGGAGATAATTCGTGCAGCTCAAGAGATTGCTTCGGCTATTCAAAAAGGCGACTTGTTGGTTGAGGATGTCAATGAGGAGGTGGTTTCTGCCCATATGACCACTGCCCATATGCCAGATCCAGATTTGTTGATTCGTACCAGTGGTGAGTTGCGCATTAGCAATTTCTTGTTATGGCAATTAGCATATTCGGAGTTGTATTTTACAGATTGCTTGTGGCCTGAATTTACAGCAGAAGAATTTTATCGTGCAATCGTTGATTATCAACGTAGAGAAAGAAGATTTGGTAAAACCAGTGAGCAGATTCGTTAATAGTATATTGTTGTGTTTCTTGTTTGTTTTGCCGATGGCGGCTCAGACAACGGAGATGGAGTCTATGGCTATGGACTCTCTTGTTGTGGAGCAGGTGGATTTGCCTGTGATAGAATATACTATGCAGCGTAAAACATATGAAATCGCAGAGATCAAAGTGACAGGTGCAGATAGTTACGAAGACTTTGTTTTGGTAGGTTTTTCAGGACTCGCTGTAGGTGATAAGATTGAGGTGCCTGGCGATCAAATCACCAAGTCTCTCAAACGATTTTGGAAGCAAGGACTGTTTTCTGATATTAAGTTCAAAGCAACAAAAATAGAGGGTGATAAAATCTGGTTAGAAATAGCATTGACACAACGTCCTCGAATCTCTGAAATCGCGTATAATGGTTTGCGAAAATCAGAGATTGAAGATATCGAAGTAAAAGTCGGTATTCAAAAAGGTGGACAAATGACACCTGACTTGGAAGATAGGGCTGACAAGATTATTACCAAGTATTTGGCAGAAAAAGGTTATTATGATGCTACTGTCAAAGTATTGCAGTTTGAGGATAAAGATCACCCTGGGTATGTGAAAGTGGCAGTCAATATTGATAAGAAAAACAAAACCAAAGTAGGACAAATATATATTGCAGGCAATGAGGCTCTTACGGATAATAAGATCAATTTTGCCATGAAGAAAACGAATGATAACAATATCATCAATTTCTTCCGTCCTAAGAAGTTTGTCGCTGCTGAGTTTGAAAATGACAAAAAGTTGGTCATTGAGAAGTACAATGAGATCGGTTATCGTGATGCTATGATAGTATCGGATAGCGTAGTGCGCTCCAAAGAGGACTCTACACGAGTGGATATCTATTTGACTGTGGATGAGGGACAAAAATATGTCTTTGGAGATATCAAATGGGTAGGAAATACCGTTTATCCATACGAATATCTCAATCTTATTTTGGGAATAAAGAAGGGAGATACCTATAATCTCAAGGAACTCAACAAGCGTTTGACTGAGGATGATGATGCTGTGGCGAAACTCTATACGGATCAGGGCTATTTATTCTTTAATGTGGATCCTGTAGAAGTGCGTATTAATGCCGATTCGATCGATTTCGAAATGCGTATGTATGAGGGACAGCCTGCTACCATCAATGCCGTTAATATAGTAGGTAACACGCGCGTGTACGAGCATGTAGTACGTCGAGAATTATATACCAAACCTGGTCAATTGTATAGCCAGTCAGATATCATGCGTAGTTTGCGCGAGTTGGCACAGATGGGTCACTTTGATCAAGAGAAATTAGTGCCAGATATTCAGCCTAATATAGAGGACGGTACGGTGGATATTACTTATCAATTGGAAACCAAATCTAGTGACCAGATCGAATTTTCTCTCGGTTGGGGAGCAACTGGTTTGGTGGGATCCTTGGGCTTGAAGTTTACCAACTTTGCTATTCAAAATCTCTTTAATCCTAAGAGTTATCGTATCGTACCACAAGGTGAGGGACAGACTTTCAGTATCAATGCCCGAACTAACGGTGTGTATTATACTTCTGCTTCTATCAGTTTCTTGGAGCCTTGGTTGGGAGGTAAGCGACCTAACTCGTTGAGTACGAGTATTTTCTTTGCTTCGCAAACAGGATATTCAGATCGTTATTATCAGGCGTATCAAAATTTGTATAATACCTATTATAATTATTATTCTTATTCAGGTAATTCCGATTATCTCCAGCAACTGCAGGAGTCAGAGGCAGATCCTGATAAGTATCTTCGCACGTTTGGTGTGAGTGTGGGATATGGTAAGCGTCTTAGTTGGCCTGATGACTATTTCTCTTTCTATGGCGAACTCAGTTATCAGATGTATATGATGAAAGATTGGCCCTACATGATTCTTACCGATGGTACGAGCCACAATCTTGCACTCAATTTCCAATTATCACGTTCGAGCATTGATAATCCTATTTATACGCGTCGGGGGTCGCAATTTACGTTGGGCTTGAAGATTACTCCTCCGTATTCGCTCATAAAGGGATATACCGATGCTGATTATGCGCAAATGACGACCACAGAGAAGTACAATTTGCTGGAGTATCATAAGTGGAAATTCTCGGGAAAAGTGTTTACGCCACTCTCACCCGATTCTAAACTTGTCTTGATGACACGTGCTGAGTTTGGATATTTGGGACATTACAACAAGAATGTGAAATCGCCTTTTGAGAGTTTCTACATGGGTGGTGATGGTATGTCCAGCTATTCCAGCTATTCTACGGAGTATGTCTCTATGCGTGGTTATCAATCGGGGTCGCTCACTCCATATGACGCTGCTACAGGACGTAATATGGGATATGTATATAATAAGTTTACCATGGAGTTGCGCTATCCTATTTCGCTGGAGCAGAATGCCACTATTTGGGCGTTGGCGTTTGTGGAAGCGGGTAACTGTTTTGCCGATATCAAAGACTATAATCCATTCAATCTCAAGCGTTCTGCAGGTATTGGTGTGCGCCTATTCTTGCCGATGTTTGGCTTGATGGGTATTGATTGGGGTTGGGGATTCGACCCTATCAATGGGTCTAAACAGTATGGTGGATCACAATTCCACTTTGTACTTGGACAAGAATTATAATAAATCATAAAAAATGAAACGACTTATTTTTATTGCAATATTGACTCTTGGCTTCGCTTCGCCTGTTCTTATGGCGCAAAAGTTTGCTGCGGCGTATTTGGATATGCAATACATACTGAAGAATCTGCCTCAGTATGAGACCGCTAACGAGCAATTATCTATGATTTCCAAGCGTTGGCAAAAGGAGATTGATGCGGCTCAACAAGAGGCGCAAATTCTTGCTAGCAACTATCAAACCGAGCAAATCTTCTTATCTGCGGATATGAAGAAGAAACGTGAAGACGAAATCCTGGAGAAAGAGCAGTATGTACTTGAACTCAAACGCAAGTATTTCGGCGAAGGTGGTGAGTGGTACAAAAAGCGTGAGTCGCTGCTCAAACCTATTCAAGAAGAAATCTACAATGCGGTACAAGAGATTGCTGCTGAGAAGAGGTATGACATTGTTAAAGACCGTTCGGCAGACCCTGGTTTAATTTACATGTCAAGCAAATTGGATATTTCGGACCAAGTATTGGAGAAGTTGGGTGCAAAATAACCACACGCACCGCACAATAACCGCACAATAACCGTACAATAACCGCACAATTTGGGGCGGGGGTAGGTGCTCGTGTGAACAAAGTATAAAAGGGAATAATATTAACAAAAAACAGATACTACAATGAAAAAAATCATTCTTATACTGGCTATGGTGTTGCCTATGCTGGTAAATGCTCAAAAGATTGGTCATGTCAATTCGCAAGAGTTGTTAGCGGCTATGCCAGAACTGAAAGGTATGCAAGCTAAATTGGATACATTGGCAGGACAATATGAAACTCAATTTGCGAATATGCAAGAGGAGTTTAATAAGAAAGTTGCTGAATTTCAACAACAACAATCTACCATGACGGCTGGTGTTCGCGATTTCCGTCAACAAGAGATCGTAGAGATGGAGCAACGTATTCAATTGTTCTATCAAACAGCTCAAAAAGATATCCAAGCTAAGCAACAAGAGTATTTGATTCCAATCCAAAACCGTATGCTCGAGGCTATCAAGAAGGTAGGTGCTGCACAAGGTTGCACTTACGTGATGGATGCAATGGCAATGCTTTATATTGCTCCTGATGCGCTTGACCTTATGCCAGCCGTAAAAGCTGAACTCGGCATTAAATAATTTCCTTGCCTCCTCGCCTATAGCCTATCGCCTATAGCCTGGAGCAAAGCGACTTATGGCAGACGGCTATTTGGAATCGCACTATGCTGAATACGAACAACGTAAGGCAGCATGGCTCAAAAAAAAGAATAAACTAAAGCCTCGTCCCTTGGTTGAAAAACCAGAGGACGAAGCCTTATAAATACTCATAATTCTTAATTCAAAATTCATAATTATGACAAAAGCTTTGCAATCTACTCTCCGTGACTCTGCCATTGCGCGTTGGACTGTCCTCGTGCTTGTGGCATCGATGATGTTCTTTGCCTACATGTTTGTGGACATCCTTTCTCCTTTGGCTTCTGTGCTCAATGACACACTTGGCTGGGATCAAGGTGTCTTCGGTACATACGCTTCTGCGGAGTATATTCTTTGTGTTTTTGGTTTCCTCATTTTTGCAGGAATCATTCTTGATAAGATGGGCGTTCGCTTCACTGGCTTGCTCTCTGCGGGCTTGATGGTGTTGGGCGCGTCTATTAAGTATATTGGTATCTCCGACTGGTTTGATGCTAATAATATCGTTTGGCTCAATTCGTGGTGGACGGCTATGCCTGGTTCTGCTAAGATGGCAGCTTTTGGATTTATGATTTTCGGTTGTGGCTGCGAGATGGCAGGTACTACTGTTAGTAAGATTCTCGCTAAGTGGTTTAAGGGCAAGGAGATGGCTTTGGCTATGGGATTGGAGATGGCAATCGCGCGTATTGGTGTGTTCGCAGCTATGGCGTTCTCTCCTGCTATCAGTCAGCATTTTGCCGCTAATGGCGAGCCATCTGTAGTGGCTTCATTGCTTTTTGCTGCTCTCTTGCTCGTTGTGGGCTTGCTCAATTTCTTCGTGTTCACCATCATGGACACCAAGTTCGACAAGCAACTCGTAGCTATTGGCGAAGCTACCGATATGCACGACCCAGAGGACGAATTCCATGTGTCTGATTTGGGTAAAATCTTTTCCAGCAAGATGTTCTGGATTATCGCGCTCTTGTGCGTACTCTATTATTCAGCTATCTTCCCATTCCAACGATTTGCGACCAACTTCCTCGAAGAGACATTGAAAATCAGCAACGCTGAGGCATCGGGCTTATTCAAATGGTTCCCTATCTTGGCAATGGTATTGACTCCATTCCTTGGTATGTTTATCGACTATAAGGGTAAAGGTGCTTCGATGATGATGGTAGGTGCGGTTATTATGGTCATTTGCCATAGTATCTTCGCCTTTGTGTTGCCTATATATCCAAGAGAATGGCTCGCGTTGACAACTATTTTGGTATTGGGCGTAAGTTTCTCTTTGGTGCCTGCATCCATGTGGCCCAGTGTTCCAAAGATTATTGATGAGAAGATTTTGGGTTCTGCTTATTGCTTGATTTTCTGGGTACAGAATATCGGTTTGTGCTTGGTACCCATGTTGATTGGTACGCTCCGCGTTTCAACCGACGGCTATGTGGTACCAATGATTGTCTTCGCTTCTTTTGGCGTATTAGCATTCTTGCTCAGCCTCGCTTTGAAGGTAGAGGACAAGAAAAAAGGCTACGGTCTCGAATTGCCAAACAAAAAGTAATTGTTGATATTCAATAATATACTCATCGCCATTTATGTTTTCGGACATAAGTGGCGATTTCTTTGTTTTTTAGCCCCAAATCACATTTTGGAGCGCTCAAATTAGAGTGCCTTATTTCTCCACATCTCCACACACACACACACCCCGCTACCGTTGGTTTAGTGCTCGGCAATTTTCAGGGGCGACAAACTTCGTGAGTTTGTGGACTGCTTTTCCCGTCGAGTATCTCCCGCATTTATACCCAACACGCTACACCCTACACTGAAAAATCGCATCAAAATGCGATTTTTCTTGCAAATCCGCAAAATTTGTTGTACCTTTGCACCCGAAATAGGATGATTAGGTCCTTGTTTATAACAACAAACAATGCAACCAACTCGTTATATAACAAAATCTTTGATTTGCGCTCTCCAAAATGGGGGGGGCGAATGCTTCGCACTGGTTGTAGTTCTTTTGTTATATCCAATGTATAGTGTGCTGCTGTGGCTTTTTGCTATAGTAGTTGCTTTTTTTTATAGTGACAAACTTTGGAATAAGCAAAAAGTAGGTGTGATTGCTCCGTGAGCAATGTCAGCGCACACAAAGTCCTACTGAATAATTAAAAATAAACGCCACTTAGTTTGTCCAATATGCGTTGGTTGAATAGGCGAAGGGCACAAATCAATTTTTACAAATATGAAAAAAACTATCATGACTGTGGCATGCGCGCTCGCATTGACACTTGGTATGACTAGCTGCGGTGCAGTTGGTTTGGTGGGTGCTGTTTACACAGACCACACTACTCCTGCTGCTGTAACTAGTAACGAATTGGGTACTAAAGTAGGTCAAGCAGAAGCTCTTAGTGTATTGGGAATCGCTGCTGTTGGCGATGCAGGTATTCAAAAAGCAGCTAAGCAAGCGGGTATCACTAAGATCAGCCACGTTGATAAGAAAGTTTTCAGCGTTTTGGGCTTGTTCACCAAGGTTACTTACACTGTTTACGGTGAGTAATTA
>JAFNUD010000131.1 GCA_017384225.1 Paludibacteraceae bacterium
AAAGTCTTGAGTTGGACACAAAACGAGTTGCCCCCAAAAGAGCAACTCGCTGTATCTACATAATTGGATTAGAGAGCCAAACCTTTACCAGCTTTGAACTTAGCTACTTTCTTAGCAGCGATCTCAATCTTAGCGCCAGTAGCAGGGTTAACGCCTTGGCGAGCAGCTTTCTCAACTACAGAGAAAGTACCGAAACCTACCAATTGTACGCTCTCACCCTTTTGGAGTGCACCAGCGATTGCGTTTACAGTTGCCTCAAGAGCACCTTGTGCTTGTACTTTTGTCAAACCAGCCTCAGCTGCAATAGCAGCTACCAAATCTGCTTTATTCATACGAAAATTAGATTAAATTATTAAACATTAAGTATTTTACATTGGCTTTTCCAACGAATTGCATGCAAAGTTACAACAATTTTCTAATTCTGCAAATATTTTGACTGAAAAAATGTCATTTTTCTGCCATTTTTTGCATTTTTCTGCCTTATAGCACAGTTTTTGTTTGTGTTTTCATTGTTTTTTACTACTTTTGCATAGAAATCATCAATCAATTGACAATGTTTAGAAATTTACCACCGATTACGAAAAATCTGTTGTTGATAAACCTCATCTGCTATCTTGCGGATGTGGTTTTTCAGCGTTATGGCATTAGTTTTAGCCATGTTTTTGGCTTGCATTATTTGACGGCGTCTGACTTCCGTCTGTGGCAACCGCTGACTTATATGTTTATGCATGCGAACTTCTCGCATATCTTCTTCAATATGTTTGCGGTGCTGATGTTTGCTCCTGCGTTGGAAGAGCGTTGGGGAGGCAAGCGCTTTTTGATATACTATCTGGTGACGGGTTTGGGCGCTGCGGTCGTGCAAGAGGCAGTGTGGGCGTTGCAACTGCAACCTGTCTTGAGTTCGCTTGACCCATTGATGGCTACTCGATTGGCTAACCGTGTGGTGACTATTGGTGCCAGTGGTGCGGTGTTTGGCATTTTGCTGGCGTTTGGTTGGCTGTTCCCCGATGTGCGTATGTTCATTATGTTTATTCCGATCCCTATACGCGCGCGAACTTTAGTAATTATCTATGCGTTGATAGAGTTGTTTACTGGTTTGGCTCCTTCGGCGGGCGACAATGTGGCGCACTTCGCACACTTGGGCGGTATGATTTTTGGTTGGCTGCTGATATTGTGGTGGCGTCATCGCGGGTATGATGGTTTTGACTCTACGCCATGGAACGATGGCTCGCTCCGCCGCTGGTGGGAGAATGTGAAGCGTTGGATTCGCGATAAATGGGAAAATCGCTTCCCTCCACGCCATCCGCGCATCAATCGCGATAAGGACACCAACTTCCGCGACTATCACTACCACGAGCCGCTATAGTTTTTATTCGAACTGCTATAATCTTAATCGCCATTTGTGTTTTCTATGCATGAGTGGCGATTTTTTTTCTAAAGTATGGCATGTTTTTTGTTCGTTGTGTAAAAAAAATAATTGATTTTTCAACTTTTTCGTTGAATTATTTGCATGTTTCGTGTAAATGTATTATCTTTGCAGTCAAATTTAGAAAGATATGATAGCAACTATTGCAGAGATTGAGAAGTTCCTTCAAGAGTTTAAACAAAAGGTGGAGGTGTTTGACATAATATTTTGGGATGAAAGAGGTAAAAATACCGATGCACTTGCCCAATTGGACATTGTCCCCACTCGCAGAAAAGAGATTATCAAAACAATCACTGTAACTGATTATTCGGAAGGACCAATAACCAACCTACTAAATCAATTGGGAGATTTATGGGTATTTGGAAAAGAGGTTAATGGACGGGAAGTGTATATCAAGATTTGTTATGGATTACCAAACCGCCAAACAATCTGCATTTCGTTCCATCTTGCAGAGCACCCAATGAAGTATCCTTATAAAAAAGAGAAAAAATGACTAGTCCATTCACAGGAGGAGAAGTGCGTTTGTGCGAAGAACCTCGTACCTTAACTTATCGTAAAGAAGAATACACCTATATCCATCGTAATTATCAATGCGTGGATACTGGTATATTTTTCACTGATACTGAATTAGATACTGCTAATATTGAGCAAGTGCACGCTCAATATCGAGAGAAATATGGTATTCCATCGCCAACAGAGATTGCACAGACACGCAAGATGTATGGGCTATCTGCCACAAAGATGGCACAGGTGCTTGGCTTAGGAGTGAATCAATATCGTTTATATGAGGCAGGAGAGATGCCAAGTGAAGCCATCGGGAAGATGTTGAAGAGTATTCAAACACCAGTGGTATTTTATGGATATGTGGAGAACGCTCGCAAACAAATGCCACAAGCTGATTATGCGAAACTTTTTCAAAAAGTGCAACAACGTATCATAGATGAAATGAAGCAGATGACTTCGTTCTCCCAATTCTCAGATATGTTTTACTTGTCGCAAGGAGCGTTTCAGTAATTTTAACAATAAGTACTTCTACGAACTGTTATAATCTTAATCGCCATTCGTGTTTTTTATGCATGAGTGGCGATTTTTTTTCATTTGGTTCTTTAGCAAATCGAGCAATATGTGTTTGCATTTCTCTTGTATCTTACGCACAATAAGTGCACTATTCCGAGCACATCACTGGCGGTTGACAGAAACTTGATTAAACCTTGACCAACATAATCAACATGAACAGCCTTAAAAACTACAAAAAAAGCAACTTTTCTTGCACAATTCAAATTAATTCACTACCTTTGCAACGCAAATCCGAGCAATCGGTTTTGCAGACATATTTGATAAAAGCGTTTGCTTTATTTGAGGATTCTTTCAATCATCCACATTTTGAATAGCCTTTCCAAGAATAATGCGAAACGCCTACGCTTATGCGTGGGCTTTCTGCATATTGGAAGGCGAGGGAGTGGATGCCCGAAAGAACCAATAGCAGTTAGCTCACGCTTTTCGTGTACCTACCTCTCAATTGAGAAAGAAAACAAAATACTAACCAATAAAAACTACACAACAATGAAAAAACTATTCTCTTTATGCTTAATCTGCCTTTTGGCAATGTCAGCCATGGCGCAGCGTGCTGCCGTTATGGAGTTTAAGGCAGGTGTGGGTATCTCACAGGCGGATGTAGATGGACTTTCAGGTATTTTTACTACCTATTTCCGCCCAGCAGGTTACACCATGATTGAACGCACACAGATTGACCGTATCATCAATGAACAGCAAATGCAGCGCAGCACTTTGACAGAAAGTCAAATGGTGCGTATTGGTGAATTATTGAATCTCTCAAAGATTGTGATTGGCGATGTGAATATCGTAATGGGACAATATAATGTAGATGTGCGTGTAATCAATGTAGAGAGTGGAACAATCGCAGCTACAGAGGGTGCAACTTTCGCGGGTGCATCCTATCGTGAAACAATGAAGAGTCTTGCACAGAAATTAGCAGGACAAATTGCGATTGGTGCAGGTCCTGCGGTAGGTGGAACTCCAGTCCAAGAATCTAAGTATGTAGATTTAGGTTTGCCAAGTGGTACATTATGGAAGTCTAAAAACGAGAAGGGTATATATTATACTTACGATGAGGCAGTAAGTCAGTTTGGCGATAAATTACCTACTCGTGAACAGTTTGCAGAATTACAAGCATTCTGTACTTGGACATGGAATGGAAAGGGATATGTGGTTAAAGGAGATAATGGAAATTCTATCGTCCTTCAGGCTGCGGGCTACCGCGATTGCGATGGCGGTGTGGGCCGCGTTGGTACGTACGGCTACTATTGGTCGTCCACTCCTTACGATTCAGGCTACATGTGGGACCTCCGCTTCGGTTCGGGTGACGTCGGTATGTGCAGCAGCGACGATCGCTGCTACGGGCGATCCGTGCGTTTAGTCCAGTAATTTATAAATTTTGCAAAACGCATTTGCGTTCAGCGAAATTTGAAGGCATAAAACAAAACTCTCACCTCGTTTGGGTGAGAGTTTTTTGTTGTTTATTACTGTACCATAAGGGCTCTATATCCGCCACGAATTGTGCGGTGCATGCGGGGAAAGTGGAAGGATATGCTAATACACAAAACCAAACATCCACAAAGGAATAGAGTTTTGGTAAACATATTCAGTGTCATCTTTAATGACATACCCCTGATTGATAGGAAGTGTGGCAAGTTGCTTTTTGGTTTTATTCTTACCTCCTATCTCGAAAGTCAATCCGTCCACTTCAAAATCGGAAACAGGTGAGGAAGAAATAAAATGTCCCACGCGAAGCCATGCAAAGAAGATTGTTTCACGAATAGTGCCAATATCTGGGGTGGTATCAGACAAGACATAGGCTTCGTTGGGATTATGCAAATATACCTTTTCTATCTTTTCGAGCAATTTAATGCCTGATGCCTTTTCTCGTAACACACCTATCAATCCCGCCTTCTCAAGAAAGAGCATGTATTTGGGTAGTGTATTTCGAGAAATTTCCAAATCACGCTCTAATTTAGCATAATTAGGTTTAAAAGGAACACTTTGTGCCAATACATAGAGCAATTTCTTAAGTTTCTGCACCGATGCTACTTCCATTTCTGCAAACTTAGGTATATCATCTTCTACCACCTGCTTGATTATACCATTCAAACGCATTGCGTAGTTGTCCTCTTGAAAGAATGGAAAATATCCTTCACGCAGGTATTGTGTGAATAATTGCAATGGACGTGCCTTATCGTATGGAAAGTCCACCGAACCTGCCAGAATATCCTCTAATGAATAACGTGGCAAATTCCAACCTTGAGATATATTCAGGTATTCACGGAAACTAAGTCCAGGCAATGTATATTCTACCTTTCTTCGGCTCAAATCAGCCCCTCCTTTTTCTAAATCCAAAATAGAAGAACCACTATACACCACTTTCAAGTCTGGCATCATATCATAAATGTTCTTTATCTCCGTTGACCAACCGTGGTATTTGTGTATCTCATCAATATAGAGGTGTTTACCGCCCTGCAACATAAATTGCCGAGCCAAATCCACTAAGCGATGCGTAGTGAAATAAAAATCGTCAGCCATCACGTATAACGTCTGCGGTGTATTGTCATATAGGCGAATGTGCTGCAAAATCATTGTGGTTTTACCAGTACCTCGTGAACCTAATATGGCAACTAAACGACTATTCCAATCTATTTCATCATGTTTGTCACGAACAAAGGCAATACTTACTCTGTTGATTAGTTCTCGGGATGTAGCAAATAAATTTTCCATATCTGTAGTAGCAAAAATCGCTGCAAAGGTACATAAAAAAAATGAATTGCACAATAGAAGATGCACTTTTTTGATAGAATTGCACTGTCAATGGTGCATTTTTCTGATGAACGTGTATCACATGTCTGTTATATGGGGGCTCTATATCCGCCACGAATTGTGCGGTAATTGTCCGGTTATTGTGCGGTTATTGTGCGGTGCGTGTGGGACAAATTGGGGCGTTACCACCCAATCGTAGCACATACTGGAAAGTGGTCGGAGTATGTTACTCTGTCCACTTTACTTTTTATAGGTGTGAGTTCTTTGGAGCAGAGGATATAATCGATGCGAATACCGAAAGGTCCCGTCTTATATGTGTTTCCCAACCTGCCGAAACTTCCCTCCAAAAAGCAATCGCGCATGCCCCAAGAGATTTTTCCATAGACATATGACAACGGAATGGAATTGAAATCACCTACAGCTATCACAGGATAAGGTGAATGGTTGATGGCTTCCTTTACGGCTTTGGCTTGCTCTTGGCGCAACTCGCTGGCTGCGTGGAGTTTCTGATTGAGAGAACTCTGCTTGAAATGACTGACGGATAATGTGTCCAACTGTAAGTCCTCCTTCATAAGGCGAAAACTCTCCAAGTGATTCACAATAAGGCGAATAGTATCTTCCTTTACCACCACATCGCACTGGCTGCTGATGTTATTCTGCGACTCGTAGGAGATGGTCTGCTTATTGATGAGCGGGTAGCGCGAGAATACGACATTACCAAACTGCCGACGGCTGTTGTATCGCTTGAAATCGTAGTAGGTATAGGGGTATTGGCTCATGGCTTGGCGCAACTGGTTGAGGGTCATGCGTTGTGCATCTTTATATACCCTGACCTCTTGCAGGCAGATAATATCTGCGTCCTGCTTGTTGAGGTAGGCAAGCATCTGGCGCGCTTGCTGCTTATTGCCCATGCAGAGCGCATGGGTGTTGTAGGTCAGCACTTTGAGCGTGTGGGAGAAATCCTGCTGCGGCTGTTTCCACTGGTGAGAAACAAAAAGGGATACTACCCCAATGAGCAGGAGTAGTATCACTATTTTTATCGTTCGCCAAAGATTGCGCATGCTTATTTAGGGTCGAGTGTTACGAT
>JAFNUD010000132.1 GCA_017384225.1 Paludibacteraceae bacterium
CTGCAATCGGAGGCTACTCATCAGCAGGCCGTGCAGTTGGTTAAGCCCAATGACTACGTAGCTTGGTGCGTGAACAACCCTGGCGATGGTGTCACCATACGCTTCTCTCTGCCTGATAGCCATGATGGATTGGGCACCAAAGGGAGGGTGCATTTCTATGCGGGCGAAGAGAAAGTAGGTGAGTTGACCTTGGATAGCTATTGGGCATGGCAGTATTGTACGGGCACTTATCCGGTGAATACGCCCATTGCCAACTGCGTGATTCGCATGCGCTTTGATGAGATGCATGTGCGTCTTTCGCGACCTGTAGCACGAGGTGAAGAGCTACGCGTAGTGAAGGCAGATGACAATACTACGCCATACACGATTGATTTTGTGGAACTGGAGATGGTGCCAGAGCCCGTTACTTTCGAGAGTATAGAAGGCGATAAAGTACAATATAATGGCGGCAGCTTGCAGGACTTTGTGAGCAACAACCGTGGTAAGATCATCTATATCCCTGCAGGCAAATGGGAGGTGGCCAAGCGTATTCATATCAACTACGATAATACTCAACTCGTTGGTGCAGGTATGTGGTACACCGAGATTTTCTTCTCTGCACCATCTGACAATAATGCTACTTACTCGCAACGTGGTTTTGAGACCAATCGTAGCAATATTCGTATCGAAGGAATGTATATCAATACTATCAACAACCAGCGCTACTACAACAACGACGCTTCCAAACAAGTAGGTAAGACTTTTATGGGTTCATGGGGAAAGAACTCCGTGATTCGCAATTGCTGGACCGAGCACTTTGAGTGCGGTGCTTGGATAGCGGACTACTCGGCTACAGGCAGCGAGAACTTATTGGTGGAGCACTGCCGCTTCCGCAACCATTATGCCGATGGCTTCAATGCATCTCACGCTTCGATAGGGCACACTATCCAATATTGCTCCTTCCGCAACAATGGCGATGATGATATGGCATCCTGGACTACAGCACGCATGTGCAAGAATGTTACCTATGCTTATTGCACCGCAGAGAACAACTGGCGCGCCTCATCGCTTGGCTTCTTTGGTGGTTCGAACCACTATGCACACCATATTGCTATCTTCGATCCTCTCGAATGTGGTGTGCGCCTCAATGCGGACTTCGAGGGCAAGGGCTTTGGCGATGAAGGTATGATACGATTGCATGATATCACCATCGTACATGCGGGGTGTAAGCGTGGTACAAAAGGTACGTCGGGCGACTTCTGGGGAAATATGCAAGGAGCATTCAATATTGGCCCAACGGGAAAATATGTGGTGAAAAATATTCACATTGAGAACGTGGATGTGATAGATTCTCGCCAACATGCCTTCTTTATAGCAGCGGGTGCTAACCCGATAGAGAATCTTGTATTGAAATCTATCAATGTGCAAAAAGCCGCTACTGCTTTCTATTTCGCCAATGCCAAGGGCAATGCTACCTATTGCGATCTCCAGTGCCAAGATGTGGAGACAGAACTAGGGACCTATCAGTCCAACTTCTGGAGTTGGGAATCTGCAGCCGATTGTGGAGATACAGATGTAGAAAACACCACCATATCGTTTCTCAATAACCAAATGATCTACGATGTCATGGGACGACCTGTGACGAATGTGCAAACGGCTGCGGCTGGCGTATATATTGTAGGAAACGAGTCTCAAACTATCAAAGTAATGAAGCCATGAAATGTATTTGTCTACTATGTGCATTGCTCCTATCGTATATAGGAATGTCAGCTACTAGCGATAGTGATCTTAAGGCGCTGAATCATGTGTTAGAAGAGCGAGAATTGTATCAGCAGCAAAAACAACAGCGGATCCAATTTCTACAACAAGCGCCCATGAGCCACTACGAACGTTTACTGGCACTGACAGAAGAGTATCAATCCTATTCCTACGATACCGCTACGATCTATGTGGAGAAACTCCTCGACGAAGCACTTCTCTCCAATGAGAACAATAAGATTGCACAAGCACAAATCAAGCAGGCCTTCCTCTACTTGAGTTCGGGTCTGTTTCATGAGAGTTCGGATATTTTTCAAGCAATAGACATAGCGTCATGCGAACAAGATATTCAAGCAGAATACTACATACATTATGCGCGACTCTTGTACGATATGGCCGACTATGCCCATGGTAAGATCAGTTATGAGTATATCAATCATGGTAATCGACTCAGCCAGGAAGCACTCAAGCGTATCTCGCCCGAAGATACCATACGCTATTGGTCAACTGCTGCACTCTATGCCATGAAGATGGGCGAGAGCAATTTGGCCATACAGCGATTTAATCGAGTGTTAGAAACTTCACAAATCACCGAACATCAAAAGGCTATCGCATATTCCTCGCTCGCTTTCATCTATCAAAACATGGGTGACACGCTACTTGCTAATCGCAACATCATCCTGGCAGCTATAGCCGATATCAAGAGTTGTACCAAGGAAACTGTGGCAATGAGCATCGTAGCGCAAAATGTGTTTGCACGTGGGCAGGTCACTGAGGCAGCTAAATACATTCAAGCTGCACTTGACGATGCTACCTTCTACAATGCTCGTCACAGACAGGTAAATATTAGTCGTGTGATGCCCATTATTGAGCAACAGCAACTCATTATTGAGCAACAGCAAAATAGGCGTGTCACATGGCTCAATATATGTCTCTATATCCTAATTGTAGGGTTACTATTGGCATTCGTAATGCTCTATAATCGTCACCGAGCATTGGTGAAAGCAGAGCAGAATATCCAATCAACCAATTTGCAACTTACTGAAGCTAATCATATCAAAGAGGAATGTATAGCAACCTTCCTCTACAACGAGAATTCTGTCTATAGTATATTCGAAAAATACCAACGCTATGTCAAGCGCAAAGCGCAAGACAAGCGCTGGGAAGAACTATTCTCTATTCCTGCTTATGCGGATGTACGGGTATTGAAAAATAATTTCTACAAGCGTTTTGATACAATGTTTCTGCATATCTATCCTAATTTTGTTGAGCAGTTTAATCAATTGCTCAAACCCGATCAGCGGATTTGTCTTAAAACGAATGAACTTCTGAACGCCGAATTGCGTATCTTTGCGCTCATCCGATTGGGAATCAATGATAATGCACAGATTGCTAAATTACTTGACTATTCCATCAATACAATCTATACTTACAAGACACGTATCAACAATGCTACAGACCTTACTCCAGAACAACTAATCCAATCTGTGATGCAAATTAAATAGTTGTGACTAAACCTGAAAAAGGTTGACATCGTGCATTTCGGGTTCATTCTTGAGTACGCCTACTTGCTTGTTCTTTGTTTATTACCCCGAATTGAATTTACAAACTTCTATATAAATGCATTTTTACCCCTATCCCCCCCCAAAAAAAAAACTTGCCGGTATCGGCAAAAATCACTATCTCTGCAGCAGCTTTTGATAAAAAGCTTGCCGATAGTGAAATTTATATCTGTTACAATAAAGATGAAAAAAACTTTTCTCGCTTTTTGTTGCAATCCACGCTGCTACATGCCTTTGAGCATATGATTTTGAAGTTGATGATTTGTGTTATAATATTATTAGCGATACCATACCTTACATTGTAGAGGTATAACAGTTGCACTTGTTGTTCTTCTCGCGGGGTACTATGACCGCCCCGAATTGTGTGGTTATTGTATGGTTATTGTGTGGTTATTGTATGGTGCGAGTAGGGAATGTGAAAAATGAAAGGGTGAAAATGGAAAATTGATTAAAACTAAAAAGGTTGACTAAATTCCTAAAAATGTTTCCTTTCTTTGTCTATTGCCAGTGGGGTCCCCGATAACGCTCGCCTGCGGCGTTATGGGGTGCATGACGAATCGTATTTGGGTACTTCACGACTCTAAACTCTAAAAAGTAGCGTCAAAAAGCGTATCCTCTAAACTGAATTTAGCGAAAAAGTCGCTATTTTCTTGCTCAATCCAAAATAATTCACTACCTGTGCAGTCGTAATTACCGATTTTACAATGGCAAACGAATTAGCATTATATAACCCCTCTGAGGGTAGCATTGTTGTTTATCAGTCTAAAGACGGAACTCTTCAACTGGATGTGCAACTATCCGATGATACGGTGTGGTTGTCGCAGCAGCAAATAGCAATATTATTCAATGTGAAAGAGAATAATATCACATACCATATCAAAGGTGTATATAAAACGCATGAGTTAGAGCCAGAAGCAACTACTCAAAAAATTAGAGTAGTTCGTTTAGAAGGTAATCGTCGTGTTACGCGTACTATTGATTTTTACAACCTAGACATGATTATCTCCGTTGGCTATCGCGGTAATAGTGCGGTGCGGGTGGGGAATATGAAAAATGAAAGGGTGAAAATGGAAAATTGATTAAAACTAAAAAGGTTGACTAAATTCCTAAAAATGTTTCCTTTCTTTGTCTATTAGCCAGCGGGGTCCCCGATAACGCTCGCCTGCGGCGTTATCGGGTGCTTGACAAATCACATTCGGGTATATTCTTGCCTTTTTGACTTATGATTCTAAACTTTCTCGTACAATATTTGCATATCTGCAAAAATTATTGTAATTTTGCAACCGAAATGATTCACGCTGGGGAATGTGGGCGGGATTATGTCTAATTCAAAATTCATAATTCTTAATTAAAAATTCCTCTAAAGAATCTTTCAAGACATAATAAAAGGCGTTTATTGGCGCTTGTTTTGGCAAACGGAAATCCGGAAAATTTCACTAACCCAGAGCAAGAAAGCGATAAATGCCCCTTGGTGTGTTTAATTCGTTGTGTCCACAATGATGAACATATCAGCGTGGGCATTCATTGTTTATTCTTGTTAGTAGGGTCATTCCGGAACCTCCGTTTGAAGAATAAGCAAAAAGAGGTTCCACGCTTTTTCTATATTTATACCAACGGGGCGTTTGGAGCCAACTTCCCACAAAACATTCAATTACAATGAAGAAAATTCATTTGCTCCTTTTGGGCTTGACAATCTGTCTATTCTCGGCTTGTCACAATGACATTTGGGATGCCATTGACGGACTTGACTCCCGCGTCACTAAACTCGAAGAACTCTGCAAAGAGATGAACACCAACATCACTTCTTTGCAAACCATCGTGGATGTATTGCAATCCAATGACTTTATTACAAGCATTGTAGAAATCAAAAAGGACGGAAAAGTGGTTGGCTATACCATCACTTTCGGCAAGCACGATCCAATTACCATTTATCACGGACAAGACGGTAAAGATGGACAAGACGGCAAGGACGGAGAAAATGGTAAGGATGGAGCCGATGGAAAAGACGGACAAAATGGCGCAGATGGAAAAGATGGCATAACTCCTGTGATTGGTGTATCACAAGACACCGACGGTGTATATTATTGGACATTGAATGGCGAATGGCTATTGGATGACAACGGCAACAAACTCCCTGTTTCGGGCAAGGATGGTCAAAATGGCGCCAATGGCTCTAATGGTCAAGACGGTGCAGACGGTCAAGACGGACAAGACGGCGAGGATGGAAAAGATGGAACTGACGGTCAAGACGGTAAAGATGGTATCACCCCACAACTAAAGATTGAGGAGGGATATTGGTATATCTCTTATGACAATGGTGCGACTTGGACACAACTCGGCAAAGCCACAGGCGAAGACGGCAAAGATGGCGTTGATGGCGAGGACGGTAAAGACGGACAAAATGGTGCCGATGGCAAGGATGGTCAAGATGGCGATTCCATGTTCCAATCCGTAACCCAAGATGAAAACTATGTTTACTTTACTCTCGCCGATGGAACTGTTATTAAGATTGCAAAAGGAAATGGCGATAGTCAACCTAACGGAGATGACTATATTGATTTTAAGGATTTAGCCGTAAAAAGTAGATTGATAGAACAGTATGACTTTAATGAAGATGGAGAAATTTCATACAATGAAGCAAAAAGTGTTTCTGGCAGATTAGTGCTTTATCATCCTGGATGGACGGACCCAATAGATTTTTATTCTTTCAAAGAATTTAAGTACTTTACCAATGTTACTTCTTGCTCCATCGGTGCCAATAGTTTATTTGAGATTGAGTTTCCAGATGGATTAGACAGCATAATTTCATGTAATGCACATATCACTTCCCTAAAACTCCCTACTGGTTGTAAGTATATAGGAGATAAAGCCTTTTGTATTATGAAAAATAATGACGTGGGAAATCCAGAAGTAGGAAATATATGTAGCATAAAAAATATAGTTTGGAATGATAGCATTGAATATATTGGTACAGGTGCATTTGGAGATAATGTGTATAATTTTAGTAGTTTACCAAACTCTATTAAAATTACCGAACATGGTGCTTTAACAATATCTTCTCAAACATTTACATTCCCTAACTACTTCCAAGGTAAACCTAATGGTATTCGCGCGAGTGCAGATACTATATATTGGAACACAAACCACTTTATTGGGTCATATAGTAATGTTCCAACTACGTCATGGATATATTGTGGATTGGGTTGGGTAAGTCTATCGCATGTGGAAACTTACAATAAGAAGATAAAAAAAGTAATATTTGGTAGTGAGGTTCAAACTATTCCAGATTATTTATGCAGTTGCTTAGATAGTCTTACGGAAGCAAATATACCTGACAATGTGCAAACAATAGGTTCTCGTGCATATTACAATTCTCGTTATTTAACGACAGTAACAATAGGTTCTGGGATATTAGAAATAAAATCCGAGGCATTTTATTATCAATATTCACCATCATTGAAGGTATATTGTAAGGCAACAACACCTCCTATAATCGGTCAGAATGCATTTTCACCAAATGTCACAATTTATGTTCCTAAATCATCAGTAGAAGATTACCGAGCATTTTGGAGCGCTTATGCAAGTAAAATAGTAGGATATGATTTTGAGTGATAGCCATGATGAAAAGAGGATATATTTATAGTGTAAGGGATTATGATAAAAATCCTCACAAAATAGTTTTGATGGAAGACCATGATGGTGTCAGCACGCGCATAAAGGCAGTCGCTTTCACGCATGATGAAATAGGAAGCCCAGAATTCCCAAATAAAAAAATCAGTAAAAAATATATTGCTAAAACGAATAGATTAGGCAATAAATACAAATTCCAATGGGAAAGACAAGGGATAGGACGAAGCACAAGTATTATTACAAAGGGTTTTCTCAAATTATGTGTGAATATTAAACCTCAAATAATAGGACGAGTTACAGAAGAAGGTATGAAATGGCTAGATAAACAAAATATAGATTATATAATTTGTGACATCAGTGTAAAAACAGCTTCTCAAATAACTACAAATTAATTTATTTCTCACCCCGCTCGGGGTGAGTTTTTATATCGTTATTCTTCTTGCTCGTATCAATGCTCGTATTTAAGCGCCCTCTCGGCAAGGGTTCGGTATCCCTTCGGCAAAAACGAAAACTGAAAACTAGAAACCTAAAAGCCACCGAAAGCCCATAGATGTCCCACAGATCTCCTATAGTGATCGCGAAGTGGTCGTGTAGCCCACAGTCAACTTGAGAGTGATTTGAAAGGTTAAAATGCAACATCAACAACACTTTTTTACATAAAAACTTGCCGATATCGGCAAAAAATACTACCTTTGCAGCGAAATTCAATAAAAACTTGCCGATAATGAGTTTTATATCTGTCGCACAATATGCTGAACTATACGGTATCAGCGAACGTACCGCTCGAAATTATTGCTCCTCTGGTAAAATAGAAGGAGCCGTATTAGTGGGCAAAACATGGAATATCCCTGCTGACGCTATCTTGCCTCAAAAAGGCAAACAAAAGGTTTCTCCCCTACTGCAACAACTCCGTATAGAAAAGAGTAGTCGCTTACAAGGTGGCATCTATCATCGCACACAAATTGACCTGACCTACACTTCCAACCATATAGAAGGCAGTCGCTTGACCAAAGAACAAACGCGATATATCTTTGAAACGAACACATTGGGCGTCACAACAGAAAATACTCGCATAGACGATATCATGGAAACGGTCAACCACTTTCGTTGTATCGACTATGTGATTGACCACGCCACAGATAAACTGACAGAAACACATATCAAACATCTGCATCAACTATTGAAGACAAACACATCAGATAGTCAAAAAGAATGGTTTGCAGTTGGAGATTACAAGAAACTCGCTAACGAAGTTGGCGGAGAGGAAACTACAGATCCCAAGGAAGTACACAAAGAAATGAAGCAATTACTTGTGGAATACAATCAGCTGAAACAAGTAAGTTTAGATGATGTCTTGAACTTTCATGTGCAATTTGAGCGCATCCACCCTTTTCAAGATGGGAATGGGCGTATCGGTCGTTTGCTGATTTTCTGGCAATGTTTGCAGAATAATATCATACCATTTATTATCACAGAGGACTTGCGCCTATATTATTATAGAGGTATCCAAAACTGGGATCGTATCAATGGATTCTTAACCGACACCTGTCTTACCGCACAAGATTATTACAAAGAACACTTGCAGTACTTTAAGATAAAGTTCTGAAGATACAAAAAAGACTGCCGAAGCAGTCTTTTTTTGTATCTAGTAGAAAGGGGTTCATGCGGCAGAGCCGCGTTTCAAGGTTTCAAAGTTTCAAGGTTTGAAACAGCGAAGCGGTGAAATAGCCCAAAGGGCGTGAAACTCTTTCAACCAACGCTAAATTGAATTTAGCGTTTATAATTCTCCCACTTGGTGTTACGCATGTCGCCTGACTTGAGGAACTCCTCGTGCATAGCCAATGCGCAGCTCAAGGTGTGAGTCATGGGTCGAGCGGCGGTATATGATACGCTATAAAAATAGATACAATCCAAAAATATTGCCATAAATTTGGAATACAATCCAAAAATATTGCCATAAATTTGGAAAATAAAGAAAAAATGATTACCTTTGCAGCGTTTTTCAAACTAACCATAATAAGATAATCTACAAAACTCAATCGCTATGATACAACGAACGCTGCAAAATGTATTGACACAATACATTGGAAAAGGTAAAGCCATTCTGCTGATTGGCGCACGACAGGTGGGTAAGTCCACCCTGTTTCGTATGATGACACAGTCTATGGCTGAGGATAATATCCTGTGGCTAAACTGCGACCTACAGAGTGTGCGTGATATGCTATATAATCCTTCGCTTGCAGGCTTACAACTGTTGATAAATAACAAGTCCGTGGTTGTGATAGATGAGGCACAACGAGTGGAAAACATCGGATTGACCCTCAAAGTGATAGTGGATAATTTTCCTAACATTCAGTTGTTGGTTACAGGTTCTTCGGCATTGGATTTGCACAGCAAAATCAACGAACCACTCACTGGACGCAAAATAGAATATCATCTTTTCCCTATTTCTACGGGCGAGCTGTATGCAGCCAAAGGCTTGATAACCACCAGTGAAATGCTGGAGACGCGTTTGATATATGGCAGTTATCCCGATGTGTTGTTTGGTAGTCTTCCGCCCGAAAAGGCTTTGACGGAGTTAACGGAAAGTTATCTCTATAAAGACATCTTGGATTTGGAGGGTATGCGTAAACCTGCTGTGCTGCAAAAATTATTAGTGGCATTGGCTTTGCAGATAGGTAGTGAGGTTTCATACCATGAATTGAGCAAGACAGTTGAAGTGGATAGCAAGACCGTGGAGAAATATATTGATATTCTGGAGAAATGCTATATCGTATTCCGTTTGAATAGCTTCAGCAGGAATATCCGCACAGAGCTAACTAAAGGGAAAAAGATCTATTTCTATGACTTAGGCGTTCGTAATGCAGTACTACAAGCCTTTGCGCCATTAGAATTGCGACAGGATAAGGGAGCGCTATGGGAGAACTTCTTCATTGCAGAGCGTATGAAATATAATCATTATTCCGACCGTTTGGTAAAGTCCTATTTTTGGCGTACCACGGAGAAGCAAGAGATTGATTATATCGAAGAGTCAAATGGTGAGTTGCATCTGTTTGAGATGAAATGGAACGAAAAGAAACAATCAGCCAAAATACCTAATCAGTTTATCGAACAATATCACCCACAAAAAACAGATGTGATAACGACTGCAAACTATCTAACTTATTTGATATAAGCTATCTCACAGATATGAATCTGTCAAAAAAAAGACTGCCGAAGCAGTCTTTTTTTGTATCTAGTAGAAAGGGCTTCATGCGGCAGAGTCGCGTTTCAAGGTTTCAAAGTTTGAAACAGCGAAGCGGTGAAATAGCAGCTTGCTGCGTGAAACTTTTCAACTTTTAAAACAGCCCGCAGGGCGCCTAGAACCCTTTCAACCAACACTAAATCTACACGGATTTAGCGTTTATAATTCTCCCACTTGGTGTTACGCATGTCGCCTGACTTGAGGAACTCCTCGTGCATAGCCAATGCGCAGCTCAAGGTGTGAGGGGTGTGAGCAGTCTTAGACCTCTCCAAGTACTCGTTCAACAATGGGCGGTATTGTGGATCCACACAATTGTTGATGATCTCGTGCGCACGTTGGATAGGGCTCTTACC
>JAFNUD010000133.1 GCA_017384225.1 Paludibacteraceae bacterium
CTCACAGTGGAGCCAGCAGACTATCAAGAGGCAGTTCAAAAAGAACTTATCCAAATTCGTAAGAAAGCTAACATCCCAGGTTTCCGTCCAGGTATGGCACCTAAGGGTATGTTGCAAAAGATGTACGGCAAGAGCATCCTCGCTGAGGTAATCAACAAGGTTATCGGCGAAGGCCTCAACAAGTACATCGAGGAACACAACCTCAACCTCCTTGGCGATCCATTGCCAAACGAGGAGCTCACTCCAGAGGTAAACTTCGACACCCAAGACACTTTCTCTTTTGCATTTGACATCGCAGTGGCTCCAGAGTTCGACGCTATGCTCAATGGCAAAAACAAACTCACCCAATACACCATCACCGTAACCGACGAGATGGTGGACAACCAAGTGAAGAGTTATGCTCAACGCTTTGGCGACTATGTACAAGCTGAGGTTGTAGAGGAAGGCGATGTAGTGAAGGGTCTTCTCACCGAGCAAAAAGAGAACGGTATCGTGAAGGAGAACGGTATGTTGACTCCTGCATATATGTCTGACAAAGAGCAAGCTAAGCTCTTCGCTGGCGCTAAGGTAGGTGATGTGATTACCTTCAACCCAACCAAAGCATATAGCAACTCCGTAGAGGTAAGTTCTATGCTCGGTATCAGCAAAGAGGAGGCTGAGGCATTGACCAGCGACTTCACTTTCGAGCTTCAAGGTATCACCCGTCACCAAGCAGCTGCTATCGACGGCGAGCTCTTCGCTAAGGTTTATGGCGAGAACAACGTAGCTGACGAGGCAGACTTCCGCGCTCGCATCAAAGCTGAGATCGAGGAGAACATGGCTGAGGACGCTAAGTACAAATTCGGTTTGGACGCTAAAGAGGCTGTGATGAAGAAGATGGCTAAGGTAGCGTTCCCAGAGGCATTCTTGAAACGTTGGGTGAAAGCTACCAACGAGAAGATGACCGACGAGGAGTTGGAGAAAGACTTCCCAGCAATGGTGGACGAGCTCCGTTGGCACCTCGCTAAAGACCAATTGGCTAAGCACTTCAACATCCAAGTAGAGAAAGAGGATGTAGAGGCATACGCTAAAGAGGTAGCTCGCATGCAATTCATGCAATATGGTTTGATGCACGTAGAGGATAGCTACTTGGCTAACTATGCAGAGCAAATGCTCAAGGACGAGAAGCAACTCCGCGGTATCGTTGAGCGCGTAGCTGAGAACAAGATCTATGCTGCACTCAAGGGCGTAGCTAAGATCGAGGAGAAAGAGATCAGCCACGAGGACTTCGGCAAACTTTTCGCATAATCGCCAGCCCTCGCGAAGCGACACAACCAGCCCCTAAGGGGCACAAACCTCGGCGATAGCCGACAATACAAATAACGACATCGATGGGACTTGTGCCTGTCGATGTCGTTTGTTTCTGGTTATATCAAGGCACAATAGTGCCAACAATCAGAATCAGACCTTCTTGGTATGGTTCTTTTTTTAATTCAAACTCTGCCATTATGGAGAACTAATATATCAAACAACAGGGACTTCGGATATAAATCATAGGGAATCAATTTGTTTGTAAGAGAAAGTTTTATTAATGCGAGAGAAAAAATCTTTCGCACGTTCCATAGGTGACAAATTAAGGGTATTATAGCGATACACAAACTCATCCACATAGAATTAATTGTGCTCTACGTTTGGAGAACTTGTGATAGATACCTTTGTGATAACGACGGATGCCTGCCCACACCGCTTCAACCTTACTAGTGCTAGCCCAGTAACGTGGTCTTTCCATTGGTGTGTTTCGTGGCATACGGTTGCGTGAGGTATATCTAATCTAGAATTGATACGAAGAAACTCTTTACCCTAGTCTGTGTATACAATATTACTAGTATCTAAATATCGAGATAGGAGAGGTTGTATGTTGTTCCAATTACCCTCATCAATCGTCTTAACTATATATCTGTCCTTGCTGGCTATAC
>JAFNUD010000020.1 GCA_017384225.1 Paludibacteraceae bacterium
AGGACCATCAGTAGCAGCTACTACGATGATTGCGCCGTCCATTTGAGCAGCACCAGTAACCATGTTCTTTACGTAGTCAGCGTGACCAGGGCAGTCAACGTGAGCGTAGTGACGGTTAGCGGTTTGATACTCAACGTGTGCAGTGTTGATAGTAATACCACGCTCTTTCTCCTCTGGAGCATTGTCGATAGAGTCGAATGAACGAAGCTCAGAAAGACCTTTAGCAGCCAATACTGTGGTAATAGCAGCGGTCAAAGTAGTTTTACCGTGATCAACGTGACCAATTGTACCAATGTTCACGTGTGGTTTCGAACGGTCAAATTTTTCTTTTGCCATAATTCTAGAATAATTTTTTAGTTATTAACGTTAATACTAATGTATTTTACTATTTTTCGTTTTTACACACCGCAATACTCCCCTCTTCGCATTTCTGCTCCCGGAAGCACCTCACGGTTTTTAATCCAGAGCTAATGGCGGGAGTTGAACCCGCGACCTCATCCTTACCAAGGATGCGCTCTACCACTGAGCTACATCAGCAACACGAACTATGTTCGCCACAACTCGAAAACACGAGCATATAAATAAAAATCGAGCGGAAAACGGGGCTCAAACCCGCGACCCCCAGCTTGGAAGGCTAGTGCTCTATCGACTGAGCTATTTCCGCGAATTAACCTCGACTTCCGCGACGGTTAGTTGTTTTTTGTGGGAGCAGATGGATTCGAACCACCGAAGGTGAAAACCAGCAGATTTACAGTCTGCCCCATTTGGCCGCTCTGGAATACTCCCAATTCTTATTTCAAAGTTCAACTTTTCTTTGAGCCTCTTGTCGGATTCGAACCAACGACCCCGAGATTACAAATCACGTGCTCTGGCCAACTGAGCTAAAGAGGCGTTTTTTTGCTTTTAATCTATGTCTTACAACATTTCAACCGAAAAGCGGTGCAAAGGTACTGCTTTTTTTTTAACTGACCAAATATTTCGCAAAAAAAAATGATATTTTTATGCATTTTTCACAAACAGAGGGGCAAAATCGCCCCTCCATATCATTATTCTATACTTTTTTGCATCAAAACAAGGCATTATTTATCCTTTTGTTTTTCCAATTGTTTTTCGATAGCCTCCAAACAATCATCAACTCCTTGCTCAAATGTGTCACACACTTTTTGTGCAAATAATTCAGCCCCAAATCCCACTACGCGTACGTGCGTTTCCTTATTAAGATTCGTTTCTGGCTTTACCACAGTCATCTTGACCTCCAGCTCTGCGGACTCTGGCAGCAACTTAGCATAACGTTTGGTTTTTTTCTCAATGTGTTTCTCGAGTCGCTCTGCCATCTCGAAGTTCACGGCTTGCACGTTCAGTTTCATAAGTCCTCCTTTTTTAATGGTTAAGTTGTTATTTTTTCTGGCTACGCGGATGCGCAGCTTTATATACCTCTTTCATTTGCTCAAAACTTGCATGAGTATAGACTTGCGTCGCAGCTAAACTAGCATGCCCCAACAAACTCTGTATCGTCCTTATATCTGCACCATTATTGAGCATTGTAGTGGCAAAAGTATGTCGCAATACGTGTGGCGAATGTTTTTTCAATGTGCTAACCTCTCCCATACGCGCGCGCACTATGTTATATAAGGTGTGCACATTCATCTCCACCCAATCGCTATTTCTATCTTTCCGCACAAGAAATGTGCCAACCATAGCCATTTCACCTAAAATTTTCTTTTTTTTTTCGCGATACTCTTCGATCAACCTACACAAATTTTCTCCCATTGGGACTACTCTTTCTTTCGCTCGTTTACCGAATACACGTATCTGTTGTTGACATACATCCACATCCTCCTCTTTTACCCCCACCAACTCAGCCCGACGCATACCCGTCTGATAAAGCATTTCCACCATCAAATAATCACGAAGATGTAAAAACTGTTCCTCCTCGCTCATTTTCTCATTCCAATTGCGTTCTTGATTAATCTTCACAGTTTCCATTTCTCCCTCTCGAAAATAAATCGGCAACGGCTTATCCGTCTTAGGTGCTACAATAGCGCGCGTAATATCTACCTTTACCAACCCCAAACGCAATAAAAACTTGTACAAACTTTTCACGGCTGATAAACGCCTTTTCACACTACGCGGAGATTGTCCCCGATCCAGCATATCAATCATCCACGCCTTCACGTCTTCAGCATCCAACTGTGTAGGATCAAAATCACGCACACTCCACCCTAAAAAAACACAGAAAGCTCTTAGATCATCGCCATACTCACCCACGGTACGAACCGAGTACCGCTTCTCAATTGCAATATAATCTAAAAACTTCTGTATCATAACCATTCTTTCGCCCTTTATCCACTACAATATTTCACGACTGGCGCATCAACGGCACAGCTCCGTACTTTATCCAAGCGATTAACGCACCTCTTTACCATGCTCTGTCGTACCCTCAAATGGGAACAAACCAAAGAGCTCTGCATCAATGCGATCGGTAACATAACGGAAGTCCTCCGCTTTGTCACCAAACTTGATGGTATCGCCATCAATAATGAGTAGTTTGCCCTTGTAATCAGCTATCCAATTCTCATACAACTCATTCAAACCCTGCAAATAATCAATACGCATACTTGCCTCATATGCACGACCGCGTTTTTGAATTTGTGCTACTAGATTGGGGATAGTACTACGAATATAAATCATCAAATCGGGCATCTTGACGAGCGACATCATCAAGTCAAACAAATCGCGATAGTTATCAAAGTCGCGATCCGACATAAACCCTTGACGATGCAAGTTAGGAGCAAAGATACGTGCATCCTCATAGATAGTACGATCCTGAATAATGTATTGATCCGAATTTGCAATATCAACCACATCCTTGAAACGCTTATTCAAGAAGTATACCTGCAAGTTAAACGACCAGCGGCTCATATCCGCATAAAAATCTTCTAAATATGGATTAAACTCCACACTTTCAAATCGAGGCTCCCAACCATAATGTTTGGCGAGCATGTTGGTCAGCGTCGTCTTACCGCAACCAATATTTCCAGCTACTGCTATATGCATAATTGTTAATTTTAGACCGTTTTACTGTTAGATGTTAGACCGCCTACGGCTGCTAGACCGCTTCGCTGTTAGAAGTTAGACCTAGAAGTTCTCTGCCGAGAAGAGTCCGAAGAGTTCTGCGTCTATTCTGTTGATGACTTTGCGAAAGTCTTCGGGATTGCTTTCAAAATCCAACCCATCACTTTCTATCACCAATACCCTTCCCTCATATTGTTGGAAGATAAATTCCTCATAACGTTCATTCAGATCACGCAGGTAGTCTATTTGCATCGTTTTTTCGTAGTCACGCCCACGCTTTTGGATCTGAGCAATAAGCGAAGGTACACTTTTTCGCAAATAAATCATTAGATCAGGAAGTTTCATTAGGCGTTTCATATGTTCAAAAAGTTCCATGTATGTCTGATAGTCACGTTCGGAGAGATCACCACGCTTGTAGTTATTCGTTACAAACACATGCACTCCCTCAAAAATGCTTCTATCCTGCACAATAGTGTGCTCCACCTCTTTGATACGGAGCATATCTTTGAAACGCTCCTTTAGGAAATAAGTTTCCACACAAAACGACCAACGATTGATGTCCGTATAATAGTCTTCCAAATACGGATTAAAGCTCACTGACTCAAATCGAGGTTCCCAACCATAGTAGCGAGCCAACATTTTTGTCAATGTCGTCTTTCCTGCACCAATATTTCCAGCAATTGCTATATACATTTTCTCGCCTCTCGCCTTTTACTTATGAGCCTTTTTCTACTACCATGCGTCTATCGATCCTAGCCTCGAATCCAAAATCATTTCAACGTACAAAGGTACTGCTTTTTTTTGATATACACAAACTTTTTTGCTTTTTTATGGTCGCACCAAGTCCTTTATCGCGCTTCTCAGTTTGTACATACTGCCTTCATCATACGGATGTACTCGATGAGCCAATAATACTACTGCGCGGTTATACTCAGGCCAAAGCACTACACTCGTACCTGTATAACCTGTATGCCTACTTTCCACTGTCAATTGCAAACTATCCTTTGCCAAAGGTATTTCTTCCGTCCACAAGCCTGCATTACATGCCATCTCACGCAGTTCTTGTGGCTGATTCATATACCAAATGGCCCACTTACCAACTTCCTCTGCGGTAGCAAACACGCCTGCATTACCCGATACACCGCACATCATCACGCGTGCTAGAGGGTCATGCACATCGCCGCGTAGTTGTATATTCTCATTCCACTCTGTAGGAGCTATATAGTCAATATTCGCCTTATCTGGCAACCAGCCCATCGTCATCCAAGTTTGTAGTTCGTACAAATTCTCACGTAAATAAGTATTCACATCTATGCCAACAATAGCCTCTACCACACATTGCAACGAGATGAAATTGAGACAAGAATAAACATATTTTTCTTCTACAGCTGTAGGATGTTTGCATCGCACAATGGAATCAATCGTAAAATCACGTCTTGCTTGCTCAGTATCGGTCATTTCACCCAGACGTTCAAGATAAACAGACTCCAATCGCGCAGCACTCAAGTATGCAGGCAAGCCTGAATAGTGGGTCATCAAATGGCGCACAGTAACATCAGGATGGTAATTAGGGATATATTGACACACCAAATCATCCACAGACAAACGTCCCTCTTTTACCAATAATAAGACCGCAGAACCAACACCTATAGGTTTACTGACAGAAGCCAAATCAAAGATGGTGTTTTCAGTCATACGCTCCACAGCAGGCACAACTGAACGATTACCATATGCCTCTAAGTGTAGTATTTTGCCATTATCTACCACGCAGAGGACCGCACCAGGTATTAGCGAATCGGCAATCGCATTTTCCATCAATACACGGACACTATCTGTATCAAAGCATAAGGATGAGTCATCCTGCTTGCCACAACCAGAAAGCCACAAACTCATCCCAAAGATGAAAAATGAAAGAACATGCTTCATACTACAAAGTACTATGAGGATTTAATACCTACGTTTTCCTATCGTACTTTTGGCTTTCATTGGGAAAAGTACAGTCGCACGGATACCCACACGCAAATTATTCAACGCACTATATTCACGCGATAAAGCCGAACCTATCGGATTAAGATTAACATTCATATCAGGATAATATGAGGCTCCAAAATAAGCATCTGTGTTCTTTGATAGACTTAAGGGATTCCCCACACCATATTCAAGATAGGCACCTAATTGCAATTTGGGAGACCTTTTTTTTGTATAACTTTTCGTCAACGCACATGTCCAACCCAACTCCAAGCATAGTCTAACATCAGGACGAAACATCAACGAGTCTCTCGCAGCCAATTCCCTTGCTTCAAAAAATCCGTGTTGAGGCATATTCTCCAACACACCATAATAGCGGTCTCCATAATCACCATGAGTCGTTAACAACGCCTCTTGAACAGAAACACCGTATACTGTCACAGCACATTTTACTCCCGCTAACACATGAAACGAGCCAACTTGAGCACCCAACAATAGCGGCACATCAAGTTCTGTCAACAATGCATAATCAATACGATCATACACTTCGCCACAATAGGTAAAATCATATCCCTCAGAATCTTGCATGGCATTTTTTATAAACATCGTATCCACCATCTGACGCACCCACACTTCCGAGAGAGACAAACCTGTTTGCAATAAAAATTCGTTGTGTTGAAATTGATAGACTCCACCTATCGAACCACTTGCACCTATTTTAGGTTGAGCTAAACTATTGTGATTCAACGTAATATTATCTTCACGGTAAAGATGCCACGCTGCGCCACCATCAATCATAGCACCAACATAATGTTGCGCCGCTATGGTAGGACACGCCAAAGCAACAATCAAAGCGATTAACAGTAATTCGTTCCGAATCATTCCGTTTGTAAAAGTTTTCATTTTCATAGTACCATCACTTTTATATTCTTCTCTTGATTGGTCTGAAGTACAATATTGACCATATATATACCCGTACTTTGTGGCATTTGCAAATAGCACTCTCCATCCAACAAATATTTATTTATCAATAGATTACCCATCATATCATACACACGCAAAGTCGCCGCTTCTGCCACGTGGCATCGTACTGGCTGTTTCTTTGTCACCAAAGTAGGTTCCACCGATATTTCGGGCTCTTCTACTTGACCTATCACGATTGGACAACTCATCAGATAGATACTATCTTGTTGAGAAAGTAGCACACTATATTCAGCACCCTCTTCCAACAATTGGTTGAGATAATAACCATTCTCCCCCTCCAATGCTTCTCCATTTTTATACCATTGGAAAGCGGTAAAATCATACCCTCCATTATAAGCACTTGTCAATACACAAATCACATCATCCCATCGCTGTTCTAACACAGAAGACGGATAAAGACATTTCAACGTCACCATTTGTTCAAATACTTTGTTCTGACAAAAAGAGCCTATCACATTAGCTTCGTACACGCCAGCACGTATATAAGTATATGGTATTGACAAGTATCCATCTGCAGGCATCGGCACTATTGTATCATGCAAACCTATTGCAATCGTATCTAATGTATCTCGCACAAATTGCAACGCTACACTATCCACCCAGCCTTCCCACTCAATGATCATCTCTATAACACCCTCATCAGCACAAAGTTCCATCGGTTGAATAGCGTGTACCACAACATCATTTCCCAAAACCTTCAAACTCAACGTTACAATGCTATCGCATCCGTCTGATTTCTTGAGTGTATCTACATAAGTCCCTGCCATCTTATATGCTGCCCCATGCCACATATAAGTTTCTCCATCAATAATAGTTACATCCTCTGTTGTATAGGCAATAGGAAGAACCGTCAAACTGAGCACAACCACACTATCGCAACCATTCAAATCTTGCAGTACTACAGTATCCACGACACTTTCCATATAGACATTACCTTGCCACATATAACTTTCCCCATGACAAATAGTAGCTATTTCATTGGTTACTGGTACTGCAGGCAACACTGTCAAATCCAACATAACCACACTATCACAACCATTTACATCCTGCAAGGTCCAACTATAATTACCACTAGCTGCATACGCATTGCCTTGCCACATGTAACTTTCACCATAGCAGATGGTAGCACTTTCCGTAGTTTTTGCAACTTCGGGTAATATTGTTAATTGCAAAGTCACTATACTATCGCAACCATTCACATCATATAAAACTACAGTATCCACACCGCTTGCTGTATATACATTACCTTGCCAAGTATAACTTTCTCCATAGCAAAGCGTGACTATATCTGTCGTCACTGGTACAGCAGGCAATACTGTCAAATATAGCATCATCACACTATCACAACCATTCACATCTTGCAAGACCAAGGAATCTATAGTACTTTCCTTATATACATTGCCTTGCCATATGCAGCTATCGCCATAGCAAAGTGTGATGGTATCAACGTTAAGCACTTGTGGTAATATAGTCAAATGCAGCGTCACAATACTATCACAACCAAACTCCAAGGTTTGCAAAGTATCCACATAATCACCACTATCTGCATAGATACGACCTTGCCAAGTGCAACTATCGCCATAGCAAAGTGTAATAGTATCTGCAATCACAGGCACTTCGGGCAATACCGTCAAATGCAGCGTCACAATACTATCACAACCAAACTCCAAGGTTTGCAAAGTATCTGCATAATCACCACTTGCAGCATAGACATGACCTTGCCAAGTGCAACTATCGCCATAGCAAAGTGTAATAGTATCTGCAGTCACAAGCACCTCAGGTAGCACTGTCAAATTTAGCGTTACAACACTATCAGTCCCGTCAACAGCCGTATAAATTTCATCATAACATCCATGCTGATTGTAATTATTATTCTCCCATTCATAGGATTCTCCAGCACAGATAGTATGATATGTCGTATCATTCCGCACCACTTGTGCAGATACTAAAGTCGTCACACAACATAGTACAAACAGCAACACTCCTTTTTTCATAATAATACTTTTCATGATTTCAAGATACTTTTAGTCTGCAAAGTTACAATATTTTTTTGATATATGCAAAAAAAATTGCACTTTTGGATATATTTGTTAATTTAAAGGCTGAGAGGGGCAGGTGCAACGAAGTTCAGAGTGGTAACGAAGTGGTATGCGAAGAGATGAGACAGGAGAAAAAAATCGCACCCCGATAACGGAATGCGATTTTTTTATTTACTTTGTGTAAACTCTGCTTATTACTCAGCAACTTCTGCTACAGGAGCTTCTACTGAAGCCTCTACAGGAGCCTCTGCTTTAGGAGCAGCCTTTTTACCAGCACGACGGGTGGTCTTCTTAGCTGCAGCCTTAGGAGTCTTGAGCATATTCTCATTGTAGTCAACGAGCTCAATGATAGCCATCTCAGCAGCATCACCAAGACGGAAACCAGTGCGGAGGATACGAGTGTAACCACCTGGACGGTTAGCAATCTTCTCAGCTACGTTTTGGAAGAGCTCAGTAACAACAGTTTTTTGTTTGAGTTTAGCGAAGACGAGACGGCGGTTAGCAGTGCTGTCCTCTTTAGCGTGGGTAAGCAATGGCTCTACGTACATACGGAGAGCTTTCGCTTTAGCCAAAGTGGTCGAAATACGCTTGTGCATAATGAGCGAACAAGCCATATTAGAAAGCATAGCATGACGATGCGCTGCTTTACGACCAAGATGATTGAATTTCTTATTATGTCTCATTGTTATTTTACTTTAATTAATTAATCATTAAGTTTGTATCTGCTAATATCCATACCAAACGCCAATCCATTACGCTCAAGCAATTCATCCAACTCGGTGAGAGACTTCTTACCGAAGTTACGGAATTTAAGCAAATCTGAACGATGATACTTCACCAATTGTCCGAGCGTATCTACTTCAGCTGCTTTCAAGCAGTTGAGAGCACGAACAGAAAGGTCCATATCCAACAAGCGTTGGTTAAGAAGTTGACGCATACGCAAGTGTTCCTCATCAAACACCTCTTCTGCAGGCTTCACTGGATCCTCAATAATTATACGCTCATCTGAGAAGAGCATGAAATGATAGATCAAGATTTTAGCAGCTTCAGTAAGTGCATTTTGTGGAGTGATAGAACCGTCAGTAAGAATCTCAAGTGTGAGTTTCTCATAGTCGGTACGTTGCTCTACACGATAAGGTTCGATGCTATACTTAACATTGCAAATAGGTGTGTAAATACTATCAATCGCCAAAACTCCAATAGCATCGTTGACTTGACGATTTTCATCAGCAGACACATAACCACGACCCTTGTTTAATGTTATCTCTATCTCAAAATCAGCACTCTCATCCATCTCTGCGAGGAGAAGTTCGGTATTGAGTACCTCAAAAGATTGCAAGTAGTTGTTAAGTTCGCCAGCAAGCAAAGCTGTGTTATTTCCTTTCACATGCATACGAATAGTCTCACCATCTACTTCAAGTCCTTCTTTACGAATGAAACGTACTTGCTTGAGGTTAAGAATAAGGTTGGTTACGTCTGTTATAACACCTGGGATAGTAGCAAATTCATGATCAATACCATTGATCTTAATTGAACAGATAGCAAAGCCTTCAAGAGAGCCAATCAGGACACGACGAATAGCGTTACCTACTGTGATACCATAACCCGGTTCGAGCGGACGGAATTCAAAAACTCCGCGTTTGTTGCTCGAATCCAACATGATCACCTTATCAGGTTTAATAAAATCTAATATTGCCATGAATTTAATTATTATTTAGAGTACAACTCAACGATTAATTGCTCCTTGATATTCTCAGGAATCTCCTCACGTTGTGGCATATTGAGGAACTTACCAGCTTTATCAGCCTCGTTCCACTCCAACCATGGATATTTGCTATGGTTGAAACCATCAAGTGAAGCAGTAATTACCTCCAAAGATTTAGCTTTTTCGCGAACAGCCACTACTTGACCAGCTTTCACTTGGTAAGAAGGGATGTTTACTACTTTGCCATCTACAGTAATATGGCGGTGACTAACAAGCTGACGAGCAGCTGCGCGAGTTGGAGCCATACCAAGGCGGTAAACAACATTATCAAGACGAGACTCCAAAAGTTGGAGAAGAATCTCACCAGTAATACCCTTGATACGAGATGCTTGTGCAAACAAAAGACGGAATTGACGCTCCAATACACCATAAGTGTACTTAGCTTTTTGCTTCTCAGCGAGCTGAGTTCCGTACTCAGACATTTTTTTGCGACGGTTAACACCGTGTTGACCTGGAGCATAATTGCGACGATCAAGTACTTTGTCTGGGCCGAAGATTGCCTCGCCAAAGCGACGAGCGATACGAGATTTTGGTCCAATATATCTTGCCATTTTTTTAGTGTTTAATAGTTAATAATATTTTGAATTATACACGACGGCGTTTAGGAGGACGACAGCCATTGTGTGGCATAGGAGTAACGTCTACGATTTCAGTTACTGCAATACCAGCGTTAGCACAAGCACGAATAGCGCTCTCACGACCTTGTCCAGGACCTTTAACGTACGCTTTTACCTTGCGCAAACCAAGATCAAAAGCGACCTTTGCGCAATCCTCAGCAGCAGTTTGAGCTGCATAAGGAGTATTCTTTTTAGAGCCACGGAAGCCCATTTTACCAGCTGATGACCAAGAGATTACTTGTCCCTCGCCATTAGCCAAAGTAACAATAACATTGTTGAAAGAAGACATCACGTGAAGTTGACCAACACCGTCAATCTTTACGACGCGCTTCTTAGCTGCAACAGTTTTCTTTGCCATAATTGATAGATATTAACAGGTTGATTACTTAGTTGCTTTCTTCTTGTTAGCAACAGTTTTCTTTTTACCCTTGCGCGTGCGGGCGTTGTTTTTGGTAGATTGACCACGTACTGGAAGACCAATACGGTGACGAACACCACGGTAGCAACCGATATCCATCAATCGTTTGATGTTGAGTTGTGTTTCAGAACGCAAGTCACCTTCAACTTTGTAGTTAGCACCGATGATCTCACGAATTTTAGCTGCTTGGTCATCCGTCCAATCTTGTACCTTGATGCTTGGGTCAACGCCTGCCTCTGCCAAGATTTTCTTTGCGCTTGAACGACCTATTCCGTAGATGTAAGTCAAACCGACTTCTCCACATTTGTTTTGTGGCAAATCTACACCGACAATTCTTATAGCCATAATTATTTACTTTAAGGATATTGATTAAATGGTTTACCTCAATGAAATGCTTATCCTTGACGCATCTTCATTTTGGGTTCTTTTTTGTTAATTACATACAAGCGACCTTTGCGACGCACCAATTTGCAGTCAGCATTGCGCTTTTTTACAGATGCTCTAACTTTCATTTTTAATAGAGTTTTAGAGTGTTAATTATAAGGGATTCGTCCGAATTACTTGTAACGGAACGAAATACGTCCTTTGGTGAGATCATATGGACTCATCTCCACTTTCACACGGTCACCAGGAAGAATCTTGATGTAATGCTGACGCATCTTACCTGAGATGTGAGCGATGATAACATGACCACTTTCGAGTTGAACACGGAACATAGCGTTGGACAATGCCTCGGTTACAGTTCCATCTACTTCAATTGCATCTTGTTTTGCCATAGTTGTAATTGGTATATTTTATATAAAACGATCTCCTAAGACTTGCTTAATATACTCAAAGGTTGATAGAATCTCTGCTTTTCCATTACGAACACATACGCTGTGCTCATAGTGAGCTGCAGGCTTACGATCAATGGTTCGAGCAGTCCAACCATCCTCCTCCAGTATCACTTGACGGCGACCAAGGCATATCATTGGCTCTATTGCCAGTACCATACCCGATTTCAGTACCAGACCATTGCCACGACGACCATAGTTACACACTTCTGGTTCTTCGTGCATACTGCGACCTATACCATGTCCCACAAACTCGCGAACAACAGAATATCCGCGCTTCTCGCAGTGGTTTTGGATAGCGAAACCAATATCTCCCAATCGACGACCTGTTATAGCCTGCTCGATGCCAAGATAAAGAGCTTCTTTGGTTGTGCGCATGAGTTGCAGTGTTTCTTCTGCTACTTCACCCACAGGGAAAGTATATGCAGAATCTGCGTGCATGCCTCCCAATTCTACCACAGTATCAATGGATACGATATCACCATCTTTGAGTACAACATTGTTGGATGGAATACCATGTACCACTTGCTCATTAACCGAAGTACAAAGCGTAGCAGGAAAACCTTCGTATCCAAGACAAGAGGGTTTACCTCCGTGGTCACAGATAAATTCGTATGCTACCTTATCGAGGTCAGCGGTAGTAACACCTGGTCGGATGACTTTGGCTATTTCAGCCAAAGTCTTTCCGAGCAAGTCGTTACTGCGGCGCAGGAGCTCAATCTCTTCTTCAGTCTTGAGATAGATCATTTCGTATTAATATGCCATTGCGCCAGAGCGTCCCTTGATGCGCATGCCAGACTCAAAGAATCCGTCATAGTGGCGCATGAGAAGGTGACTCTCAATTTGTTGTAGCGTATCCAAGATTACACCCACCATAATGAGCAGTGATGTACCACCGTAGAACTGCGCAAAACTCATACTCACACCAAAGAGGCGAGCAAAAGCTGGCAGAATAGCGATGATTGCCAACAGGCAAGAGCCAGGCAAGGTCAAACGGTTCATAATGGTGTCAATATACTCAGCAGTCTTCTTACCTGGTTTAACACCTGGTATGAAGCCATTGTTGAGCTTCAAGTTCTCAGCCATTTGTACAGGGTTGATGATGATCGCGGTGTAGAAATAGGTGAAAACGATAATCAATAGAGCAAATACAGCATTGTACCAAAAACCATCATTATCCATGAACGCACGAGTGAAAGCACTTGCACTCTCTGCATTGGAAAAACCAGCGAGCGCGATAGGAATAAACATAATTGCTTGCGCAAAAATGATAGGCATCACGTTAGCAGAGTTAACCTTCAATGGGATATATTGGCGTACACCACCATATTGCTTATTACCTACCATACGTTTTGCATATTGTACTGGGATACGGCGTGTACCTTGTACGAGCAAAATTGCAAATGCAAATACGAAAAGCAGGATTACTACCTCGAGAAGGAACACGATCAATCCACCACCTGCATCGTTAAGACGTGAGGAGAACTCTTGAATAATTGCAGCAGGGAAGCGAGCGATAATACCGATAAGGATGATAAAGGAAATACCATTACCAAGACCACGATCTGTAATACGCTCACCCAACCACATCACGAACATAGAGCCCGCGCACAAGAGAATTGTGGATGAGATAGTGAACCAGTTGAGTCCAACCTCAAGCATTTGACCCGCTTGAGCCATTTGTACTGACAGGTTTACCAAGTAACTTGGACCTTGGAAGAGCAAAATAGCTACGGTCAAATAGCGAGTGATTTGGTTCATCTTCTGACGACCAGATTCGCCCTCTTTCTGCATCTTTTGGAAGTAAGGAACTGCAATAGTGAGCAGCTGAATTACAATAGATGCAGAGATGTATGGCATGATACCCAATGCAAAGATAGATGCATTAGAGAACGCGCCACCAGAGAACATATCCAAGAGAGCCATCAGACCTCCAGCGGTTTGAGCACGCAATGCGGTCAAAGCTGTAGGATCAATACCTGGAAGTACCACGAATGATCCGAAACGATAGATGAGCACGAACAAAAGCGTGGTCAACAAACGTGCACGGAGATCCTCGATTTTCCAGATATTTTTGATTATCTCAATAAATTTACGCATACTAATTAGATTTTGTTGATAGTACCACCAGCGGCTGTAATAGCAGCCTCAGCTGATTTACTGAAAGCGTTTGCTTCTACAGTGAGTTTTGCTGTCAAGGTACCATTGCCAAGGATCTTAACGAGTTGTGTCTTGCTGATGAAACCAGCCTCGTGCAATTCAACGAGTCCGATTTTCTCAAGACCTTTAGCCTCTGCAAGAGCTTGCAAGGTAGCCAGATTGATAGCTTTGTACTCAACGCGGTTGATGTTCTTAAAGCCGAATTTAGGCAAACGGCGTTGCATAGGCATTTGACCACCCTCAAAACCAATCTTCTTAGAGTAACCTGAGCGTGATTTAGCACCTTTGTGACCGCGTGTAGAAGTTCCACCAAGACCAGAACCAGGACCACGTCCGATTCGTTTAGCGGTCTTTACAGAACCAGCAGCTGGCGTTAAATTATTTAATTCCATAATGCTACGAATTTTTTAATTAGTCAATTACTTTTACCAAGTGTTTAATTTTGTTTACCATACCGAGGATTGCAGGAGTTGCCTCATGCTCAACAATGGCATTCATCTTGCGAAGACCAAGAGCCAACATTGTATCCTTTTGCACTTGTGGGCAGCCAATAGTGCTGCGTACTTTTTGAATTTTAATAGTTGCCATGATTTTCACAAATTATTATCCGTTAAACACAGTAGAAAGGCTCACGCCACGGTTTTGAGCTACTGTATGTGCATCACGCATTTCGCCGAGTGCAGCGATAGTAGCCTTAACGAGGTTGTGAGGGTTAGAAGAACCTTTAGATTTAGCCAACACGTCGGTTACACCTACTGACTCCAACACGGCGCGCATAGCACCACCGGCCTTTACTCCGGTACCGTGAGAAGCTGGTTGGAGATAAACACGTGCACCACCAAACTTAGCATATTGCTCGTGTGGGATAGTACCCTTAAGTACAGGTACTTGGATAAGGTTTTTCTTAGCAGCCTCAGTGCCTTTAGCAATAGCAGCGGTAACCTCACCTGCTTTACCAAGGCCCCAACCTACGATGCCGTTCTCATTTCCAACAACAACGATGGCTGCAAATGTGAATGTACGTCCACCCTTGGTAACCTTAGTTACACGGTTGACAGCAACTAGACGCTCCTTGAGCTCTAAGTCTTGGGTTGATTTTACTCGATTCATAACAGTCACTTTGTTTTAGAATTTGAGACCTGCCTCGCGAGCAGCGTCTGCCAATGATTTAACTCGACCATGATAGAGATAACCGTTACGGTCAAATACTACAGCCTCTACGCCTGCAGCCTTTGCTGCTTCTGCGATAAGCTTACCTACTTGAGCAGCTTTCTCTGTTTTGGTCATTTTATCTTTAATAGCGAGCGAAGATGCAGAAGCAAGAGTCTTGCCTTGCAAATCGTCGATAACTTGAGCGTAAATTTGGCTGTTGCTACGGAATACAGTCAGACGAGGACGCTCAGCGGTACCCGAAACACGTGTAC
>JAFNUD010000134.1 GCA_017384225.1 Paludibacteraceae bacterium
ATGGGTATCACCTCCTTAGGAAGCCTGGATTTTATTCTAAGGCTTCTTAGCCGGAGTAGTTACCACCCTGGATGAGGGGCTGCAGATAAGCGACCACAAAGCCCAGAGAGTTCAGGATGATCCAGGTCACGACAATACGCTTCAGCCAGTTGGTAGCCTCGTCGACTGCCCGCTGGTTGCGGGAGATCATGCGGATCAGCAGCGCAATGGCTGCCACAGTGACTGCTACGATGGTACTGATTGCGACGACCTGACCATAGACATCCTTCAGAATCGTGGAAAAACGATTCCAGATAGTGCCCGTACCGGTGCCGGTGCCAGTTGCAAGAACGGGCTGCAGGGTCAGCATGGCTGCGGAAGCCATACCCACTGCAGACCAGTAAGCATCAGTCAGATACTGCTTGCCCCTGGCGAGAGTCTTTACCATGTCTATTACCTCCTTTCCATGGTTATTGGAACGACAAAAGGCGCTGTTTTGAAGCTGCATTCAGCCTCTAAAACAGCGCCCTTGGCGATCGTCCAACTTTGGACGATAATATTATAACACATTCCCATGTACGGTGTGTGACCTTTTTTTTCCCAATTTAGTCCCAGGCTTTTCCCACTTTTTTCCCGAAAACATTGTCGAATTTTATTTGTGCTTCTTATCAAGCATGGTTAGAACATCCAACCACATGTTTACCTCTTTATTTGGTGCTGACCAAAGTCTTAAGGAAATAAGGCGAATTGCTTTCTTGCGAAGTTCGTAATACTTACGCCTAGTCATACCCAATTTGTAGAATAAATCATATATACTTTCGTAAATCTCAGCACCCATATAGGTTTCATAAATCACTCTATATAGCAATTCACCGTCTTTAGGCTTCTTTTTCAAGACTGAAATTGCTTCATTCATGCGATCAATTAGCAATCTGGACTCTGTGATGGAGTGAATACGACCTTCCATTACTTTATTTTCCATGGAAATCTCTAAATCAATTCGATCAATCAGTTCATCGAGCGTGGCAAAAGGCATTTCAAGTTCGCTTGCAATTTGATCAGGGATACTTTCGACTGCCCAGACCATATCTCTATAGCTTTCCAGCAGAAGCTCCGTATTGTGGTATGCCCTTTTTGCCATTTCTCTTCTGCGCTGTTCAGCATCATCATTTATTGCTGTTTGGCTTATCAGATAACCTCGCCTTGTCAGGTACTGAACAAAAGCAGCACTCTTTTCTGATAGGCTCTTCTCTTCATCTTCATAACTTAAATTGCTTTTCATTTCAAAATCTCCTTATCACCGAGTCTATTCCGGCAATGAGCCAGTATTACTTATTACGAACAGAATTGGGACAAATTAACGGTATTCGACACCTCTATAAAAAGGTTCCCATAAACCAATTATTTTCGCTAAGTTGTGTCAAGGCACAGCCTGGGAATGTCAATTGGGCAGACTGTCCCTATCTGATCCAAATCAAAATATCGGACTGCGCCTATTAACCAACCCAGGCAGTCATATATACAGTTCCTACTTTGGTAATAGTTCCTACCATGAGAAAAATACGCGCGCGTATAGGTGTTCAAAGGTGCAACGCGATTTTCTCCAGACTCATTTTCAGACTTCTCCTCCAATGCCTTCACTACCTTACGGCTATTCCATGCAACCATCATATTGAGCCGCTCGGTTTCATTCGGGGCTAC
>JAFNUD010000135.1 GCA_017384225.1 Paludibacteraceae bacterium
ATAGCAATTGTTTCATAGAATTCGCGCGGTGTGGAATCTCCAGCCAATCCCAGTTTATGCGCCACATAAAACACAGCAGTGGCAAGGCATCCATTATTCATGGGTGCTATATGGACATGTGGAAAAAAATCATCCAAATTGAATTCTTCGAAACATCTTCTATGCCGATTTTCAGCTTTTTCATTATCATCCAGCCAGCTTCCTTCCCAGTGATCATAGTGCATCTGGTCGTAAGTTGAAAGATTCTCCGCGCTGGCATACACAAGGATTCGCTTTGTTTGCTCGAAGTATTCTTTTCCTATGAACGGTATGGTACAACGCACCAGCTCGGTAGCATTTGTACGTTTATGTACTGCCCAATCTGGCACAGTACCATTAGAGTCCTGTATTTTTTGATATTCGGACAACAGCCTATTAATAGCATTATCACCACTACACATCTCTATTCCCCCACCAAAACGCACACTCACGTATTCATACTCAATTACGATACTCCAATCGCGCCTGCATCTCATACACAACTTTAGGACTCAGTGGTACGCATATTTTATTCCCTCTGATTTCCCAAATCGGCACTGGTTCCATATTGCGATATATTTTGTTTTCAGAAAGTGTGTAGACCACCTTCGGGCTATTCACAATATATACTTTGTTATCCCGAATCTCATAAATCGGTTTTGGATCCAAATTCCTATAAACCTTATTCCGCTTGATCTGATAAAGAACTTTGGGACTGTTTGGAACTTTTATATCAACCACTCTTATTTTTCTAGATTGGCTATTTTTTGAAGCTGGCACCACATTCTTTTGGCCACTGCCTAGTGACAATAGAGCTACAAACCCCGCCATCACTGCAGTATAGCCTACTCTCTGGAAAAACGATATATCCAGCTTCGCAGTAAAAAAGGATACCACGAATAACACTGCCCAGAATATAAGAAAAACTTTAATCATTTTTTTCATTGTTTTACCCCCTATGTGAATATCTATTAATTCCGCATGCGAAGGCATTTTCACTTCCTGCCGAGTGAATTTTTATATAATTATATCATGCTGCCATAATATAGGCAATAAAAAGCACCCCTTTCCGGGACGATAAAACAAAAATTGCCCTTGATCTATCAGGTAATCAAGCTAATAGATCAGAACAAAATAAAAGACCTCTCAAGTCTTGGAATACTTAAGAGGTTTCTTTTATGGTGGGTCAGGTTGGACTCGAACCAACGATGTTTCTACGTCACGAATTTACAGTCCGCTGCCATAGCCGCTAGGCGACTGACCCATATGGTGGAACCGGCTGGAATTGAACCAGCGACGCCCAGATTTTCAGTCTGGCGCTCTACCGACTGAGCTACGGTTCCATGTGGGGTAGATGACGGGAATCGAACCCGCGATAGGCGGAACCACAATCCGCTGCCTTACCGCTTGGCTACATCCACCATGATTGGTGCGGACAGAGGGAATCGAACCCCCGACCCACGCCTTAAAAGGGCGCTGCTCTACCAGCTGAGCTATGTCCGCGTATTTGGCGGAGCGCGCAGAACTCGAATCTGATACCGATGCTTCAGTACGATCCGCTTAGCAGGCGGTCCCCGGACCTCCCGGGTTCACGCTCCATATATACTTAATTTGTTGAAGAGTATTCTGAGCTGTGCTATAATCAGTTAAAAATACTTGAATTTGAAAGGGTGAGCTTATGGGACCAAATCCTAATCACATTTATCCAAACAAAAACATCAAGCAAGTTGTGTATATCAAGAATGTAATTACAAGGTCGAACATCGTGGTCGGTGAATACACTTACTACGATGATGTGAATGGGGCAGAGAAATTTGAAGACCATGTCACTCACCACTATGAGTTTCTTGGTGATAAGTTGATTATTGGAAAGTTTTGCGCTATAGCAAAGGGCATTGAGTTTGTGATGAATGGTGCAAATCATAGAATGAACAGCGTTACAACCTATCCATTTAACATCATGGGCGGAGGCTGGGAACAGTTTACGCCAAGCCTTGATGATTTGCCGCTAAAAGGAGATACCGTTGTTGGCAATGATGTTTGGATTGGTCAAAATGTAACTGTAATGCCTGGTATTTACATTGGAGATGGTGCAATCATAGCAGCAAACTCTGTTGTTACAAAAGATATTCCTCCTTATTGCATTGCTGGCGGAAATCCGTGCAGAGTGATTCGTAAGCGGTTTGGTGAGGATTTGATTGCATATCTGCTTGACCTTAAATGGTGGGATTGGGATGCAGATAAAATCTTTAGAAACATGGATGCGCTGTGTAGCG
>JAFNUD010000136.1 GCA_017384225.1 Paludibacteraceae bacterium
GCTGCTGAATACAAACCACTGTCACTTTTACACTATCGGCACTCAGCGTTGAAAATCAGTTAGATGGAGTGCTGATGATGTATCTGATGAAGTGATTTTTTTTGATTTGTAAGTTTATACACCTGTTTGCATATATAACCATGTCTTATACTGCTATAGGTAGACACATTTATAAACAATTAAAAATGTGTAAGCAGTATGCGAAAGAAATGGCAACATTACAGTGAAGAAGAATGCCTCGGTATTCTTCGTGATTATTACAGTTCCGGATTAACCAAAGGCGGTTGTTGCCGGAAATATGGTATAAAGAGCAGTAGTACCTTGAGTAATTGGCTTCGTAAGTATGAATTTCATCCTGAATTATTATCTTTGCAGGCAAACCCAATCGAAGAGGATATGGCCAACCGTGACAAGGAAAGTTATAAGGAGGAAAACGCTGCTTTAAAGAAGCGCATCAAGGAGTTGGAGAAGGCTCTGGCCTTTTCCAGACTAGAAACAGAGGCCCGCGACCTTATGATTGATAAGGCCGAGTCTTACTTCAACATCCCCATCAGAAAAAAATCTGGGGCCAAACAGTGACGGAACTGGTAGAGGGACGTGGCCTTAGTGTCGCTCTCTCATGCCGTCTGTTTGGCCATTGTCGTCAGGCCTGGTACCAGTCCAAGGCCGACATTGAAACGGCAGTGGGACGTGAGAAGCGTCTGCTGGCGAACGTGCGCGAGATCCGCAATGAGGATCCCCGTATCGGAGGCTACAAACTGTGGCTGATGCTCTGTGACATTTACGGTAGGGACAATATGATAGGAAGAGACAGTTTCTATACCCTGCTCCGTCGTCACGGCCTGATGCTGCCCCCTCCCAAACCACGCCATACGACGAACTCCAACCATCGGTATCACAAATGGAAGAATCTTGTGCACGGTTATGAGCCCATGTCTGCCAACCAGTTGTGGGTGGCGGATATTACCTACATCAGTCTGGCTGACAGCGATGTATGCTATCTGCATCTGATAACGGATGCCTACTCCCGTATGATTGTCGGTTGGGAATTGGCCGATACGCTGCGGGCAGCCATTACCATGAAAACACTCGGGCAAGCCATAACACAGACAGGTAGGACTTCCTTGGAAAATCTCATCCACCATTCAGACAGGGGAGTACAATATTGCTGTGATGACTATGTGGCTATGCTCAAACAACATCATATCAGAATCAGCATGACCGAGGACTACAATCCTACTGAAAACGCTGTGGCAGAACGGACCAATGGCATTATCAAAACAGAAAGTGTCTACTCTAGAAAAACGTTCAACAATATGGAACATGCCAGAAACGTCATCGGAAGGTTCATACACTTCTACAATTACAACAGGCCACACATGAGTATAGGATACAAGATACCCGCAGTGGTACACCTCGAGACTGGACCGCAGAAAAAGATGTGGAAGAAGAAAAATTATCCAAAGAGAATAAAAGACAATCAGAATAATGGCATATCTTTGCCATGCCGAACAACGGGGACGGATGAAGGCTGCTGCCATAACATCTGACACCCTATGTAAGAATGAATGTCCCATCCAGGGACATACATTCTTGCCGAACAACAAGAACGGAATCATGCTGTTCCATATCATGATACTGTCAATCCAAACAGTATGGAAATGGAAATGCGTAAATCTATCCAGTATGGAAAAAAGAAAGGTGTCAACCTTTCTAGCTAATGAAGAAAAAAACGTCTACTGAAATCAGGAAAAGACACACTCATCATACACCACAAAAAAGATGACCGTCTTTTTTTAAAACATGACCGCGTTTTTAAAAAAGATGACCGCGTTTAAAAAAAACGCGGTCATCTTTCAAACCCAATGTCCGGGTGTAGGAAAACCCAACCGGTGCAGGAGGATTATACATCCCAAACAACTACCAGTCAACTCATTAATCAATAGGTGTATAAAATGCAGGTATTTTTGGCAAAATCCTAGGGAATTACTACCTTTAAGCCCAACATATAAAAATTGCCATGAAAATCGTTGTCGCCATAGATTCTTTTAAAGGGAGCCTAACCTCTATCGAGGCAGGACAAGCTGCTATTGACTGCATCCACTCTTTTTTCCCAAATTGCCAAACCGAACTAATACC
>JAFNUD010000021.1 GCA_017384225.1 Paludibacteraceae bacterium
CGCCAATAATTTTGTGTCTTTGCCCCGGTGTAGAGGGTTTTAATTTACGTACAGCCATTTTTAGATATTGCTATAAAAATCAATTGTTTCACCTTCTTTCAATGTAACGATAGCTTTCTTGTAAGCTTGCTTAGCACCACGAATCAAACCGCTCTTTGTGTAGCGTTGTTTGGTCTTTGGAGCTTGAATCAATGTGTTTACATCAAGCACTTGTACATTGTACAATTCTTCTACTGCTTTCTTAATCTCAATCTTGTTAGCAGTACGAACTACCTGAAAACCATAACGGTTAAACTTTTCGCCTGCGGCGGTCATCTTCTCAGTGACGATTGGTTTTAAAATAATTGCCATAGTTGTAACCTCCTTATGCTAAAGTTGTCTCGAGAGCTGCTACTGCGTTCTCTACAAACACTACAGCACTTGAGTTCATGATTGCGTATGTATTCAGTTCATTTACAGTCACCACGTTGGTGCGCTCGATATTGCTTGCAGACTTAATAACATTGTAGTTGTTCTCAGCCAATACAAACAATACTTTCTTACCTGCAACTTGAATGTTGTTCATTACCTCGATCATTGCTTTGGTCTTTGGAGTCTCAAATTGGAGAGCATCCAATACTACAATTTGACCAGCAGCTGCGCGGGTGCTGAGTGCACTGCGACGAGCGAGTTGTTTAACTTTCTTGTTGAGTTTGAAGCTATAATCGCGTGGAACTGGACCAAAGATGGTACCACCACCTACGCGCACTGGAGATTTCAAGTCACCTGGACGTGCTCCACCGCCGCCCTTCTGACGACCGAGTTTGCGAGTAGAGTGAGCGTTCTCACTACGTTGTTTAGCTTTTGCTGTACCTTGACGATTGTTTGCCAAATATTGTTTTACATCCAAATAGATGGCGTGGTCGTTAGGCTCGATACCGAAGATAGCGTCATTGAGAACGATCTTCTTGCCGGTCTCTTTACCGGCCATATTCAAAATACTAAGTTCCATACCTTCTTATTTGTTAATAACAACGATTGAATTTTTAGCACCTGGAATACTACCCTTGACCATGATCAAGTTGTACTCAGGAATCACTTTAAGTACTACAAGGTTTTGTACAGTTACTTTGTCAACGCCCATGTGACCTGCCATACGCATGCCCTTGAATACGCGACTTGGAGTTGCGCAGGCACCGATAGAACCTGGAGCACGCAAGCGATCGTCTTGACCGTGAGTAGATTGACCTACACCACCGAAACCGTGACGCTTAACTACACCTTGGAAACCTTTACCTTTAGAAGTACCTGTCACGTCTACGTAAGAGTTCTCTTCGAACATCTCAACGGTCAAGGTATCTCCCAGTTTGACTTCTTGTTCGAATCCATCGAACTCGGCTAAGTGACGCATTGGTTGTACGCCCGCAGCTGCGAAGTGACCAGCCTCTGCCTTGTTAGTATGTTTCTCGCTCTTTGGCATGAAACCTACTTGTACAGCAGCATAGCCATCCTTCTCAACTGTCTTGAGTTGGGTTACAACGCAAGGACCAGCCTCAATAACGGTGCATGGGATATTCTTGCCATCAGCACCGAAAACGGATGTCATTCCGATTTTTTTACCTAATAATCCTGGCATTTTTTTGCTGTGATTAAAATTGTTAATAATTATTTTTCCACTCTCGCCCTCGGGATTCCGTGTCTTACAACCTTGTCTATCCGTGGGATGTGGTTTGTTTTGTTTTTTGAACCCATCACCTCAACGCCTTACTCTCGTCATTGGACCCGACAGTCTCTTGTTTTGGATCATAGTTCTTGTTTCTTTGTCTTGGTTATCAAACTTTAATCTCTACCTCAACACCACTTGCGAGCTCGAGCTTCATCAAAGCCTCTACAGTCTTTTGATTTGACTCATAGATGTCAATCAAACGCTTGTAGCTTGACAACTCAAATTGCTCACGGCTCTTCTTATTCACGAAGGTTGAGCGGTTTACAGTGAAGATGCGCTTGTGAGTTGGCAATGGAATTGGACCACTTACTACTGCACCTGTTGCTTTTACGGTCTTCACAATTTTCTCAGCAGACTTATCTACCAAATTGTGGTCGAACGATTTCAGTTTAATACGAATCTTTTGACTCATTGTTTTAATTGTTTTTAATTAGTTTTACATTACCCTAGGCGCTCGCACATCCAAAGAGTCATTTGCTCAGATGACTCACGCTTTGGTTTTATTTATCTTAGCCGCCTACCTCACACGAGCTACGCTGGTTAAAAGAGTTTTAGGAGTTCTAATCGCGGCATTGCCGCTGTTCTAAACGTTTGGAACTTTTAGAACCTTTAGAACGTTTTTAACTTCTCCCCCTTTATTGGCGAAGCCATATATTATATAAGGTACGTGGGTGCGTGCGCACATGCACGCGAGAGCGAAGAGGTTTGAAGTATCAAGCGGCCCTTTTTGCTCGACCTTTTCGAACTTTCAACTCGACTTTTTTCTTTTTCTTAGTACCGGAAGGTCGGTCACCCGACCAACCGGTTATTTATTCTTACACGAGATCTACACGACCGCCCACCTCTGTCAAAACAGCCTTAGCGATTGTTGCAGATACTGCATCGTAGTGTGAGAACTCCATGCTGCTGGTAGCACGACCAGAAGTGATGGTACGCAATGCGGTTACATAACCGAACATCTCGCTCAATGGTACCTTAGCCTTGATCACGCGTGCACCTGTACGAGCGGTATCCATACCCTCTACTTGACCACGACGTTTATTCAAGTCACCGATAACATCACCCATGCTCTCCTCTGGAGTTACCACCTCAACCTTCATGATTGGCTCCATCAATACTGGCTTAGCTTTAGCGCAAGCGCTCTTGAATGCCATTTGAGCACAAATATCGAATGAGAGTTGGTCAGAGTCAACTGGGTGGAAGCTACCATCCATCAAAGTCACTTTCAGTTTGTCAACTGGATAACCAGCCAATACACCAGTCTTCATAGCTGCGGTGAAACCTTTCTCTACTGCTGGGATGTACTCTTTTGGCACGTTACCACCCTTAACAACATCCACGAATTGCAAGCCTCCCTCGAAGCCCTCGTCTGCTGGCTCAACGCGAACAATAATGTCAGCGAATTTACCACGACCACCTGATTGCTTCTTATAGGTCTCGCGCAACTCTACTGGAGCAGAGATAGCCTCGCGATATGCTACTTGAGGACGACCTTGGTTACACTCTACCTTGAACTCACGTTTCAGACGGTCGATAATAATCTCCAAGTGAAGCTCACCCATACCAGAGATCACAGTTTGACCTGTTTGCTCGTCAGTCTTAACGGTAAATGTTGGATCCTCCTCAGCCAATTTTGCCAAACCTACACCCAGTTTATCAAGGTCAGCTTGACTCTTTGGCTCTACAGAGATACCGATTACTGGTGCTGGGAACTCGATTGACTCAAGTACGATTGGCTTATCCTCAGCACACAAGGTGTCACCAGTACGGATATCTTTGAAACCTACACCTGCACCGATATCACCTGCGAGAATAGTCTCAACTGGGTTTTGACGGTTAGAGTGCATTTGGAAGATACGAGATATACGCTCGCGTTTGCCTGAACGTGGGTTGTAAACATAAGAACCTGCATCAAGCTTACCACTATACACACGGAAGAAGCACAAGCGACCTACGTATGGGTCAGTAGCAATCTTAAACGCAAGAGCGCACAAAGGATCCTCATCATCTGGAGTACGGGTTACAGCCTCGCCAGTTGCAGGGTCTGTACCGTCGATGATTGGGGTATCCATTGGACTTGGCAAGTATGCGCACACAGCGTCAAGCATAGTTTGCACACCTTTGTTCTTGAATGAAGAACCACAAACCATTGGGAAGATTTGCATGCTCAAGCAACCTTTGCGGATTGCAGAACGAATCTCATCCTCGGTGATGGTAGATGGATCATCAAAGTATTTCTCCATCAATGCATCATCGAACTCAGAGATAGTCTCAAGCATTTTGTCGCGCCACTCTTCAGCCTCTGCTACGAGGTTTGCTGGAATCTCCTCAACGCTATATGCAGAACCCATAGTCTCGTCATTCCATACGCAAGCCTTCATAGTTACGAGGTCAACTACACCTTTAAAGGTCTCCTCAGCGCCGATTGGAATTTGGATTGGACAAGGATTAGCACCAAGCACCTCCTTGATTTGGGTAACTACATCGAAGAAGTTAGCACCACTACGGTCCATTTTGTTTACGTAGCACAAGCGTGGCACGTTGTATTTATCAGCTTGACGCCATACAGTCTCTGACTGTGGTTGTACACCACCTACAGCGCAGAAGGCAGCCACAGCACCGTCCAAGATACGCAATGAACGCTCTACCTCTACGGTAAAGTCAACGTGTCCCGGAGTGTCAATCAAGTTGATTTTGTACTTATTGCCAGCATATTGCCAATAAGTAGTTGTAGCAGCAGAAGTAATAGTAATACCACGCTCTTGCTCTTGCTCCATCCAGTCCATAGTAGCTGCACCATCGTGCACCTCACCGATTTTGTGTGTCAAACCAGTATAGAACAAGATACGCTCAGAGGTAGTAGTCTTACCGGCATCAATGTGAGCCATGATACCGATATTTCTGTTTAATTTTAAATCGTGTTTAGCCATTGTCTTAACTTTTCACTCTAT
>JAFNUD010000137.1 GCA_017384225.1 Paludibacteraceae bacterium
AACAACGACATTACTGCAACTGCGAATGTCATGAGCAGGCTACGAAAGCCTTGTTCTCTGTGTTTGTTCATCATAACTTAGTTTTTATTGTTATTAGTATCTTTTTTAAGGTATGTCCTTTTTGGTATCAAAAAAAGGGACATTTTATTGCTCGTTTCTTATGTAGGTTTTCAAGATCAAGAAGTTCGTGCAGCACAGGACATGGTGGTTGTGCTTCGTGAGGATCAGGAATTATTGGAAGAAGTAGTTGTCATTGGTTATGGTACACAGAAACGCAAGGATGTGACTACTTCTATTTCATCTGTTGATACTGAGGATTTGGAGAAACGTCCGATCACTTCGGCTGCGCAGGCTATGCAAGGTAAGGCTGCTGGTGTGACTGTAGTCAAACCAAGCGGTCAGCCTGGTGCAGGTATGGTGGTGCGTGTGCGTGGTACTACATCTATGAATGGTAGCAACGACCCTCTCTACGTAGTCGATGGCGTGCCAATGACTGATATCGACTTCCTCGCGCCTAATGACATTGAGACCATGCAAATCTTGAAAGATGCATCGTCTGCTGCTATTTATGGTTCGCGTGCTGCTAATGGTGTGATCATGATTACCACCAAAGCAGGTGCTGCCAGCAAAGAGAAAATGAATGTGACCTTTTCGATGTATGGTGGTTGGACACAAGTGGCAAAACGCATGGAGAGTCTCAACTACGAGCAATATCGTGAGTATCTGAGTGATTTGGGTTCGAACGTAGTGTTGCCAGACGGCTTGAAAGATGAGACCGACTGGTTCGATGAGACCTATAAAACTGGTTCGACACAGAACTACCAACTATCTGTGAGCGGCGGAACAGATCGCGTGAACTACTACATGTCGGGTGGTTATACCAATGAGCAAGGTATTGTGCCTACCACTAAGTATCAACGTTATAACTTCCGTACTTCGATTGATGCAGAAGTAACTAAATGGTTAAGTATTGGTACGAACGTAGCATATGGCTATAGTGAGAACCAAGGTACAATATCTTCGGGTACAGGTGCCAACCGTGGTGGTCTGGTGTTGTCTGTGATCAACACACCAACCTACGCACCTATCTACGATCCTGAAAATAAAGAATATTATTACACCAATTTCTATGGTGTGAGCAACATTACTCACCCATTGGAGAATATTGAGCGTTATAAAAATCAATTTAGCAAACAACACCGCTTGTTGGCTACAGGTAAGGGTGTTGTAACTCTGTATGACACCAAGAAATTCAACCGAGGTGATAACTATAACCATTCATTGAAGTTTACTACTACCTTCACAGAGGACCTCAGAATGAATAACAATACTTCATTCCTTGATCCACACAAGACCTCATGGGGACGCAACCAATACGGTGAGGGTAGCGATACACGTAGTACTGACCTCGTAACTGTATGGGATAATGTGTTGAACTACACCACCAACATGAATGGTCATAACCTTGACGTCATGCTGGGTAGTTCTTATACACACTCCATGTGGACACAATCCTATATCGCAGGTAGCCATTATGCAGATGGTACTATTCAGACGCTGAATGCAGCCAACAAGATTGACCCAGGAAGCACCGAAACCAAAGCGAGCGAGTGGGCTATCATGTCTGGCTTCGCGCGCGTAAGTTATAATTATGAGTCACGCTACTTGATCTCTGCTAACATGCGTGCCGATGGTTCGTCTCGTTTGGCACCAGGTCACCGTTGGGCATACTTCCCATCTGTGAGTGCAGCTTGGCGTATCAGTGGCGAGCCATGGATGCAAGATGTAGAGTGGATCGACGACTTGAAGATCCGTGGCGGTTGGGGACAAACCGGTAACCAAGGTGGTATTGGCGACTACGCATATTTGGAGCGTTATAGCATCAACCGCCAAAACTGGTGGGAGACAGGCAAAGAACATGCCGTGCCTACCTACAGCCAATCATCACTGCGCAATACCGATCTCACATGGGAGCGCACCACACAAACGAACGTCGGTCTGGACTGGACCATGCTCAAGAATCGTTTGACTTTGAACTTCGACTGGTACTACAAGTACACTACCGATATGCTGATGTGGGTATCTCTGCCAGCAGGTTCGGCTGCGGTATCGTCGATCCAACGTAACGAGGGCGAGATGAGCAATATGGGTGTGGAATTTACCATCACATCGCATAACTTCGTTAAGAAGAACTTTAAATGGGATACACAACTCAATATCTCGCACAATAAGAACCGCCTCGAGAAATTGGCTACCAGCCAAGTGTATTATGATGCCAAAGTGACTGACATTTTAGCTGATTACTGCGTGCGCAATACGCCAGGTATGCCTCTCGGTTCGTTCTATGGCTACAAGACGGGTGGTGTGAACCCAGAGACAGGCGAACTCATCTATCTTGATACCAATGAGGATGGCGAGGTGACAGCCAACGATCGTACTTATATGGGTGATCCTAACCCAGACTTTACGTTTGGTATGACTAACACTTTCCAATTTTATGGTGTGACCATCAGCTTCCTTTTGCAAGGTTCGTATGGCAACGATATCTTCAATGCCAGCCGTATTGAGACAGAGGGTATGTATGACGCTAAGAACCAATCTACCCGCGTACTTGATAGATGGCGTCGTCCTGGTATGATTACTAGCATTCCTAAGGCAGGTTTTGATATGAAGGTCAGCGATTACTTTGTAGAAGATGGTAGTTATATCCGTTTGAAAGATTTGACTATTGGTTATGAATTCTCAGGTCCATGGATGAAGAAGATTGGTATGACGCGTCTGCAACCTTACTTCTCGGCTCAAAACCTCTTTACATTGACCAAGTACTTGGGTATGGACCCCGAAGTGAATCAATATGGTAACTCAGGAACGGTGCAAGGTTTGGATTATGGTACCTATCCACAAACTCGCAGTTTCGTATTGGGTGTAAACATTGCATTTTAATGGTTGAACGAAAATTAACAGAACGATTATGAAAAAGTATATATATATAATAGGTGTAGCCTTGGGCATTGCCCTCGTATCCTGTGACCTGAATATGGAACCTATTTCTGATCAGTCAGAACTGAACTTGGGTACCTCGACCAGTGATACTACCCGTATCAAATTCAAAGACCGTGCAGCTATGATGGCTGTCTATGAGAACTTGTACAACATTATGCGTGACCGTCAAGAGCACTGGTATCTGGATTATCTGCTCTTTGGTGAAGCGCGTACCGATAACGCATATGCTGGTACTACTGGTGCAGAGGTTGTACCTGTAGAAACCAACGCACTCGATGCATCCAACCCAGACATCGCCCGCGACTGGGACCGCTATCTGGAGGATATAGCACAAGCCAATGTCATCATCTCTAACATAGACAAAGTGCCAGACCCAGCATTGACACAAGCAGAACGCGACCAATGGAAAGCCGAGGCGAAGATTTTCCGCGGCATGATGCTCTTTGACTTGGCACACTGGTTTGGTAATATTCCGTTGAACCTGACTGAGGCACCAGACATTACCGCAGACAACATAGAGGAGGTATATCCTATCTACTTCCCTATGCCAGTTAGTCAAGATTCTGCTTACAAGCAAGTAATCAAGGACTTGACAGAGGCTATTCCTTACGCTCCTGCACTCAATCCAAATGACAAACGCGTGCTGAGCAAGACCGTTGCATACGCATTGCTGGCTAAACTATACGCCGAGTTGGGCGAATGGGATAAGGTGATTGAGTATAGCGATAAGGTGTTTGGCGACGGTATCGCATTGGCAGACAACTATGCTGACATTTGGAAATACGACGAGAACATCGGCGATGCCAATCGCAACAACGTGGAGACTATCCTTGAGGCACAATACACTGCTGCCAGCGGTAACTGGGTGACATGGATGTTCGGTCGTAACCTCTCCAACTGGGAGGAGTCCTTCACCTGGGCGAAGTGGATTACCCCAAGCCGCGACCTTATCCGCGCTTTCGAGAAAGAGGGTGACACTGTGCGTTGCAACCAAACCATCGTATATTACGAGTGCGCATGGAGCAACTACTACCCAGCAGACAACTATCCATTCATGTACAAGTGCCGTTCGGCATACAATAGTGTGATCAAACTGCGTGGTGCGGATATCTGGTTGCTCAAGGCAGAGGCCTTGGCGCATAAGGGCGACTTGAGTGGTGCTGTATCCTTGGTAAACACCATTCGTAAACGTGCGAAATTGGCTGACCTCTCTGCTTCGGCGATGGGTAGCCAAGAGGCCGTGCTGGATGCTATTTTGCACGAGCGTCGTCTGGAGTTGGCACTCGAGGGACATCGTCTCTTCGACCTCATTCGCTTTGGCAAACTGCTCGAAGTGATGAACGGTATTAACCTGCGCGACGAAGGTCGTCTGCCACAGGCACGTCCATTCGTGGAAGCACACAAGCTGATGCCTATCCCACAGACTGCCTTGGATAAGAACTCTAACCTAGTTCAGAATGATGGCTATTAATTTGAGTATTAATCTGCAAATAATCAATATATTATGAAACGTATATTTCAAGTCCTATTTCTTGCGTTAATCGCAATAGGCTATACTGCTTGTCAGCCAGATTCTTTCCGCGAGGTGTACCCAGAGGGCAAACCTGCGGTGGAAGCTAAGCTACTGAGCGATAGTGTAATCAACTACGGCGAAGATAGTATCTCGTTTTCCGTGAAGATCACCGAAACCAAGACGCCATTGTCCACCTTGTCCATCAAAGTGATAGTGGGTATCAATGTGATAGCTAACGAAGAGGTTCGCACCAAAGATTACGAGTACAGCAATACCTTCACATACGCTGTGCCTTTTGGTCCTAACATGCCAGAGGGCGAGCCAGTACAAGTCTATCTGACCGCCACCAATGTGGAGGGTACTACTACAGACCTTATCTTGAGCGAGTGCACAGGTCATCGTCCTATTATAGAGACTCTGTACGTGATGCCTCCTAAACCATCTACCAAGGACAGAGGTAAACAAATGACCCTTGAGGGCGATCAGTTTGTATTGTACGGCTTGGGCTATCCTAAGACCTACGAATGCTTGCTCGCAGTAGTGGGAACTAAGTTTGGTCGTATTGATTGGAACTACCCAGTGTTTGGTATGCTCAATGGTCAGATTTCGCTCATTACTGAGGAGCAACTCACGAATGGCGAGGCAACAACTATCTTGCTCAGCAACGACGAGATTGAGACCATTGATACCATCCAGTTCAACCCATTGACCTTTGATCTCTACTTCAGCGGTAAGGTGGCACAACCTGTATCGAAACTGGATGTGAATGCCGACTTGGCAGAGGTGGCAGGCAAGACCTATCGCTATGCGAAGATTTTCTTCGACCCTGCTATTGAGGTGACCGTAAGTGGTGTGGCTAATATGGCTACTGCATACAATTTAGACTATATGGAAGTAGTCAATGGCAATGTAGTGAAGTTCTTGGGCGAGAAGGGTATGTACGAGGTATATTACCTGCCAGCAGAAGACTATATCGTAGTCGAGCCACTGAAGGATGCTGTTTATCCTAACGTAATGTGGATGACTGGTGTGGGCTTCGGTCTGCCAGTGGCTGAACCTAAGACACAAGGCGGTTGGGGCTTCGATAACCTGGGTCAATACATAGCATGTCGCACCGTAGCACCTAAGGTATATCAATTCACCGCTTACCTCAAGAACGGTGTGAATGCTGACTTTGCTACACACGGCTCGTTGAACTTCAAGTTCTTCCATCAGAAAGGTTGGGGCGGCGAAGAATCAGGCGGCAACTATGAGCAGATCGGTTTGCCAATCCAAGGTGTAGGCCCAGAGGGTTTGACCAAACTGAATGGCGATACAGGTGCTGAGGCTGGTAACTGGATTGCTAATACCCAAGAAGAGTTTGAGGGTATCTACCGCATCACGCTTGACCAAAACAAGTTTACCACTACATACGAGAAAATACGATAAAACACCACAATAATGAGAATAGTGAATAATGTATTATTTATAGGTATTGCGGCCGCATTGCTCGGCTGCAATACCCCCGTTAATAATCCTGATGATAATCCTACAATAGAGCCAGCTCCAGTACGCGATGTGATGACATACGTCACTACGGCAGACGGTACAATGGGCTTCGTGGCAGTAGGCAAGGACTATGCCGAAGGACTCAATATGTCGCCTGAGCGCACATTGAAACTGAATCCGAAAGTGCGTTATCAGGAGTTTGACGGCTTTGGTGCCGCTATCACAGGTGCTGCGGCATTCAACCTCATGCAGATGCCTGCAGAGCGTCGTCAGAAACTGCTGGTGGAGACATTCTCTCCAGAGAATGGTATGGGCTACGGCTACGTGCGCGTACCTATCGGCGGTAGCGACTTCAACTCGCGCAATGACTATGACTACACCTGCTGCGACACCAAAGGCATTGAGAACTTTGCACTCACTACCGATGAGTTGGACTATATCATCCCTGTGCTGAAAGAGATCTTGGCTATCAATCCAGGACTCAAAGTGATGGGTACACCTTGGAGCTGCCCAATATGGATGAAGGTAGATGATATCCATAGCAAAGCACCTTATACGGGTGCTAACAAATGGGTAGGTGGTTACCTCAATCCTGACTATTATCAAGACTACGCAATGTACTTCGTGAAGTGGATTAGGGCTTTTGAAGCTGAGGGTATCAACATCACCAGCGTGACACCACAAAACGAGCCACTCAACTGGGGTAACTCCATGTCCTTGTACATGCCTTGGGATCAAGAGCGCGACTTCATCAAGTTGGCTCTCGGACCTGTCTTCAAACGCGAGGGTATCCAAGCTAAGATCATCTGCTTTGACCACAACTATAACTATGATGGCAAGAAGGATCAGCTGCAATATCCTATCAAGATTTATGCCGATCCTGAAGCCAGTCAGTATATTGATGGTGCAGCATATCATAGCTATGGCGGTAGCCCTGTAGAATTGGATGCTATTCACAAACAAGCGCCAGAGAAGAACCTCTACTTTACTGAGCAATCCATTGGTACATGGAACTACCAGAGCTTTGGTCAGTCGCTCATGTCTGAGATGAAGAACACCTGCATTGGTACTGTTACGCGCTGGTGCAAGGCGGTGATTGTATGGAACTTCATGCTTGATGAGAACGGAGGCCCTCACGGCGGTCCAGGTGCTTGTGCTACTTGCTATGGTGCAGTGGATATCTCCTCGAAAGACTATACTACACTCAACAAACGCAGCCACTACTACGTGATTGGTCACTTGAGCAAAGCCCTCAAAGCTGGTTCTACACGCATTGCTACCTCTGGCTATATGCCTACAGGTTTATCAGCTGTGGCATCGGAGAACCCTGATGGCACATACGGCTTGGTGCTCTTCAATGAGAATGCGACTGGTTTGTCCTTCATCATTGAGCATAACGGCAAACACTTTGAAATACAGTTGCCTGCTGAGAGTATCACCTCTTGCATCTTGTAGTGTAGGATGGTGTAGGGTTGTATAGAATTGTGTAGAGTGGTATGAAAAAATATAGGCGAACATATCTTATCCCTGCCCTGCTGCTGGTGTCTTGCATGCTACTCAGTGCGTGCAATTCACCCGCGGAGCAGCGCGTATGCTTCTTCGGTTCCTCTGTGTGTAGAGGCGTGGGGGCAGATGCGCTTCATGGCTATGCCGCGCAGGTGAGCGAATCACTGCCCGCAGGTTGGGAGAGTGTGAATATCTCCATAGATGGCAATAACACCTACGACCTCTTTGCTCGCTTCGACCACGATATGACACCCGTAGAGGCGAAGTATGTGGTCATTGGCATTAGTCTGGGCAACGAAGGACTGCACGAGAAAGGCGCACGTGCTGTACTCTCCTATAAGGAGAATATGCCTCGCCTGATTCGTATGCTGCAAGAGCAGGGTAGAGTGGTAGTTGTTACGAATAACTATCCTCGTGCGGACTTCAATGAGGTGGACTATGAGGACCTCTGCGATGTGAATCTTGAAGTGCAACAATGGAATGTGCCTACTATCAATGTGTTTGGTACTATCGATGATGGCGTAGGCAGATGGGCAGAGCATATGTGGAATGGTTCGGATATCTATCACCCCAATCAGTTGGGACACGAGGCGATGGCTTCGGCTTTTCCGCTAACGATGTGGGAGGCATTGCAGGCAGGCAAACCGCTGCCAGAGTATATCTGCACAGCAGGTGATGAGAATGGCGTGGCGTGTCTGAGTTTCGTGCCAGAAGGACAAGTACAGTCCTATACCATCAGTTATGTCAGCGCGGACACTACCTATACCGAAGTTTATTCGGCAGCACAGAAGAAATTATGGCTGTACGCCAATGGGCAACAGGTATCTGTTACCGAAGGAATAGATAAGACCGTTGGCACTATTACCATACAGGGTAGCAATATCCACCAAGTCTTCTTCTACCGTGCAGCGATGACCTCTCGAGAAGTACGCGCATTGGCGAGAGGCAAGATGCTACGCTCAAGCCTAGAGATATACTGCCCACTATTGGGTGGCGATACAAGTAATTATGCACAAACAATGAATTGTGTGACAATTCACAATAAATAACTAATTATTAACCAATTAAATTTAATTTTTATGAAAAAGATTTTTTCTCTTTTCTTGGCGATGACAGCTATGGTAGCTGTTAATGCTGCTACCTACAACATGGTGGGTGAGTTTAATGGTTGGGCTAATGGCTCAGCTCCTGCTTTCACAGAGGTTTCTGCGGGCAACTACGAAATTACTATCCCTGATTTCTGGGGTGAAGCTAAGGTGATTGTGGACAACAACTGGGTACCTCAATATGGTGGTGCTAACCAAGGTGATGTAGTGTTGGTAGGCGAGACTTACACTTTATCAGCAAAATTAGAGGATGCTACTCCAGATCCTGCTAACTTGCTTTTTGGCAAGGCTGGTTTTGGCTATAAAAACGCAAAACTGACTCTCAAAGTAGAGGGTGATGTGTTGAGCATTACTTTTGTTAGTGGCGAGGAGTATGATCGTACCGCATTGCCTGATACCTATCAACTTGTGGGCGCATGTACCAATAACTGGAATCTTGCAGATGCTATCCAATTTGAGGAAGTTGACGGCGTATTGACCGCTATTGTACCTGATTTGAGCGGTACATTCAAAATTGTTAAGAACCGCGCTTGGGATGAGCAATGGGCTACTAACCGTGAGACTAATGCGGGTCTCACATTGGGCGTTCCTTATGTAATGGGTGCAAAGAATGAGTCTGGTGATCCTGCAAACTTGTCATTGGCTAACCCATTCGGTAGCTATACTAACGCTGTTCTTACCCTCAAGAAAGAGGATAATGGTGATATGGTATTGACACTCGTTTCTGGTGAGTTCCAATTGATGCAAGCTGACTGGCATATCCCAGGTGAGTTCCTTGGTTGGAACTGCAATGCTGAACAACGCTTTGAGAAAATTGATGATAACACCTACGAGTTGCTCGCTTTCGAGTTTGGTAACCGCTTCAAAGTGGTTTACGGTACTTGGGCTGTAGAGTTTGGTGCACCAACTGCAGATGCTGTATGGGAGATCAACAAGGAGTACACACTTGCACTGAAGGGTCCTGATTTCAATGCAATCGACAACAAGCATATCTTTGAGGATTGCATCATTACTTTGGTAGTTGACTACGAGAACGTAGAGGTTAAGCTCACTATCTCTTCTGAGACTTTGCCATCAGCAGTGGAAGACGTGGTAGTTCCTAACACCACTACCAAGGTTATTGAGAACGGTCAGATATATATCATCCGTAATGGTGTACGCTACAACGCATTGGGTGGTGTAGTGAAATAATCCATCTATATTATAGTGTAGAGCGGCTGACTACCGCTCTACATTTCTATTATTTATCAATTAAATGCTATGAAGAAACCATTATTTTTCTTATTTATCCTATCGGTGGTATGCCTACCAATGATGGGACAAGTGTATTTAGATGCTTCTGCTCCAATCGAAGATCGTATCGAAGATGCACTCTCTCGCATGACCCTGCAAGAGAAGATTGCTGTCATTCACGCACAGTCTAAGTTCTCCTCACCTGGTGTAGCACGTTTAGGTATCCCAGGCATTTGGTGCACCGATGGCCCTCACGGCATTCGTCCTGAGGTACTGTGGGACGAGTGGAACCAAGCAGGTTGGACCAATGACTCATGTATTGCTTTCCCAGCGCTCACCTGTCTGGCAGCTACATGGAATACGGATATGTCCTACCTCTATGGCGTGAGCATCGGTGAGGAGGCACGCTATCGTAATAAGGATGTGCTGCTGGGTCCTGGTGTGAATATCTATCGTACCCCGCTCAATGGTCGCAACTTTGAGTATATGGGCGAAGACCCATACTTGGCATCTAAGATGGTGGTGCCTTATGTAAAAGGTGTGCAGGAGCAAGGTGTGGCTACCTGTGTCAAGCACTATGCCCTCAACAACCAAGAGGTGGACCGCCACTGGGTGAATGTGAACCTCTCTGACCGTGCATTATATGAGATCTATTTGCCTGCTTTTCGTGCTGCTATGCAAGAGGGAGGGTCATGGTCTATCATGGGTGCATATAACCTCTACAAAGGTCAATACGCTTGCCACAACTCTATTCTGCTGCAAGACATCTTGCGCAAGGAGTGGGGTAGTGACGCCGCTGTTATTTCCGATTGGGGAGGCACTATGAATACCGACCAAGCTATCACCAACGGCCTCGACCTGGAGTTCGGTACATGGACTGACGGACTCTCTGATGGAGCGTCAAGTGCGTATGACATATACCACCTCGCTATGCCTTATCTCAAGAAGATACAGAGTGGCGAAGTAGGTACCAAGGAGCTTGACGAGAAAGTGCGCAATGTCTTGCGCCTTATCTTCCGCACCTCGATGAATCCTAACAAAGCTTTTGGAGCGATGTGCTCTGAGGCGCATAGCGCTGCGGCACGCAAGATCGCAGGCGAGGGTATTGTGCTTCTCCGCAATGCCAACAGCACCCTTCCTATTGAGTTGAAAGCTTCTGAGCGTCCTACTATTCTCGTGGTGGGCGAGAACGCCATCAAGATGATGACCGTCGGTGGTGGTTCGTCTTCTTTGAAAGCGAAGTACGAAATTTCTCCTCTGCAGGGTATCCAAGAACGCGCAGGCGATATGGCTAACGTGCAATATGTACGCGGATACGTAGGTGATGTGGGTGGTGAATATAATGGCGTGACCACGGGTCAATCCTTGCAGGACGACCGCACACCTGAGCAACTCACCGCAGAAGCTGTAGAGGCGGCTAAGAAGGCGGACTATGTGATCTTCGTCGGCGGTATGAACAAGGCGCACAACCAGGACTGCGAGGACGGCGACCGCTTGCATTATGAGTTGCCATACGCACAAGACCAACTTATCTCGGCACTGGCGGCAGTCAATAATCGTGTAATCTTCGTTTCTATTTCGGGTAACGCACATGGTATGCCTTGGAGCCAAGACGTAGAGGCCATCCTGCAAGCATGGTATAGCGGTTCCGAGACAGGTCATGCGGTAGCGGATGTCATCTTTGGCGACGTCAATCCATCAGGTAAACTGCCATACACTATCCAAGCTACCTTGGCTGACTACCCAGCGCATCAATATGGTGAGATAGCATACCCTGGTGTAGAGAAACAGGTACATTATTTGGAGGATATCTTCGTGGGCTATCGTTATGCTGACTTGTATGGCACACGTCGTCCAATCAAATACGAATCGCAGGGCGTACAATATGTGATTAATCCACCTAAGCGCAAACCTACTTATCCATTTGGTTTTGGCTTGAGTTATACTACTTTTGCTTATAGCGAAGCTACTTTGAACGGCAATCAGATTACGGTATCCGTAACCAATACTGGCAGTCGTGCAGGTCAAGAGGTGGTTCAGTTGTATGTATCAGATAGCAAGGCATCTGTAGTTCGTCCTAAAAAAGAGCTCAAGGGATTCTGCAAAGTGGCATTGCAGTCAGGCGAAACGAAGCAAGTGTCTTTCACCATCACGCCTGATATGCTATCTTTCTTCGATGCAGATGCTCATCAGTGGGTAGCTGAAGAAGGACAATTCATGATGCATATAGCAAGTAGCAGTGCCGATATTTACGCATCATTGCCATATAATTATAAGAAATAATCATATCTTTTAATGCGGGTAGTGCAAAATTTGCCCTCAAATTATTAGCAGCACCATACGAAGGTGCTGCTTTTTTATGGTAGATTTATTGCAAAGTAAAGGTATTGTGCGTAATTGATGGAGAAATGAGGCTATTATTCCATCATATCGCCAAGAGCGGAGAACATGTTTAGGGTGTCGCGATTGACAGCTCCATGTTGCTGCAAGGTGTGATCTGCCTTGACCTTGTCTAAAATACGCTTGACAATCTCCATCATTTGGCTGTCAGCGGTATAATCAGCAGGGCACGCGAAATTGACACGTCCTTCGGAAAGTAATTGCTGGGCAAGGGTGCGCTTCTTATCGTTGCCATATACAGCAAAACTATGTCCGCCATTTGCTTTGATTGTGCGCATACATGGCACGTCCGTCTCGCCATCGCCGAAATAAATCATTCGTTCAAATGGTACGGGTCGTTGGTTGGAAGGTACAAACTCGTTGATACGTACCTTGTCGCTCACTTCGCGAATACCTTTGTTGATCTTAAATAGGAACTGCGTTTTCTTGGTATAGTCCACTACTACAGCAGGCCAGCAAGCATCTCCCTGAGCATTATAGAGATAGGTGCATGCATAGATTTGCTCGAATTCTTTGGCAATACTGCATCCCTCAATCATCTCTTTGATGCCCGAACTATTGATATAGTGCTTGATTTCCACTCCGATTTGTGCTGCATATTCGTTGATGAGGTTAAACCATTGTTCTACTCCGGGGAAGAAGTGTACGTGGCTACCATAGCTGCGTAAGAAATCGCGTGAACAACGAATGCCTGCACGTTCAGCCTCGGCTTGAATAGCGTACATCACAACGGCTATTCCACCTGCATCATTGGTCTTGGCAATCTGATCGCATAGATTCCAGAATTCGGCAGGGTTGTCGTAGCCTAAAACTTGCAAGAGTCCGAACTCCTGCATATTGCCTGGAGCTAACGTACCATCAAAGTCGTAGATGAGTGCTACAGTAGGGAGTGAAGTGGTCATATGAGTGGAATATTGTGGTTTAGTTTGCGTGCGAATCTATATTAGACCAACGATGTCTATTCAATTCGCTCATAAAACATCAAGATAACAACATTTTCGATGCAAAGTTACAACTTTTTTTTTAGAAATCCAAACGATTCATATAATAAAATCATAATCATTTAATTATCTGCAAATTACTACAACCACGAGCACTACTCCCCCAAATAAAAGGGAACTATATACATGTTGACACTGATTTTATTTTTAACGACAATTAACGTCAATTACAATGTCAATTCGTGTCAATTTGAGGAGAATCTTTTGTTTTTGCCCAAAAGAATGCAGCACGCTGCATTGGTGGGCAAAACAAAATGATGTTTATAACAAAAGGTGTCAACTGATATATAAATCCCAAATAAAAACATCCAAAAACGACACTCTCCCCAAAATTTCCCTTCTAATTATAATCAAAAATCGTGCCTAACGCGGGGTTGGCACGATTTTTTGATTGTGAGTAATGCAGTATAACTATTTACAGTTCATTCAGCAATTCCTCCGCCGTCATCAGTTTGACACCAGTTTCATGAGCATGCTTCACCTCTAGCAATCCCTCCCGCACTGCGGCTAAGATTTCTTCTTTCTCGATGTATTCTTCTTTTTGCTCTATCTCCTCTTTTAGCATATCAAACACGTACACAGAACTCTGATAATATAATTCAGAATCTATATTCTCTATTAGGCGATAGGTGTTTGATTTATACAAAACATCAGCTGCTTCATCCAATGAATAATCATACGTCTCCATTAGCATAGCGATGAGGTCTTCCGACAAGCACTCTATTAAAAATTGTATATCCTTATTCATGGTGCAAAAGATTTATTGCTTTTTCTGTAGCAAAGAAATACTGAATTGTAGGTGTAATATATTCCACTTTCTTTTGGAATTGCTCCAATGTAATATATTCGCGAAGCAGTTGACGTATTTGTACGCCCACCTTATCATCTGCAATTGGTCCTATCACGATGTCATAATCATGCGCTTGTTCAGGAGTGTTGTTTAATCTATTTTTGAGAATAAATTGCGCCCATTCTATTGAATATCCCTCAAATATTTTCACCTTGAGATTCTTATCGCTTAGTTTTGTCTCATCAAAGACAAATGTTGTTATCATGGGTTCTCCACCTCGTCGAACGCTTGTGATTTGAGCCATACGCTCAGCCTGCTCATACTCACTACTAAGGTAAAACCCCTTTCCAAAATCTTTGCCCAACCTACCCTTTTCGAGATCAATGGTTTGTATTTTTATATTTGAGCCGTGATATAGTTTCATGCTATTGCTCCTCCGTTGCGTTGGCAAATCATCGTTAAATCTTCAACTGCTTCTTCAATAGAAAAAGTATGTTCTATATCGTAATAGTCGCGCAAGAAATCCGTACCTTTATACTGATGTAGATAGAGGTATGCGTTCTGATTACTCAGTCCGTATCGTTCTGCAAAAGCACCTACACACGCCACTAAATAGGCTATTCTATTGGACATTTCTCGTGACATATAGTTAACAAATTTTTCTTTTTAGCTTCTATATAACTACAGTTATTTTCCCTGTTTGTTTTCGAGA
>JAFNUD010000038.1 GCA_017384225.1 Paludibacteraceae bacterium
CTTAGGCCCCTTGAGACTGTAAATTAAACTGTGTCAGCAAAGAAAAATATTATTAACTTTGCTAACACAGTTTTTTTTATGAGTGAATTTGATTTTGAAAGTATCAAGAACAAGGCTATTGAACAATTGAAAGCCGGTAAGCCTTTGTTGGGCAAGGATGGTGCATTTGCTCCCTTGCTCGAAAGTATCCTTAATGCTGCATTGGAAGGTGAAATGGATGCTCACCTGACGGAGGATGAACGTCTGAGCGGTAATCGACGCAATGGTAAAATGCAGAAGCAAGTCCAGACCTCTATGGGTGAGGTGACCGTATCGACTCCTCGTGACCGCAATTCCACCTTTGATCCCCAATTTATAAAGAAGCGTGAGACCATTCTTGCGGAAGGTGTTGCCGACCGTATCATCGGCTTGTACGCCATGGGAAACAGTACCCGCGAAATCAGCGATTGGATGGAAGAGAATCTCGGGAATCGTGTGTCAGCCGATACCATCAGTTCCATAACGGACCGAGTATTACCTGAGATAAAAGCCTGGAAGTCACGTTCTCTTGAACCTGTCTATCCAATTGTATGGATGGATGCCGTTCATTATAAAGTAACAGACGAACGAGGCTATGCTGTTACCCGTGCCATTTATAATGTGTTGGGTATTGATTCTGAAGGACATAAAGACCTCTTGGGTATGTACATATCCAAGAATGAAGGTGCAAACTTCTGGTTAAGTGTATTGACTGATTTACAGAACCGTGGGGTACAGGATATCCTTATAGCCTGTGTTGACGGGCTCAAAGGTTTTCCGGATGCTATCCGCAGTGTATATCCTGATACGATTGTCCAACTTTGCATCGTACATCAGATCCGTAACTCCATCAAATATGTGGGCAGTAAGCATCAGAAGGAATTCATGAAGGACTTGAAGCTTGTCTATCAGGCAGTCAGCAAAGAAGCAGCCGAAACAGAACTTCTGAACTTGGATGCCAAATGGGGAGAACAGTATCCCATTGTCATCAAGTCCTGGCAGGACAATTGGGAAAAGCTTACGGAATACTTCCAATTTACGGCTGGTATCAGAAAACTTATCTACACCACAAATACGGTGGAAGGGTATCACCGCCAAATTCGTAAAGTGACAAAAAACAAGGGCGTGTTCCCTTCGGATACAGCCCTTGAAAAACTGGTCTATCTTGCCTATCGCAATATCCGCAAGAAATGGACAATGCCATTGGCTAATTGGGCAACAATGTCACAACAATTGGCCATAAAATTTGGAGACAGATTCAAATTGTTCTAATTTTGTCGCTCGTCGGGACGGGTGGTCCCGCCCCTTGCCGCTGGGCGCTCCCCGACCGATGAGTTTTGAACTGAAATTATTGCGTGACACAGTTTATTTTACAGACCCAAATATAGGTAAATTCATAGCTTCTGTTTCAACTTTTGATTTAATTTTTTAAAAAAATGCGAGGAATAATTTTTCTCGCATTCACAATATATATAATTATTCAACACTTGATCATATTGGAAAAGGCTATCCCGATGGTGGGGTAGCCTTTTTCTTTTGCCATATAGAGCAGAAACGAAAACACAACCAAAGTTGCAGGTTGCAGGTTGCGGGTTGC
>JAFNUD010000138.1 GCA_017384225.1 Paludibacteraceae bacterium
AACGGCCGTTTCGGTGACGCATGAGGGAGAGGTTGTGTAATAAACGGTATTTCCACCTGAATATGTCACAGAAAGATAATTTAGATACAATCGAGAACTTGAACTGGTTCCCTTACATGTAAATAGAACACTTGATGCTTCAATCTCGCTTAAAGTAAATTTACCATTCGCTGCAATTGACTGATTAGAACTTTCTGTACCTCCATCAATTTTGTATGAGACGGATGTCGCCATACTAGAACCAATAGTTATACTTGTTAGTTTTTTTTCATTATTGCCAGTAATTGTCAGTGTTCCTCCATTTTGATAAATACGAAGTACATTACTATAAATCGCAGGGGCTGTACCAGCACTTCCTTTAGCGGCTTCATAACTAACATTTGCATCATTATTAACATTTCCACTGACGGCACTAAACGAAGACATTGTTGCTGTAGTACTTCCGCCACCACCTTCAGCGGTATGGCTATAGACAGCATAATAAGGACCAGCACCATCAACTGTAGTTACTAAATCCATTACTGCGGTATTATTTTGGGCGGGACGCTGAGTTTTACTCCATCCTTCAAACACCCACTCAGGCGAACAACCTCCTTGATCTCCCGTGCCGTCTATATCATCCAATGCTGTACCTTCTTCAACATCATTAATAGTTTCTGTTACACCATTACGACTAAGGATAACATTGTAGGTTTGAGCTGCAGCTGATTGATAGGTTACTGAAAGATACGAAACATACAATCGTGAAGAAGACGATGTTCCGAAACAAGCAAATGTAATATATTGAGTGGACAATCCAGATACGGTATATGCAGTGTTTGCGCTCAATGATTTATTACTTACTTCAAAATTTGCTTTAGCTGGAGTAGTAGCACCTGGGTTTGAATCAATATAATAACCTGTAGTAGTAGCCATAGTTGATTTGATAGTTGCACTTGTAATGGTATATCCATCAGGAACAGACAATACAATATATCCACCAGTATTGCCACTAGCATTTTGGTATAGTCGAATGGCACTACTATTCACAGCAGGATTGGATGTACCACCTCCTTTGTACGCATTATAACTAACATCACCAAACTTGCCAGAAGTACTAGTAAAAGTCGAAATGGTTGCATCCGCACCCCACGCATTAGCACAGACGGTTAGAGTTAGTAACATCATGAGCAGGAGGCGGAGATGCGCCACGCTCGATAGTAGTTGAGTTGTTCTTGCCACGAAGGCAGAAGATTGTAGATTTGTCATCATATCTTTATTGTTTTTAATTAATTCAAACCAACGCACCATAGGTGCAAATAACATAACAACGTCGCATTGCGACACACAACGTTCGGCTCGCCGAACAAAAGAGTTCTTTGACATATTGACATATTTGGATTTTACACTTTTTAGGCGCACTTTTTGTGAAATATCACACTTTTTAGGCGCACTTTTTGTGAAACTTTACACTTTTTAGGTGCACTTTCTTGCACAATTCAAAAAAAAGCAGTATCTTTGCAGCCGAAATCGCTTAATAATCATTGTAATATGAAAAGATACGCTCTTAATCAACTAAAAGCATGGAAAGACCAACCAAATCGCAAACCGTTAATTCTGCAAGGAGCGAGGCAAGTAGGCAAGACATGGCTCATGAAGCAGTTTGCAAAAGAATGCTTCGAACACGCGGTGTATATCAACTTCGAGAACAATCAGTTGTTAGCACATCTGTTTGAGAAAGATTTTGATATAGATCGCATTCTACTTGAGTTGCAAATCGCTACTCGTGAGACGATTACTCCTAACACATTATTGCTTTTGGATGAGATTCAAGAAGTGAAACGCGGAGTAACTGCTCTCAAGTATTTCTACGAACTGCGTCCTGAGCAACCTATCATTGCAGCTGGTTCGCTTTTAGGAATAGCCATGCACCGTGATGATAGTTTTCCTGTTGGTAAAGTGGACTTTATGACACTCTATCCGCTCTCGTTTTGCGAATTTGCAGAAGCGATGGGAGAAGAGTTGCTAATCAAACAAGTAAAGCAACAAAACTGGAGTCTTATTACTTCACATGCATCTCAATTAGAAGATTTGCTGCGCAAGTACTATTATATTGGTGGCATGCCTGAGGTGGTAAACGCTTTTGTTCAGAATACTGATTTTGTACAAGTGCGAACCATTCAGCAAGCTATACTTGACAGTTACGATCGCGATTTTTCAAAACATGCTCCTATAAACGAAGTACCTCGTATTCGTATGGTATGGCGAAGTGTTATCGGACAATTAGCCAAAGAGAATAAGAAGTTTATCTATGGCTTCTTGAAGAAAGGTGCACGCGCCAAAGAATTTGAGTTGGCACTATCTTGGCTACAAGACGCTGGCTTGGTGTACAAAGTGCATCGCACTAAAACTGCCAAACTGCCATTGTCTGCATACGAAGATTTCTCTGCATTCAAGCTCTACCTGTTGGATGTTGGTTTGTTAGGTGCCTTATCTGGAGTGTCGGAACAAGTGCTTTTGCAGAAAAACGAACTGATGTCCGAGTTCAAAGGCGCTTTAACTGAGCAATATGTGATGCAGCAATTGCGGTGCAACCGCCAAAACATCATTTATTACTGGTCACAAGATACCTCGCAAGGTGAAATAGACTTTCTCGTGCAACAGGGCGACTGCATTCTACCTGTTGAGGTAAAGGCAGAAGATAATCTGCAGGCCAAGAGCTTGAAGTGGTTCGTTGAGAACAACAAGGAACTGCATGGTGTGCGTTTCTCCATGTCTGGATATCGAGAACAAGATTGGATAACCAACTATCCTCTATACACAGTTGAGGCAGTTCTGTAGATTGCCTGTAACCGCATACCGAACTTTCCGTTCAATCCAAATGAAATAGGGCTATATGGCTCTATTTCGTTTGTTATAATCCAAATTATGTCAAGATTTCAAAGATCACTCGCGTTCATAGAACGCTAATTATATTACTTTTATCGTGCTGAGCACGAATAACAATACTACACAATGCTACACCAAGCTACACAATACTACATAACTGATAATATTAACGCGCTTAGCGCATAAATCATATTGATATGAAACAAAATCTACTTTTCAATCAAGCAAGTGCATTAGGCAAACGCCTTGCGATGGTATTAACTATGCTCCTCATCGTCGGAATCGGACAGGCGTGGGGTGCGGACACATGGACACTTGTGAAAGATGTCAGCGAATTGGCTGCTGGAGATGAAGTGGTCATTGCTGCAAGTGGTAGTAACTACGCTTTGGGTACTACTCAAAATACCAATAATCGTGCTGCGGTATCTATAACCAAAAGCGGAGATAATATCACATGGACAACGGCAGTTCAAGTTCTCACCCTTAAGGATGGAACAACATCAGGTACATTCGCTTTCTATACTGGTAGTGGTTATCTTTATGCCGCGTCATCAAGCAGCAACCATCTAAAAACACAAACAACCAATAATGCCAATGGTAGTTGGAAAATCACTATTACTGCAGCTGGTGTTGCAACCATCAAAGCATCAGGAACGAACTCTCGCAACTGGTTGAGATTTAATAGTAGTAATAGTCCTGTCATATTCTCTTGTTATAGCAGTGGACAAAACGATGTGGCTATTTATAAGAAACAAGCAACAGTAACAAAAACACTATCTTCGATTACACTTTCGGGGCAGACCACCACTTATAATGTAGGGGATAGTTTTTCATTCGATGGGACTTGTACAGCAAAATATAGTGATGGTTCTACTAAGGCTGTTACGCCAACCTCCGTTTCTTCACCAGATATGAATAATGCAGGTACACCAACCGTAACGGTTTCATATACAGAAGGAGGTGTTACCGTAAAAGCTACATATACCATTACCGTCAGTGCTGTTAGTAGCGGAGGTGGAGAATGCACATGGGAACTTGTAACAGACGCATCTACACTCAAAGATGGTGATCGTGTTGTAATTGCTGCGAAAGATTATAACTATGCAATCAGCACGACTCAAGGAAATAATAATCGTGGGCAAGCAGCAATTACTAAAAGCGGAAATACAATAGCGGAACCAAGTTCCTCTGTGCAGGTATTAACTCTTAAAACAGGTAAAGTATCTAATTCTTTTGCATTTTACACTGGTAGTGGTTATTTGTATGCTGCTTCTTCAAGTTCAAACTACTTGCGTACAGAAAATACTCTCTCAAATAATTCATCTTGGGCTATTACTATTGCTGATGGCACAGCAACTCTTAAAGCACAAGGTTCATACACTCGCAATGTAATGCAGTACAACCAATCAAGTAGTATCTTTGCTTGTTATAGTTCTGCTTCACAAAAAGCACTTGTGATTTACAAGGAAGTATGTACCACCGAAACGGCCGTTACTTTGAACCCAAATGGAGGTGCGATTTCGGACGATAAGTGGAGACTTGAAGATGGTGTATATAAACTAACTACAGAAGATGAAAGTATTACCCTTCCAACTATCACTCGCACTGGTTATACATT
>JAFNUD010000022.1 GCA_017384225.1 Paludibacteraceae bacterium
ATAGTAAAAGGTAGTTGTACTGTTTCCTAAAATAAATGTGGTTCATTATCAATTACCTATCTCTTAAAATGTACAGTTTCTATTTTTCGCTTTGTAACATCTCGTATAGGAAATGATACAGTTCTCGGGTGGGGATTCCTATCTTTTGTGCAATGCGGCGTTTGAAGGTGCTGACGCCCGTAGCGGAGTAGTGCATCCAATCAGCTAAATCCTCCAGCGAGGCGTTGGGATAAAGGAGCATATAGGTACAGAAGACATTCTCGCGGTTAGAGAGTTGGTAGGTCTCCAGTTGAGATAGCCAGTCGTGGAGTTGGGTGTCTAAGTCTTTTTTGAGTTCGTTGTAGTCATTCCATTGTTTGCAAGGGCGTGGGTAGGTAGCACGAATGTCGGAGAGTTGAGCACCGATAGATAGGTCTTCTATCTGATTATGAGCTACTTGCAGGCGGCGGACAGCATATCGGCGGTGCAGCACGATAGCAATGACCAATAGCAGGCAAGCCACAAGAAGAGATAGGAGCGTGATCCATGCCCAGCGATAAGGATAAGGGTTTGCTAGATGCTCTTCTAACAGCGTTTGCGCGCCGTTGTAGTTGCCTACACTCTGCATCAAGAGTTCGTTAGCATCTTGTCGCGCGTGCGCATACGTGCTCAGTTTATCTATATCTGCGCGTGCCTTGGCATCTTGCATGAGGCAGTAATAGGCATTGACCAGATCGTTGGGGTCAGCAGATTGCTCAACAATGATTTGTGCGTAAGGCAAAGCCGCTGCTTGGTTGCCCATGTCCAAATAGACTTGCATGAGTTTCTTGTAGGTGTAGAACTTGTCTTCCTCATATTCCCAAAGGTGTAAGGCTTGGTGGAAGTAGTAGAGGGCAGAGTCGTATTGGAGCTGCTCGTAGAAATAGAGTCCTTTGGTCTCGTTGTAGCGTGCGAGGTAGTAGTTGTCTAATTGGTAGGACTGTGCGATACGGAGCACGCTATCTGCCTGAGTATAGTGTTGGAGGCAGGTATGAAACTCGCTAACATCCAATAGGGTATGCGCAAAGTACCAGTCTTTACCACTGGCTTTGAACGCCTCATTGGCACGAATGAAGAAGATGAGGGCAAGGCTGTCACTCTCGTTTTGTTTGCTGATATGCGCCAAGCAGGAGTTGATGCGCCCGCGATAGATAGGGTCGTCTATCTGCGCGCGGTCAGCAGCGATATAATGCTCTGCGGCTTGGGTGATCTGGTCAGCAAGACTGAAATGACGTCCTATATAGTAGTGGGCTTTGCCGAGTTGGTTGTGTGCGAAGAGTCTGCCGAAAGGATTATCGAGTGTGCGGATAGCTTGCTGCAGCGCTGCGGTGTCATCGTAGAGGGTGTGCTCGGTTTGGTCGAGACTATCAGCAAGACAAATTACCAGCTTCGCCTCCTGCCAATGGCAAGAGGATAGCAAACTAATCAATATTATGACCAAACAGATATTTCGCATGGTAGCTGATTTCGTTTGCAAAGGTAGTGAAAATATTGGACTTTGGCAAGTGAATATGTGGAATGTACATGTTTTTGCGTAAATAAGTACTGATAATGTGGCAGTTGTATGGATTTTGTACAGATACTGTATTTGGTGTAAAGTGTAAAGGCAGGGGATATAAAAAAGAACTACCCAGCCATTTAGCTGGGTAGTTCTTAGCAGTATATCTATTGGTAAGATAGATTAGTAGGATGTGCGTTGGGTAGCAGCGTAGCTGATCTTCAGTGCGTATGCACGGCGAAGTTCTTGCTTGATGTCTGCGATAATACCCATCTTTGTCTCCTTATCTGCCTTGATAGACACGGTCATCAAACCTTGGTCAGACTCTTTCATAGAAGAACGCTCGTTGATGATGTAATCACCAATCTCCTTAGCGTCAGCGAAAGCGTCGTCCAATTGGATACGTGTCTCAGCACCGTATTGCTTGCGGAACTCAGCAGTAGGAGTACCTACATAGATGTAACGAACCAATGATTTCTTCTCAAGTTTAGTGAGCTCAGTTGCTTGTGGGTTCTGGATTTGAACCTTGTATGTCACCTCTTTCATAGAGGTTACAGACATGAAGAAGAAGAGCAACATGAAGATGATATCTGGCAATGAACTAGTGTTCAAAGCAGGCATCTCGCGCTTGTCGTTTCTACGAATTTTTGCCATAATTACTTTCCTCCATAATTTTTAGGTTCAGCCTCAGAAATCTTTTGAGGATAAATCTTTTGGATTTTCTTTTGCCACTCTTCATCCAAGTCTGTATAAGCAGTATGGAAGTATTTTTGAGCGCATTCCTCACGCAACTCGTTGTAAGCTGCCACCAATTCGTTCTGCACCTCCAAATATGCTTGGTACTGTGTCTCTGCATCGTTTTGCACAGAGATTACGTGTTCCTTAGTATATTGGAGTGTACCAAACGGTTGACCGAAATCCTCCTCAAAGAGTTTAGGCATATTAGGGTCATCGTTGGCATTTACAATGAACTCCTTGGCTTTAGCGCGCAGTTGACGAACATCAAGTTCTTGACCTTGCACGAGGAGTTTGTTCTCCCAGTTGATCTTCACAACAAACAAGTTACGCTTGTTGATATCGGTGTCCTCAATCTTTTGATCTGGTGGAATAGGAGCAGGCAAACGACGTGCGAGACCTTGATTCACATCCATAGAAGTGGTCACCAAGAAGAAGATGAGCAGCAAGAACGAGATGTCAGCCATGGAACTGGCATTTATCTCCGGGATTTTCTTTGCCATAATCTTAAATTACAATTAGACAATTTACAATTTAGTAAAGTAAATGTCGTAATTACTTTTTAACACGTGTATAAATAACACCCCACAACAGCGCTACAACAGTAGAAGCAGTAAGGATGTAAACCAAGTACATGATAGCGTCACTCATGCGAGCCATGTTACCAACGTTGTCAGTGCCTTCGTAACCAAGGATCTCAACCTTCTCAGGGCTACCCAAGAACCAGCAGAGAGCGCAAAGACCTACAGCAGCGAGTACTACGAGCACAGAGGTAAGACCACGTTTTGGGTCAACCTTGAAAGTCTCAACAAGTTTAGCAATAACAAAACCGAAAGTAACGAGAATAACAAGACCTACGAGCACATAGATCCAATAGAGGAGTGCGTCGGTGAACTTAGGAATGTTCAAGAAGTCACCTGCTACCTCCAAAGAACCTTCAGAACCTCCCGCGAAGAACATCACCGAAGCGACGATGCCTACGAGCATGAGGACCCAGAGGGTTACTTTTGGGAATAATTTATAATTCTTCATAATAATCTACAATTTGCAAGTTTAACAATTCACGTTCTGCACAATGCAAAATAGATTATTTCTTTTGTGCTGCGTCGTATTCAACCACGAGGTCGAGGAGGCTGATAGAGCTATCCTCCATCTCATTAACGAGACCCTCGATCAAGCTGAGGATGTAGTTGTAGAATACTTGAAGAATAATAGCAATGATCAAACCGAGGAGAGTGGTCAACAGAGCGACCTTGATACCACCAGCCACAACGGTAGCAGAGATATCACCTACTTGTTGAATCTTATCGAACGCTTGGATCATACCGATAATGGTACCCAAGAATCCCAAAGATGGAGCGATAGAGATAAAGAGAGAAATCCAAGAGAGGTTCTTCTCGAGGAGACCGAGTTGAACACCACCGTAAGA
>JAFNUD010000139.1 GCA_017384225.1 Paludibacteraceae bacterium
TTTCAATATAAGTCTTTTTGAGCTTTGAGTTGTATCTGAATTACCAATAACAACATCTTCACTGAAAGTCTTAACACCACCTACAGTCTCATTCCCACTCTTATGCACAACATCACTATCCTGAGCTAAGTCAATCAAAGCTGTTCCGATTGTGAATGTTGAGTTGGCTGTGTCTATTGCAGTAATTGAGAATAACACACCACTACTATCAATTACTTTATCACCTACTTTTAAATTATCAGTGTTATCTAAAAGTGTATTGCTGTTTGTTGATGAAGCTACAAGTGCAGTTGAGGAATAGCGGAATACAAAGGCTTGCTGTTTCACTTGTCCTGCTGTTGCCATCGCTGAACTTGCATTACCCTGAGCAATACTCACGTCATTCTGAAGGGTAGTTATATTGCCTTCAGCAGTTCCCACACGGGTTGTTAATGCGGTAATGTCGCTTGTATTCTGTCCTATATTGCCTTCAGCAGTAGTTACACGCTGACCGAGTGCAGTAACGGTACCGGACAAGGTACTTACCTGCCCTGAAGCGTTGTTTGCAGTAGTCACCGCTGAACTTGCGTCCTGACTTGCCTGAATTGCCGTATTGTTGGCATTGCTTGCCGTTGTCTGTGCTGTCTGTGCTGTTGAGAGTGCAGTACTAGCGTCTTGCTGAGCTGACTGTATAGCACCTGAAAAACTGTTTGCCGTGTCAAGTGCAGTCTGAGCGTCCTGTTCCGCATTTTGCGCAGTCTCTAAAGCCTGTTGCGCTACATCCATTGCCCCGCCCACGTTGTCGTTCACGTAATCGCCAAGTTCATTGATAGCGTCTTCAGTCTGCTGTAAAACCTGTTGACCGGAGATAGCACCGGAACCTGTCGGCTGATAGTGAAAATCGTAATGTTCTGACATCTTTTACCCCTTATATTACCCTTTAACCATTCTCCGGTGTTACTGTTGTGGTGAATCTTAATCCCACTACACGCCACATGTGAACTTGGTTGTCAGTAAAATGTTTTAAAACAGTAGTTGTGCTGTCTTCCGTGTTGATATACCAAGAATTAACGTCTTGTTGGCATACATCAAAATATTCTGATATACCAAAAAGATTTTTATCAATAATAACCTTTTTTAAAATCCATACCGGAATAATATTGTATAGCCACTTACCGCCGGTTGCAGGTGAATGATCGTTTTGGCTGAATATAAACATCAAAGCGTCAAAATTATCAAATCCTGTACTAAGAGTTATGTCTCCATGATCAGAGTCGCCTGACCATAATACAGTCTGAACTGTCGGCGCTAAGTGACTGAATAAATTAGGGAACTGAGTTTTATAAACAGTCGCCTTAAGCGTATTATTCGGAGTCATAAACCGAAGCTTATCCGTATCTTCCGCAACCTGTGAAATAGCCGTCTGATTGAATCCGGTTATACTCATGGCGTTGATATTGGCGCGGGCTTGGAATTGCTGAGATGTAGTCAAAGTCTGCGCCGTATAAAGTACCGCGTCGATAGTAGGAATAACAACATCATCAAGTGAAATTGCTCCTATATTGGTTCTCGCCTGTTGTTTCTGAGCCGTGGTAAGAGTCTGCGGAACGTAAAGTACTGTTGAGCCGACAAATGTAATATTCTGCCAGTATGCGGAATCAGTCGGAGCCTTAACCGTAGTGCTTGCCCCGTTCGCCTGAATACATCTGTACTTGCTACCGTTATAGTAGATCTCATTGTCAAGTTCATAGTCCAGAGTAGCGTCATACTTCATGATACCGCCTTGCTGATACCACCGGAGAAAACTACTCAATAGATAAAATGCGCCGTTAAAATCTTCACGGTACGGAGGAATACCGCCCTGATTAAGCGGTTTACTGTTAATCTGATCAAAGCCTTTAGCCTGAGAAAATCGACCTGTTCCGGCTGCCGAAGCTGTAGCCGGAGGAATCTTTTTATTTCCGTTCTGAGCGAACGTATAAGTTATCTTGTATAAAGGGTAATTACTTGCCATGTTTATACCTCATAGGAAGTGTTAAACGGTGCCTGATTGAAAGGTTGTAAGCCTGAACCGAAGAATCCTAACTGATTTTCCGGTTCCGGGAATATCCTGATACTGTTGAGCATTACGCCGGCCGGTCTGTTCAGTAAGCCGTATTCTTTAATGATAGTTCGCATTAAATCAGAGATTGCGCCGTAAATGTAAATATCGAATGACATATTAAGTCGGTCTACCGCATAGATGTTTACGCCGGTCAAAAGTGATAACAGCTTATTAATGGTAAATGCCGTCGTATTACTGATATTTGATAATGCTCTGTAATAGAGTAGGAATCTGAAGTAATCATCATCCAAGCGCACTTTACTGCCGTTAATTGTGACATAACGGCTCACGCCTACACGCTTACCCCACCAGTCTAGGAATACCCCTTTTGCAGTCTCCGGATTTGCTACTTCAGTAAAGGCATTATCAATATCCGTACACGCGTCTACATTGTCATGTATCGCTTTATTTATGCCCCGGTAAATAAGACTATGCGAATACTGGGATTGAAGCGCAGTACTCACATTATCCCTTACGTTCGGTATTTCTCTGAAGCTATCTACACTGAATATATCAAGCCATGTTACCTCATTCATCGCATTACCCCACAAAAGTAATAGTGATATTGTCAGCGGAAAGAACCGGTTCAATATCCGCGTTAATGGTAACGTGCTGTGAAGGTGTATCACCGTCTAAGTTAATCAGTATTTCCTGAATAGGTACATCGGTAACAGACTGTACACACTGATAGAATCGTGAAGCGAACACTTCAGAAGCAAGCTTTACTCTATCATTATTAAGCTGTCCTAAGAAGTCCTGAATCAGCTTTTGTTTAATTTCATTTTGCTGTTCAGTAGTCATAGAATCAGTAAATAACGATAAGCTGATAAAGAAGTCTGTATTTGTCGGACGTATAATCTTGTAAGTGTAGGTAACATCAGAATGATTAGTGTCGATGTAAGTCACTGAATAACTGCCGGTAGTTCCGCTGCCGACATCTTTTCTGGCATAAATCACCGAAGCTATGTCGTTATCCTCTCCACCGGAGATACAGACGGCAATAGAGTGTGAATGTACACTCACCCCGTATTTGGTTACCGGATTGTTCGTATAGTTTTCCAGTACGGCAACATCAATCACACCGCTTAACTGTGCAAGGTTGCTCTCTAAACTCTCAACACTTCCGGTACTGTTAATTGCATAACTGCCGTAGACTCTATTCCTGAGTTCAGCGTCGGTTTCTTTTACTCTGCCGGTAACACCGGATGTCTGATTGTTCACACTTTCCCAACCGGGTATAGCAGTAATAATCTTGGTTACACTGTTCACAGTAACCACAAGATCGGTTTTTTCTAAACTCGCAAATGTGCCGTTTATTTCTCCGCTATTGCCTATCGTTATACCGTTGGCTACATTCATGCGGTACTGATTGCCGTTCACGTCCTCAACTATTGCGCCATAAGGTATCACAGTGCCTTTTAGTCCGTAACATGTACAGTTAACAATGGTACTCTCACTGATTTTACGGGTAAGCCCGTATAAACTAGCTAAAGCGTCAAGAAATCTGCCGGTAGCTGTTAAGATGTTCATCATATT
>JAFNUD010000140.1 GCA_017384225.1 Paludibacteraceae bacterium
CATCTTGATCTGCGATTGTATAGCCAGCATGTTTGCTTCGGATGCTTGCATGTTAGCACGCGCTTGATCAATATTGTATTTCATTTGCAAACCATCAAAGAGCACAATGTTGGCGGAGAGATTGAAGGTCGTTTGTGATGAGTTTTGTGCATAATAGATGTTGTCAGCACCTATTGAGCGACCAAAAATCCAATTCTGCCCTGCCGAGCCACTGATAGTAGGAGAAATATCGGCTTTCGATTGTGCATATTGCAAGCGTTGTGATGCATATTGATTCCCTTGCTTCTGTACATCCAAATTGTTTAGCAAAGCTGAATCAATACACTGCTGGAGAGTCAACACCTCGGCGTAAAGTGCCAAAGAGCACAAACACCCCAAAAGAAAAAGTAATCGTTTCATAGTCTTATTAGTTGAGTTGGTTTCCACGGATAATATCGCCCGCAGAGAGTCCTTCGATAACTTCTATGTTCAGTCCATCAGACAATCCTGTGCGGATTTCGCGGCGTTCAGCAGCTTGGGTGGTGGTGTCTGTAATAACTTGTACATATGATTTCTCGCCTTCCATAACTACTGTAGCTTCTGGAATAGTGAGCACATCTACACTTTCCGCTAACACAATTTCGGCATTTGCACTATATCCTGCACGAATAACTACACTATCAGGAATAGTAGCAGCACCTTTTATTTCGAACATCATTGCACCATTCTCCTCAGTTCCCTTTGGAGCAATATATTCAAGCGTTGCCGTGAAGCGTTGGTCGTTGAGTGCACCAATCACCAAGTCCATGCGCATGCCTTCACGCAATTTGCCCACCTCCGTTTCGTCAATGTTACCGACAAACAATAGATCTTGCATATCTGCCACAGTAGCAATCGTAGTACCGTCGTTGAACGTATTGCTAAGAATCACAGAATTACCCACTTTGACTGGCACATTCAATACCGTACCCGCAATCGTAGCTTTCACGATAGTATTGGTGAATCCAGCCTCTGCTTTTTGTGCTACACCATCGCGTGTAATGCTCAGTTGATCTTCCGCAGCTTGTAGTTCTTCAAGATTGGATATATACTGCAAGAGAGATTTCTCATAGGTTTCATAGGCTATCACCTCTTGTTGCAACAATGCGGAGTCACGTTCAAAAATCTTACGCGCATTCTCCAAATTATATTTAGCCAAACGCACGCGTGATTCTGCACTACTGAGTTGTGCCATATCGGGTATGACTTTGATTTTTGCTATTGCATCTCCCACACGCACTTTATCGCCTGCTTGCTTATAGAGTTCGGCGATAATACCTGAAATTTGAGGTTTGATTTCGACTTCGTCGCGTGGCTCGATCTTACCCGTGACGATGGTTGTCTTTTGGATAGTACTTACCACTACCTCTTTGGTTTCATACTTCACTTCTTTAGGGCGTGATTGCTTCCATAGGTATGCGAACACACCTGCTACAACCACTACGAGGATTGCCAATAGAATCCATTTCTTTGCTTTTTTCATATCTTTTCTTATTTATTCTTCGTTTAATGCTTCAATTGGTTTGATTGCTAAGGCTCTGCGTGCAGGCAGAATACCAGCAAGGAGTCCGACAATCAATAGAATCAATAGTCCTCCGATAGCAATCGAAAAACTGATTTGTATGTTCTGACTAAACATCTCGTTGTCTTTAAGTGCCATTTCTGCTACGCGCAACACACCGACTGCTGCCACAATTCCCAATATACCCGATAGCAATGTCAATAGGGTACTTTCAGCTAATATCTGCTTCAAAATGACCCAGGGACTAGCACCTATGGCACGACGAATACCAATCTCTTTGGTACGCTCACGAACTGTCACGAGCATGATGTTACTCACGCCCACGGCACCTGAAATCAACGTGCCTAAGCCAATAAGCCATATCAATGCAGTCAAACCAAGTACGAGATATTTGAAGGCTTTGAGCATGTCTTCCATATTCATTGTGTACATAGCTCGTTGGTCATCTGGAGCAATGGTATAGAGCTCTTTGAGAATCGTTTTCAGCTCTTCTTCTACTATGCTAACTTGTACATTGCGTTGAGCTGTAGCCATGATAAGGTGAACATTATCGCCCAACTGGCGTGCTTGCTGCAACGTGGATATAGGCCATAATACCTGTTGGTCAGGATATCCACCAATATTAACTTGTGCTTTACATTTAGCTTTGACACCCACAATGCGGAATTGCATACTACCTATGTGCAATACTTTTCCAACAGGGTTTTCTCCTTCAGGAAATAGTTTGTGATACACCTCGTTACCTATAACACACACTTTACGTTTTTCTTGCACATCAATATCGTTAATATCCCGTCCATATAGCAATGGAACATACATAACATTGGGATATTCTGCTGTAATACCTACCATGCTATATTCCTCATGCCATGAGCCATAGCGCACATTTCCATCTCCGCCAAAGCACATAGGTGCGATTATTTCAGCATGTTTAGCAGCTTGGCGAATGGTTGGCAAATCTTGATTATGTATTGACCAACTACGCCCTTTTCGTAATCCTTTGTAAGGTTTGCTAGTCCTAT
>JAFNUD010000023.1 GCA_017384225.1 Paludibacteraceae bacterium
CAAATTCCTAATTGGTACGGATGCAGAGACGTTGGCGTTTCGTTTTATTCGTCGAGTAGACATTGATGAACATCTAATAGGTGCGGATATCACTATTCAAGCCGTTGGAGGGAAACTAACCGCACGTTCTATGGCTAAAAGTGACTGCCGTCACATCAAACAAATCCTTATGGAGCAAAATAAAAAAAGCAAAACAAAAAGTATTATATTTTCATAAAAACTTTTATCTGAATGAACCCCAAGATTCTCAAATTCAAACAAGAACTAAATCGCGTCTTTGATGATAACTTGCACACCAAACAATGGCATAACCTTTTTGATTATGTCATTATTGGTTTTATTGTTCTGTCCACCATTGAGGTCTTCCTTTCTACTTACGATAGTATCGTAGAGCGATATGGTATATGGCTACATGTTATTGACTATCTCACAACCGCTTTCTTTACTATAGAGGTGAGTTTGCGTATCTGGAATGCCGACCAGTTAGACCCTAAATACAAAGGTTTCTGGGGACGCGTGCGCTACTGTTTCTCTTTCTACGGATTGATTGATATCCTCTCTACCTATCCGTTCTATCTGCACTTCTTTATGCCTATCCCATATATGGCACTTAAGGGTTTGCGTATTGCTCGCTTGCTGCGTATCTTCCGCTATATGAAGGCGTTTAGCATCTTGTCACGAGCTTTTCGCTCGAAGACAAACGAGATGAAGGTGTCGCTTCAGTTTTTGGCTATTGTGACATTGATTCTGTCTTTTGTACTCTTCTTTGTAGAGCACGAGGCACAACCTGAGGTATATGACAACGGATGGACATCTGTGATATGGGCTTTTGCACAATATATCGGTGATCCAGGCGGTTTTGCCGACACCCCACCTATTACCTTCACAGGACGTATCATCGCATGTATCATCGGTATATTAGGTATTGCTATCTTCGCCGTGCCTGCCGGATTGATTGGCTCTGCTTTCACCGAGGTGATGGAGAAAGATGAGAAGAAGGAGAAAGCAGAAAAAAATACTATCAGACTTAAAAAAGCGTTTAAGCATATTCAGTGTCGCTATACAAAATTCTTAGTGGCACCCAAATTTGTTTCAGTATCCGACTTACAAGCCAAGCAACGCCTCTCGTTGGAAGATATATTTGCTGCGGTAGATAATTCTGATTGCTTTAGACTAAGAAATCTTGCCACAACAAGACCAGTTGAAGAACGGCCTGAAGATAAATTGGTCGTAGAGAATTTCTACAAAAATCGTGACTATGGCTGTTGTATTGACCGAAATTCTCAAATCACAATTGTTTCAACTTCATCGTTTGCAGAAGCAGCCACTGGACACTTTGCGTACTATTTAGCAAAAATAGGAGGCTTTAATTATGTTTCTAAAGAAATAGAAGTTAATCCAGATGCTCCAGTTACCTATTACAATATTAATAGTGTAGATGCTTGCCCTAATCTCAAACCATTTTTGGAAGATATTAAGACATTGGCAAACAAGAAGAATAGTTGGGTTATTTTCATTCTATCTGCAAGTGGAGGACAAGAACCCGTATATCCTACCGTATTCCACTATATATATGGAGGTAAAAAAGGTGATTCTACATACGAAGGCAAGAATTTAACAATCATAGATACCAACTCGTTTGAGAATATGTATTGTGGCTTGTCTAAAACCTTAATGGATAATTATAATTTAGAATCCGATAAACAACGTTTCCATACAGGTGCTTCACAAAAAAATGTTGCTCGATTTGTGGGTGGCGGCAAGGATTGTAATGCTTTTACTATTCGCATTGCATGGAGTGTAACATGCTGGGATTTCCGCTATTTGGAAATTGCTAAGCACATGGCAGAAAACTTTAATAAGCATCTCATTCATAAAGAAGAAATGCCTATTTCGGATGAACTAAAAACTCGAGTGCCTAATCAAGACTATGGTTATGATTTTTATAAAGAATAATGGAACTTCTATCTCAACTATATAAGATTGTCGCCAAATCTGGACAAGAGCAAGAAATAAAATCCTTTGTGATGAAATGTCTAAAAGATGTTCCATTGCAGTTCGCAACTGATGATATAGGAAATGTGTATATCACCAAAGGCGAAGCCTCCTCATATCCCTGCGTGGCAGCTCATTTGGATGAAATACACACTCCTTGTCAACGAGAAGTCATTATAGATGGTGATACGATATACACCGTTGATGCCGATAATAATCGGGTTGGTTGTGGCGCGGATGATAAAAATGGGATATGGATACTCCTTCATCTGCTCCGCACGGAACCTACGCTAAAAGCGATACTATTTGTCCAAGAGGAAAAGCAAGGAGATATGCCTGGTTGCCAAGGCGCAAAAGCATGCGACCTTACATTTTTTAATAATGTTACATACGTTATAGAATGTGATAGAAAAGGTGCGCATGATGTTGTTCAGTGTGGAAAAGGGACATTGCTTTGTGATGAGGATTTTATTCCCGAATATCTTCTGCAAAAGTATAACTATCAGATGGTGGATGGAGGAAAGACAGATGTAGTTGAACTAAAAATAAGAGGCTTAGAAATCCCTGTCTGCAATATAAGTTGTGGGTACTACAATGCCCATACAACAGATGAATATACTCATTTTTCAGAACTACAAAAGTGTCTTTCGTTTGTAAAGGAAATAGTACAAAAAGTATGATAGTATTAATCACTGCCTTTGAACCTTTTGGTGGGGCGGAGAGCAATATCACACAATCTATTCTTTCTCTATTGCCTGATTCCGTTGCGGATTGGGCAATAGAGAAAGTGTGTTTGCCTGTTAGTTTTAAGCGCGCACCTATCGTATTGCGAGAGGCCATAGCGACCTTATCCCCTGATTTAGTCATTATGCTTGGGCAATGTCCTGCGGGCGAAAATATTCGTTTGGAGCGCTTTGCTATCAATATGATGGACAGCACAAAAGGCGATAATGATGGCTATATCCCCAATGAAGAAACTATTTACGCTAATCAACCACTCGCATTGCAGACACCGTTACCAATCAAGGAGTTAGAGCGATTTTGTACAGATAATGTACAGCCTGTACAAGTGTCTAATTCCGCAGGATTATACGTCTGCAACCGCGTATATTACGAGGCGTTGCATATGCAGCAAAATGCACTCTTTGTGCACATACCAAAAAACTTTGATATAAAGATTGCTATAACGGTAATACAAAACGTTATCCAGGGAGAAATGGGTAACTAGTCATGAACTATGAGTGATGAACTATGAGTGATAAGTGATGAGAATGCACCTGTGGCGCTACAGTTTAGTGTTTCGAGGATGCGGATGAGCGATAGATGTGCTCTAGATCCTACGTATATAACCCGTCAAGAACCCGTTATGAACCCGTAATTGGCAGGGTAAAGGCAAGGAACTTCGGCAAATTAGATGAAACGTGTGCAAGACAGTGCAAGAAAATTTCGTTAGAAAATAAATTTTCACTCAATTTTCTTGCATATATGCATTTTTTGTTGTACCTTCGAACATCTGCCTTGGCTTTTTCTTCCCCAATGCCTCTCAAAGCCAATTCCCTCGTAGCTACGTTCGCGCAATGCAGCCCATACTCCAGAACGCTCGCATTTTTTTCAAAAATCGGTTGATACCTTTTGTAATACAATCCTACTTGCTCATCTGTGAGTAAACTCCCGCTGAGCAGTAGAATTATATTACAGATAGATAAAATCTATCTTTTTTTTAAAAAATGCTCACTTTTCTTGCGTATGTGCATTTTTTGTTGTACCTTTGCAGCGCAAATGCGGTGAAGCATTTGTTATTCTACCGTTTTTTTTTCTAAGAGAATTTTCACATAACATTTTATATGCAGTACGATATGCAAAAACTTGGGCGTATGACGCTCGAACAACTAACCGAGATTGCGCAAACGTTTGATATCAAGGTTGGCAAAAAATCAGAAACCAAAGAAGTCATCTATCAAATCTTAGACGCACAGGCTGATAAACATGGTGCGGAAGTACAAGCACGTGCGGAAGCTCGTGAGGAACGTCGCAAAGGTAAACGCGCCCGCATACAAAATACTCCACAAAAAGTAAATACCGATAATCTCAAGAGTAATCGCGTACTCGCTACCGTCGGTAGCAAAGAGGAGACAATGGGACAACTCAAAGAAGAGCAAGCTAAACAGCCTGTACCAAAACCTGTGGTGTCGGCTGTGCAACCCTCACTATTTGAGGCCAACTCCCCTCAACCTATTCCAGAAGTGGAAGGTCTTGTGAGTACGATAAGTGAGACTAAAGGCGATGAGAAAATCGTGGAAAACGTAGAAGTAAAGGCTGACGAGAAACCTGCTAAAAAGAAAAAAACTGGCAAGGCAAAGCAACTGGAGACTGATGAAACAAATGCTGAGCCTATAGCGAATGAGGTGAAAACTGACGCGAAACCTGCTAAAAAGAAAAAAGGACGTAAGGCGAAAGGTGAGGAGCAGATAGGACAAGAGAGTGAGGAAGCAAAAGCGGAGATGCCCACAGTAGAGATGCCAAAAGCAGAGGAGAAGGAGGTGACGGCAGAGGAAACGAAAGCGACTGAACTGAAAACAGAGGAGAATCCAAATACCCCAAGCAGGAAAAATGAGACTAAAGAGGAGCGTCAAGCACGAGTGAATGCTCGCATTGCGCAGATCACCCAACAAATAGCACGTCGCGAGGAACAAATAGCGAATGGTGAAGAGATTACCCCTATCAATGAGAAACCACAGCCAAAACCACAAATCTCACCCGAAGAGGAGATACTCAATAAAGGTGCAGAAGCATTTGGCGATACTATCACGGCAATAGGCACACTGGAGTGTGCTCCTGATGGATACGGATTCTTGCGAAGCGCAGACTACAACTATATATCTTCGCCAGATGATATATATGTATCACAACAACAGATTCGTCAATATAGCCTAAAAACAGGCGACACCGTGGAATGTACTATCCGTCCACCAAAAGATACAGATAAGTACTTCCCTATGAAAGAGGTGCTGAAAATCAATGGTATAAGTCCTGCACTTGCCAAAGAGCGTATTGCATTTGAGAACTTGACACCATTGTTCCCTGATGAGAAGTTCAAGCTGTGCAAAGGAGATAAGAGCGATCCATTATCGGTGCGTATCATTGATTTCTTTGCGCCAATCGGCAAAGGACAGCGCGGACTGATAGTGGCGCAACCAAAGACAGGTAAGACCGTATTGCTTAAGCAAATAGCCAATGCTATTGCAGCTAACCACCCAGAGGTATATATGATCGTGTTGCTTATTGACGAGCGTCCAGAGGAAGTGACCGATATGGCACGCTCGGTGAATGCCGAAGTGATAGCAAGTACTTTTGATGAGCCTGCTGAAAACCATGTGAAAGTGGCTAATATCGTGCACGAGAAAGCCAAACGATTGGTGGAATGCGGACATGATGTGGTAATCTTGTTGGATAGTATCACTCGTCTCGCACGTGCCTACAACACCGTAGCTCCAGCCAGCGGCAAAGTGCTATCAGGCGGTGTAGAAGCACAGGCATTGCACAAGCCAAAACGATTCTTCGGTGCTGCACGCAACATAGAGAACGGCGGTAGTTTGACTATCATCGCTACGGCATTGACAGAAACAGGTAGCAAAATGGACGATGTGATCTTTGAGGAGTTTAAGGGTACAGGCAATATGGAGTTGCAATTGGATCGCAAACTCAGTAATAAGCGCATTTTCCCTGCCGTGGATATACCAGCTTCTTCTACTCGTCGCGACGACTTGCTATTGCCAAGTGAGGTGCTAAATCCAATGTGGCAGATCCGTAAGCAACTGACCGATATGAATAGTGTGGAAGCCATGGAGAAACTAAAATCATATATGGAACGCACGAAGGATAACGACGAGTTTTTGTTGGCAGTCACAGGTGCGAGATAAGAAGATACCAACGGTGATAAGGCGATGAAGATAGTGATTTTGAATGGTCCAAATTTGAATCTGCTGGGTAGGAGAGAACCCGCGATTTATGGTACGCGCTCAATGGAGCAAGTGCTGCTGGATCTTCAGCGTGCCTATCCCAATGTGCATTTCGTCTATCATCAATCCAATCATGAGGGAGATTTGATAGATTGGGTACAAGAGTTCGGAATGAGGGCATACTCCCATCCCCTCTCTAATGAGCAGGGAGAAGAGGTAAATGGTATCGTCATTAATGCAGGAGGATATACGCACACGAGTGTGGCACTGAGAGATGCTGTGGCGTGCAGCGAGGTGCCCGTGGTAGAAGTACATATATCGAATATCGTAGAACGCGAGCCTTTTCGGCATATAAGTCTGCTGACGGATGTGTGCCAATATTCAGTAATAGGGCAGGGAACTGATGGGTATCGGTGTGCTGTGGCATGGATTTTGCGGGAAAAAAAAGGAGTGAATGATTAGACTATCAAAACAAATATGTATAGCAATCTGTTTTGTGCTGGCAGCGGTCGTAAGTCCGCTAATGGCGCAGAATAATCCGTATGTGGATGATAAATTGGTGCATTTTGGTTTTTCACTGGGTGTGGATATGTTGTCGTATAGTGTGGAAGAAGCAGATAGTTTGCTGCAAATGCAAAAGTATGATGCTGTTTATCACGCTCGAACTTCAGTACCTGGTATAGGATTCTGCGTAGGATTTATTGCTGATTTACGATTAGCACGACATCTTAATCTCCGCTTTTGCCCAGGTATGCACTTTGGTGAGCGTACAATTACTTACAAGAGTTATCAGGATTCTGTTATTTCGGGTACCAATTGCACGAATAATCGCCCATCGGTATTGTGTCTTCCTATTGATATACCGCTATATATTAAATGGTCTGCCGAGCGCGAGGTGAACTATCGTCCGTATGTGACGCTTGGTGGCGGTGTGAGTTTTGACCTTGGTAGGAGCAAAGATAAAGTAATCTTGCAGAAAACAATGGATTATTTTTTAGAGGTGGGTTTAGGATGTGATTTGTACTTCCGTTGGTTTAAGTTGGCTCCAGAAATTCGCTATCGTATCGGTTTTAACAATGTACTGACTCCAACATCGGATTGCGAAAAAGAAGATTGGAAACTTCCAGCAGCCGATTTCTTCTACACCGATGCATTATCTAAACTCACTAATCAACAGATTTCATTGATATTTAATTTTGAATGATGCGAACAAGATTGATATCAGCATTGTGGCGTAACTGGTTGCTTGGTTGCTCGTTGTTGTGTATGCTATCCTCTTGTCAGACGGATATAGTATCCCACAACCCCTCTTTGCAATTGCTTTTTTCTCGCGATACGGTTCTCTTTGATACCGTTTTCACGGCTATAGGGTCATCCACCAAGCGTGTGATGGTCTATAATCCTAATAAAAATGCGGTTTTGATAGATAGGGTGGAGGTAGCAAGTGGCAAATCATTCTATATCAATCTGGATGGCGAAAACCAGTTGGAAAACCTGCGCGATATTACTCTTCGTGGTGGTGATAGCTTATTTCTGTTTGTGCGAGCAGAGATTGATCCGCTGCAAGAGAATAACCCCGTCTTGGTGGAAGATACGATATCGTTCTATCTGAATAATAAGCAACAGCAAATCTATTTGCAGGCATATGGACAAGATGTGGAGATTATTCGTGGAAGTGGCGGACGTGTAGATACTACACATCTTCGTTTGTCTGGAGCCAAACCTTATCTCATTTATGATACGCTTGTGGTAGCGGGTAATCTGACTATAGATAAGGGTGCAACGCTCTACATGCATACAGGTGCGATGATTTATACCTATGGTAGTGTGCGTGCTAAAGGTACACTGGAGAAACCGATTGTTATTCGTGGCGATCGAACTGATATGCTCTTTGATTCAGTACCTTATCGCGTAGCTTCAGGTCAGTGGAATGGATTGTATTTTATACATTTAGATGGTATAGCACGACCAAAATACGAGTTGGATTATGTGGATGTATTGTCGGGTTCGATAGGATTGTATGCCTATTCAGAGAGTTCTACGCATCGTCCACAAATGACACTTTCCAATGCTCGCATACACAACCATTCTGTATATGGATTGGTCTTGCAGAACGTAGATGCTACGGTGATGAATACGGAAATTAGCAATTGTGCATCGTACTGCGTGTATTTGGCGGGTGGCAAGCATAATTTTGTACACAATACGATAGCTTCGTATTTTGGCTATCCATATACGACAATCAATATTCACAACAATATCTTACGTGAAGATGTAGCTGCGGTGTATATCAATAACCTAAGCAAGAATATGGCCCCTACGATCAGCTCGTTTTACAATTGTATCATAGAGGGTGCCAGAAAGAATAATGTAGTGTTAGCTACACCATTGACAGAGTATTACGAAGGTAAGTTTGTGGGCAATTATATGCGTGCTGATTCGCTGTCCGCTTCGGTAGCATCCAATAATGTATATGCCAGTGATTCGGATACAGTAATATTCCGCAATGTTCACTATTTATATCAGGAATATAGGTACTATGATTTCAAGTTGGATTCGTTGTCCCCAGCTCGTGGTATAGCGGATTCTGTCATTGCCTTATCGTTCCCATACGACCGCTCAGGTTTGCGTCGCAAATCGCATCCTGATGCAGGTTGCTATGAGTTTGAATAATCCGTGTTGTTAGTCCTTATCCTATCCAGTCTTCTCTATCCAGATTGCGGTAGGAGATAGCTTCCATTAGATGATTAGAAGCTATGTTGTTCTCGCCTGCCAGGTCGGCTATTGTGCGAGCGACTTTGAGTATGCGGTCGTAAGCACGAGCTGAAAGCCCCAATTTGTCCATGGAATATGCCAATAGTTTGTCGCTTTTATCATCCAGTACGCAATATTCACGCACCAATTTTGTGGTCATTTGTGCATTGCAGTGGATGGGGGATTTGGCTGTTTGGTTGTATAGTGCAAAACGCTGCTGCTGTATCTTCCGAGCACGTATCACTCGTTCGCGTATTTGGGTGCTACTCTCGCTGGGGGTAGCATCTTTGAGCATCGAGTAGGGAACAGGTTGTATATCACATTGTATGTCAATACGATCTAACAGAGGTCCGGATATGCGGCTCATATAGCGATGTATCTGCGCAGGCGTGCATGTGCATGGGTGAGCGGGGTGATTCTCACCGTAGTGTCCACATAGGCACGGGTTCATAGCTGCTATCAGCATAAAACTAGCGGGATAATCTACGCGCATCTTCGCACGCGCGTAAGATGGATTAATAGAAACCAATCCTGCGTGTATTGGAATTATTAAAGAGTTCTGTCTTACAAGCCTCTTGGACAGACTCCATACTTACTCTATCCTCTCCTGATAATACGGCATTGACAACTTGTTTGCGAGCAATGTTCTCAATCTGTCCTCCACTGAAGGAATACTGCTTTGCCAAGTCGTAGGCTTCTTGCTCGCTTATTTCCGGCAACATGTTATGCCATATATGCTGGCTCTCATTAGGAGATGGCTTGGGAAATTCGATCTTATAGAGGAATCGACGCTCAAAGGCTGTGTCCAGATTGCCGGTAAGATTAGTTGTGGCTATCATTATTCCATCCAACGTTTCCATTTCTTGCAAGATGATATTCTGCATCGCATTCTCCATCTTATCCACGCTGTTTTCTGCTCCTTCTTTACGCTTGCAAAGGATGGCATCTGCTTCATTGAATAGCAAGATTGGAGCCAAGTCAGATTGCTTGCAATAATTGCGGTATTTCTCAAAGATAGCCTTAGTATTCTTTTCGGTATCACCAACCCATTTACTACGCAGATTCGGTACATCGACAATCATTAGCGCTCGTCCTGTTATACGTGCTATCTGTAGGGCTGACTCTGTTTTTCCTGTTCCCGGAGCACCATAGAAGATACATGCAAACCCGCGTCGCATTCCATGTTTAGACAAGTTCTCTTGTACGGTAGCAAAACGCTCCTTGTTGAGCAAGGATTCTAATTGATGAATCTGCTTACTTACCACAGGACTGAAGAATAACTGTTTGGGAGTAATCGACTCTGCCTGTTTAAGATTTTTATCTTCATTCATTGACGTACTTGTGTCTATTTCTACCAAGAAACGTGCTTTAGCAACATTCGTTATCTTCCACGCATCCGTTTCTGCTTGTCCATCACCTTCACTATATTCGACTAAACCGGCTTTCTGTAGCGTGTGCGTTCCACTCTCTAAACGGCGCGCATGTGAGCGTATCTCATACCGATGCTCAAATAGATCTTCCAAGTCACTCTTAATAATATGGTTGTCGTGATTTTGAATGTACAGACTCAACATCCTCATAAAAATTATCAAGTCTTCGATATCTTTTATTGTTGCTAACTCTCGCGCAATCGTCAGGTGACTATTCTGATGAACCAATTGTGTTATAATCTCCTTGAAATTATCATACATAATACGACTATGATCCTTTTGATCCATAATTGTACTTAACTCTGCGACCCACTGATCTATTGTCAAATCTTTATATTCTTTGGGCGTATAAGCACTATTCGTTCTAATAGAATCAATTACTTCATCCGGAATAAATAATTTATGTCCCCACCACTATTCTTGAACTGATGTATGAATTTTTGCCTCATCAGTTCTTCGATTGCAGACCAGTATGTCAAAATCTTCACTTGGGTAGTATCATAGAATTTGGCAATGTCACCAAGACCTATACTCGAATCCGTGAAGCGATCAAAGAATGCAGGAAAGATAATAGCTGCATCTTCCGATATATTGAACCGCTTTGATAACTGTTTAACAAACGGCATCGCGGCTTTAATACTGGAATCAGATAGTTTTTTCTCGTACATCACGCCAATGATTCCATCAATCAGTTTTACTTGCGACAGTTTCTCGTAGTCTTTAATGATTTTCGTTTTCATATATTCACATTTTTTGAATTTCTTATTCTAATAGAAACGATTTTTTTCAATTTTCGCCGCAAAGGTACAAAATATGACTGCCACGAAACGGTAGCGCATATTTTTTTATCATTTTATTACATTTTGTCAAAATTTTTGCATATTAAAGTCCATTTTCTGCAAAAAAATTGCTCATCTCATTTTTTTTAACTAATTTTGCAAGTGCATTCATTTTATGAGAGCACAAAATTGTACCTTTGCACCGTGAAAAATTTTAGCGCACATGAATAAATCATCAACAGCCTATCTATTTGAGTGTTACATTTGGCTTGTAAACACTATCGCGCGTGGTCCTATATCACGTGCAGCAATAGATGAAAAATGGGCACGTTCCTCAGTAAATGACTATAAGAAGGACTCCATTCCGGAAAGTACATTCCATCGTTGGAGAGACACCGTTGAGTTGCTTTTTGACATCACCATCAAGTGTAACACGCATGGAGAGTATTATATAGAGGAAGCCGCGAGCCTACGCGATACGGACATGCGCGGACGTATGTTAAACCTTATGTCTGTTAATAGCCTGCTAAAAGACAGCAAAGGACTACGCGACCAGATTCTATTTGAGCCTGTTCCATCAGGAGAAATGTTCCTTTCTCCAATCCTCGAAGCATTACGTGATAGCTGTGCTATTGAAATGACATACCAGAGTTTCAATAAAGAGCAACCAACTACGTTCATTGTTGAACCATATTGCCTCAAGATGTTCAAACAACGCTGGTATCTGTTGGCATATTCGCCTGGGCTTGATGAAATGCACATCTACTCTCTTGATCGTATTCATGCCGTTGAACCCACAAACCAGAAGTATAAGCTCCCAAATGATTTCGATGCAGAGACCTATTTCAAGCATACGTACGGTGTTAGTGTTATGGAATATGAACCTCAGATAGTTGAAATCCGCATTGAGGCATATCAGGCAAATTATCTTCGCACCCTACCCATTCACTCTTCGCAAGAGGAAATTAAGCGGGATGAGGCTTATTCAGTTTTCCGATATAATATCGTACCAACGTTTGAGTTTATGCAGGAATTGCGTAAACAAGGCTCTACTCTGGAAGTCCTTAGTCCACAGTGGCTCAGGGACGAATTCAGTAAAGAGGCAACAAACTTATATGGACTTTACAAAGGACAACTACCGGCATGAAAGATTTTGTGGCTATAGATTTTGAAACAGCCAATGGCCAACACTCCAGCATTTGTTCGGTCGGTATTGTCATCGTGAAAAACGGAGAGATCGTAGATAACTTCTATTCGCTTGTCAAACCAACACCTAACTACTACGCACAGTTCTGCCAAGCAGTACACGGTTTGGGACATTGTGACACCGACGAGGCGCGCGAGTTTCCGGAAGTATGGGTGGATGCTCAAAAGAAGATACATGAGTATTTCCCCTACATGGAGGACGGAGAAGTTCCATTTGTGGTGCACAATAAGGCATTCGATGAAAGTTGCCTAAAAACCGTCTTCGCTGCTTATGACATTGCCTACCCTGACTATGCGTTTGAATGCACATTGCTGAAGTCCCGCAAAGTATGGCCGGAAGGACATCATAACTTGAATATCATAGCAGACTATTGCGGCTACAATTTACAGAATCATCACCATGCCCTTGCTGATGCTGAAGCCTGTGCATGGATAGCAAGAGAAATATTATAAATGTTATGGAAAAGGACATTGCAAAGAAATTACATCAAGGCATACAAGAACATCGAAAGTATCAGGAAAATACTGGTGACATGTTCAATGTATTTGATGCCATGAAGGTTCGTACGAGCGAACTGGCTTGGTCTGCTGTGATAGCATACCTGCTTGACCCGAATGGAAGGCATTATTGTGGTGATGTTTTCCTGACACTGTTTTTGAAACAATTGTCTCCTATATTTGATATTGACACTAAATCGGCAAAGGTTTACACCGAATATGTAGATAATGGATTAGATGGACGCATTGACATTTTGGTGAAAGACGATATAAAAAAAAGAGCTATTATTATTGAGAATAAGATCTTTGCATCTGACCGACCGGAGCAAATATCACGCTATTATCATTATGCTAATGACAAAACGGATTTTCAGGATTTCAGAGTTTTGTATCTTACACGCTTTGGAAGTAAGCCTAGCAACGAATCAACATGCGGAGTAGAAGATTTTTATTGTATTTCATATATTGATACCGTAAAAGGGTGGTTAGAAGAATGTAATAGAAAGTGTTTAGATAAAAAGCGTGTACATGATTTTATATGTCAGGCAGTGGAAGCCATCAATGACCTTTGTCGGCAAACCATTATTGATGACTATATCAGACAGCTTATTGAGGAATCTTTGAATCTTAATGAAATGGTAATACAAGAAAGGATAGAACGGATTCAAGGTTTTTCTCAAAGTGAATATACTGACGTTGCGGAGCAATGTACTAAACTCATAAAGCAGTATCGCAAGGAGCAATTTGACGAGTTGATAACTCGCTATTTCCATCACGCTGCAAATATTCTACCATTGGAGGGCGTGTTAGATGGCTACTGGTGCTGTAGGGCTATAATTGATGGTTATGATGAGATTGATAATGTATTTGTTATGCATGATTGGGAAGGGCGCTCATTGTATTGTGGAATTGAATATAAAAACATATCTGGTCATATTTATAGCGCATTAAAAAAACAAGCCAACCCTTATATTGATAATAAAAATAAAAAAAGAATGATATGGCAAATACAAGGATTAGAAGATTTTGCTGCAATGTATGAACAATTAAAAAAAGTTTTAATGATAGTAACAACGTGAAATATATTTTGATATATTAAATTCATATGAACTGTTTATGAAACCTGATTTTTACCGACTGTACCCAAAAGAGTTTCAAGACTTATTGGAACTTGATATAAAAGGCGAAAATTCATATATCGGACAGGGGAATCCTGCTTCGGAGATTCTCATAGTCGGCAAGGAATGTACAACATCAGATTATGCTTTCAACAATAATGCGCTAATCTGGAAAACCAAATCACCGGAGAATATTCCGAATTGGTTTGAGGCACGGTCATGGGATGCTTACCATCCTCGTCGTCCGTTTTACGGTCAGTTATATGTAAAAGATAATAACTCTTCAAAACATCCTAAAGCTTGGGATGAATTGAATAAGGGGACATCTGTTACGTGGAAAGCACAGCAACGGTTCATTAATTATTTTCTGTCTGAATCTCAACGTGTTTGGGCACGTGAGCAAATTATTAATTTCTATGAATACTGCTTTATGACGGATCTTAGTTGTAAATGCATGAAAGTAAGTAGAAAAAATATAGAAACGGGGGAGTCGATAAAGAATCGGTTAAGTCCAGAAGGAATTCTGACCCAACCATTTTTTAGAAAATTCCCTGTTGTGATTTTTGACATTTATCATTACCTCGATTGGTATAGAGATATTCCTATCATTCAAAACTTTGATGGCGGCGTTCTCAATTATAGGTATAAAGGTATTATTACTTCTGAAAACATATACTCTCAGTATGATGATGAGACTCAGAAACGGATGCCATTATATCGGGTAAATAACCATTTTCAGAAAGGAGATTTTATCAACGTACATGAGAGTGCAGACGGGAAGCATATACTCTTGCACACCAGCCATTTCGTTGACAACTATCACCCAAGATCAGAGGATTGGATGAGAGAATTAGCAGAAACTATTCGACCATACATCACAATGAAACTATGACCCAGTACATTGCAGATACAGACCATTATTCCGAGGTCATCGCACGGATGATGAAAGCGCGGCGGCTTCTTTGGATTGCTACGGCCGACCTGAAGGATTTGTATGTAGAGTCCAAAACCGGAAGGGTTGTTCCGTTCTTGAAGATATTAAGTGACTTGGTCAAGAAGGGCGTTGAGGTGCGTTTGCTCCATGCCAAAGAACCCGGACAGCCATTCCGGGAGGACTTCGACAAATACCCGGCACTATGGGGTAAGATGGAGCGCCGCTTGTGTCCGAGAGTGCATGCCAAACTCATAGCTATTGATAGTGAGTTCGTCTATATTGGCTCTGCTAACATGACAGGAGCCGGTATGGGCATGAAATCCTCAGCTAATCGCAATTTTGAGGCAGGGATATTGACTGACGAGCCGGGATTTATAGATTCAGCCATGAGCCATTTCGATAGTATATGGGAAGGTACTCATTGCAAGAATTGTGGTCGCAAAGAATTCTGTGGAGATAGAATTAAAGATATAAAATGATATAAATATGAACAGAGAAGAAACATTTGATTTTGTACTTAACGAGATTTCTAAAAGTGCTTTGTAAGCACTTGGAATGGATGCAGAAGAAGAACCACTACTTATTGGTGTCATGGGACACTTCCTTTTAGGACTTAGCAGTAGCGAGAACGAAGCCGCAATCATTGGTAAAGCATCTATGTATTTAATGGTATCAGGGCGTTTCCTTCCAGAAGAAGAAATCAAGAAAATGTTAGCCGAAACTCGTGAAAAATGCGGAAGACAAGTAATAGGAGTTATTACAGCATATTCCGACATTGAGGATTTCGGTTGTTCTGCTGAAGATACATTAGCGCATTTACATGTTCAAGATTTTATATAACTAAGCCTAAAATGATTACACTCGGCAATGAGATGATTAGAATCAACTCTGCCAAAAACTCTATTGAGTATTCTACAAACGGTGGACGCTTTTGGGTGTCTCGTTGTACGTCCTCTTCCTATGGTACATTCGTCGATCTGCTGCCATACGAAAACGAATTGTTGGCTATTTATATCAGGAATATAGGTACTATGATTTCAAGTTGGATTCGTTGTCCCCAGCTCGTGGTATAGCGGATTCTGTCATTGCCTTATCGTTCCCATACGACCGCTCAGGTTTGCGTCGCAA
>JAFNUD010000024.1 GCA_017384225.1 Paludibacteraceae bacterium
CTATCGCTACGATAATTATCTTTTGCCAGCAATGCCACTGGAATTGAATCGATATTCTCACGTACATCCACCATCATTGGTACTTGCTCTGAAAGCGTGTACATATTTAGCGGGGTAACTACCACATTGCTCATCTCAACACCTGATGAGATAAACAAAGCATCTTCACCAATTTGATAACGATCACTGGCAGTAGGGCTAGCAGCTAGTATAGCGCGCGCAGAAGCTCTATCTGTATAGGCATATAGACTCATCGTCATGGGGCGGCTATATGGCACATTTGAAACAGATGACTGACGAGGAGCTACAGGTTGTGGTTCGCCTTTTTCTAACGACATAACATCTCTTGGCGATAATGTAAGGTGACTCGGCTTGAGGTTAATCGTTAGCGATTGGGAATTGCTATTGGTATGTAACATAACCGAAGTCATTGGTGGTAAGAAGCGTCCGTTGTCGTCAAGGGCTTGTGTAGATGCTCCCCATTGGTTGTCGGTGATATAGGAGTATGCGCCAGTCCAAGTGGTTCCATTATCCTCATGCAACTTCTTCATATCAATCAATGCCATCGTTGGGTTGCCAAAGAGGAAGGATTGGTTCGCCCCACTCACTTCATTCGTCAATGTGATTGACATGGCAAGATTTTCGCCTTCGCCTGTTGGCGTAAATGCCAAGCGTCCTGCATTTGCACGACTGAGTTGACCTGTTGTTTGACTCGTTTCATCGCCTTCTGGAGAGAAATAAGCATATTCTGTGTCTGGCTTTGGTAAACGAATCGTGAGCGTAGTTTCCGTTTGTGGATTACCCGGTCCGTATCCTCGCATGCTGAAGCCTTTGGCAGGTTCTAATTTTTGTGACAGGGCATTGGAGGTGACGAATGCTGCGCTCGCACTGACATTCACTCCGCCCTTATTCTCGTAGTGCTTTTCTACCGTTTGATTGTAGAATGCTTGGCTGAAAGCGTAGGCAGCATCGCGATGGCGCGTACCTTGGAAGTTAGATACCACGAATGGATTCAACTCCTCTACCTTTTCGCCATCGTTCCACCAACCGCTATGTGGTACAAACATATCGCCCGAATACATATCTTGCAGCGGAGCCGATACGGTGTTCCATGTGGCAGAAGGGATAACCATATCCACGAATGCTTGTTCGTACTGGAGCAAGTGTTGATTGTGGATATGTGCACCTGATGCGAAGTATATTTTGCCGCAAGTAAATGGAGATGCATGCACATCCATTGGATAGTGATTGTGGTCGTGCACAAATGGATAGTGCTCGTATTCATCAATGGTTGGCAGTTTAACTCCTTCAGCTCGTGGTACATTACCAATAATCACTTCTGAACCTGCCATAGGTACATAACCTTCCGTTAGCTCATTTCGTTGTATCTTGCCATCGGGTGTACCTCCTGGTGTACCATTGCCAGAGTCATTCCATCCCATCCAGTTGCCATCGAGTCCCCAACCGTCATAGATACCGGTAGTAGGTGCCCATATTACGCGGTCTGGCAGGACCAACAGACGGAAATACACCATACCTACGCGACAACCAGTATTATTAGATCCAATATGAGTTTTTCCTCCGTTGTCCGTAAAGCGCATACGCATCATATACGTCTCACCTATTTCAAAAGAGGTGGGAGCCGTCATTTGTTGCCCAGTGGTGGAATCTACAAAATGGATATTATCATTTAAGTTAGATAAGCTGAACTCTATTTTCGTGTTGTCTCCTACCGGGTTTTCTGTCGTTGCTGTATTGATGTCCGTAATCGGTATGGTGATTGTTTTGGTATTATCAGTTAGGGTGCTATGGAGTACGCGTACGGTAGGTAGTTGGCGCTTTTGCGCATCGGTCTTGTCAGCATTTTTTACAGGCGCGATATTCAATACATGATCGGACGCGGCTGAAGCAACATGTACCCAAATAGGTTCGGTACAGTCTTGTAGTTGTACAATATTACCACTTTGTTCTGGATATTCTGCTGTGGCAGTTCCATCAATTGGATATACCCAATAGCGAACTGTATCTAATGAAGCGAGGTAGAAGGATGTGCTCGATTTGCGCAATTGCAGCCAACCATTATCGTGCAAGTGCTTGATAACGGTGTAGTTGAATGGATCAGCAAACGCATGAGGGTCTAATGCTTCGAATTTATCTACTGTCAAGTTGGTATTGAGGGTATCTTGTCGGCGCAAATCATAGAGAATCGCTGTCTTTACTTGCGCGCGCGTATAACCATATTTATTCTTGAATTGGACTTCCGCTTGGCGCACTGCTTCTTGGTATTTTGATTCGTGGATTTTCGTATTAGCATATACACTATCAAACTCAAATCCTACTAACCAATCGGACAAGACTGCACCGCGCACTTCGTCTAGTTCGCCACCTGTGGTGATTGCCATAACGTTTTCAATGACAGAAGTGAGTGTGTAGTAATCATTGGCACAATTATCCAGCGAAAGCGGAATGAATCCCTTTTCTACCTCTTCTTGGTCTCCGTTGTGTAGGTCGAAGTGCGTAGCCTGGGTAGCATGGAGTGGTGTCTGTAAGTTACACTCAGGAGCCGCCAATTCTTCGGGCACATTGGCCATGCGGAGAGAGTAGTTGTAGCATTCACGTAAGTACTTGTTTTCGTTAATAGATTCCCCTAGAATAAGATTGCCGTTTTCATCTCTTTCTTTGGCATTTGGTACAATGTGCATGACATAGATTAGCCATTTGGATTGTCCTCTGGAATCCGTTGTCTTGATATATGCTTTAGCATGTGTGCTTTTTTCCCCAGTAGGGTCATTTTGCACTTGATCTACAAGATAATCTTTGAAGCCTTGTACGGTTTGGAAGATTAGTACTTTTTCGTTTCCTTCGGTTGCATTGTGTTCCTCGGGGTCGAAGTCTTGGGTGGGGATACGCACCGAACCATATTCTTTAGCATCGCTATTCGCCTGATTATCATGGAAATAGGCAGAGTTATCGTTTGTGGTATATTGTAGTTGAATAGGGTGTGCGGTGTCATTAGGAGCGTATGCATTTTTCTCCTTGAAGATTTGATAGTACATATACTCGTCTCGTTCTCCCTGGAAATCGGTATAGTCAATACGCAGTACGACTGCTGTTGAAGACTCGGTGTTGGCATCCGATGAGCAGTTGGTTTGTGCTTGGTAAGAAGCCAGAGGTAGGCGTGAAACGAAAAGCGAGATATCATCCACCATAAAGTCGTTACCATTACCACCGGTAGCAAAATTATAGAGCGATACGCGCGTTTCATCGTAACTCTTGTCGCTCAATACAGGGAACACGATTTGTTGCCAACCTGAATTTGCCTTCAATGTTCCCGCAAAATACACACTCACATCTTCCCATTCGCCCCAAGTATCATCAGCTTTTCTCTCACGTCCTTCTACATTGAATCGGAAGATTGGTGCCACACGACCATCATTGGTACTTGGATTAGGGTTGCATACCCATGCCGAACAATACAATGTTTGTCCAGCACAGATGACGGCATCGGTTGAGATACTAATCACGCGTCCCGGTTCCGTGGTACCATCCACGTATAGTGCATAACCATCAGCAGCACCACCATGTTGTTCTGCCTTCGCCCAGTCCTTGTTGATCTTATTAATCAAGAAATATTCGCCGTAATACGGAATATGTTGATCCGCGCGATTCGAACTCGTTTTACCTAATATATTATAATCAACAGCTGTTTGATCCGCATAGTCTCCTCCCTCTTTGGGGTAGTAGTAACCATAGGTACTTTGCTCCCATGGCAAGTGCTTGTTGAGTTGTTTAAGATTGGTTGTACCAGGCGCGGGGGCTCCGAAACTGAAATCAATATGCTCCAATAATTGATAGTGCTCATTCATCTCATGTATGGACATCAGTCCATTGCCTCCTACTGGACCACATGCACCATCTTGCACAATCGTGATTTCGAATCGAGCAATCAGAATATCGTGGTCTAATAGGTTACCCGTTTTACTTGTTTTTTCCTTAGGAACACGCAATTCGTAGATGACCTTGCCATCGTAATCTGCATCTACGCGTAAGAAGTCTTTGACCGTATAGTTTGGATTGGTGATAGTAGTCGTGCTAACAACATTACCATTCGCATCCAGGTTGGTGCGGTACCATTGGGCTTGCGCATCTTTGCCTACGCGCAGGAGGTTTTGCGCTTTATCAAAGAAGAAATAGCACAACTCCGATTCGTGGGAATACTGGGCATAGCGATAGTTGGTCGCCAAGTGCATATCGGTTCCGCGCTCAGCCAAATAGGTATAATTTTCTAAGAATTGACCTGGATCCATATGCGATTTCTTACATAACTCTCTTGCCATTTCCTCAGCAGGCTTCATGTGGAAGAGTTGTCGGTAAGATAAAGTGGGTTCTTGAATAGAATCGCGTCTATCGCCAGTGTACCACACTTGATAGTCGGTATAGGCACTTACATCACATGCTATTGTATGATAGGCGTTAGGGTCAATATCGCCTTCTTTGTCTGTAGGTGTATAATTCCATCCTTTCAGCACGGGTATAGCATTTGTATTTTCGCTATCGCGAGTGAGTGGTCCTCCTTTTGAGTCTCTACCGCTATTGTCACCATTTTTATTGTTCGTACCATATAGTCCGCGAGATTCGCCATACTCCGTGTTAATGGCTCGGAATGCGGTGCCATTACCTCCACGAGGGGATGTTACCCACGAAGTACGTTTTTGTTGATCCGAATTCCAATACGGATCACCACCATCACCAGTAGCGGAATCGTAGTCGTACCAACGCATATAGCCAAAGAAATTGGCTTCGGCTAATTGTAGTTGTATGTCTTGATTTGGTGTGTAGTAGATGGTGCGCTCTGTGGTGTGTACTTGTTGGCGATGCGTTATTGGGTCAAGGGTAGCATCTTCGGCAATACCTTTGTAGTGCTTGAACTTCATGCTTCCTACACCTTGCTTGCGTTGATTGATGATAGGCATGATAACGCCCGAGTGCTCGTGCGGTTGTCCATCCGATCCCTTGGTCAAGGTGAATGTACCATACAATCGCGCTCTGCGGTAGACATCATTATTGACTTGTGCAACCACGGTGACGGAGTTTTTGGTAATAGAACCGTCTTCAACGCGCAACCAATTGACAGGTGTTGTTGTGTCGTCCAATGTGGTACAGGTGAAATTTACTGTCAAGTCGTTATGTCCGTCTTCATCCACATCAAAATCTTGCAGTGGAATAGAGGTACGTGGATAGGTATATACTCGCTCTATCACTTGATTGTCCACATCATAGTAGGAGAGACCGTGTTGGTGGTAACCATCGATTTGAATAAGATGCTCGCCACCATCGCCATCAAAGGTGTATGTCGAAGGGGAAACGGTAAACTCAAACTCAGGCAATTCCTCCGTGTGATAGGATTTGCGTATAATGCGCATCTGGTGCTTGTATAGTGTGTTTTTGTATGTCCACGTTGCTTCCAGATAGTCCACGTAGTTATCCCATGTTTCCACTGCATCGTTGTGCTTGCGCTTTAATCCCATCGGACTTTTTCCTAAGGCATTCAGTGTTATTTCCCATGCCAAATTATCTTCGGAGATGTTTTCTCCTACTTCAAACGACATCATAGGGCGATTCGCTTCTTCTGCCGATGTATATCCGCCAGGCGAAAGGGTGAGGGTGGAAGTGGTATTATTGTCAGAGTTGGAATTCCATTTGAACATTGGGCTTATATCGTATGTCTCAATCAAATCACTCAAATCACGCTCCTCGATAACCTCCAACAAAAGTTTTTTGTCGCTGCCATCTGTTCGCACACATGCCACATAGGTACTGTCGCGAAGATCTACTACAAAGCGAATCTTCTTCGTTTGCACAATGCTTTCATTGGATACAGATTGTTCAATATTGTTGGCATCTCTATAGGTGGGTTTTACTAAACTAAAATCGTATGCTTCAGGTGAGAAATATGCTCCAAAACCGACATTCCCCCGCTTCTTCTCCCATTTTTCGATATAGATAGTTTGATTTGCGCTTTGTTGTAATTGCCAAGCGCTTGAGGGAACGGTGAGATAGTATTTCTGAGTGTTATTGTTAGTAGTATATTTATAATACATTTTGGCAGCTTCATACTGACCTGCAGTACCAACAGGAGCATTCTGATTGTTAGGAACGTCTCCGTTAAATAATGAGGGATTGTCTGCTAATGCTAAATTCACACTCACGGTGGGTCTCCACCAACTACCTGATGTTTCCTCATTTACATGCAAATAGTCCCCTGTATTCACATGCTGAAATTGGTATTGACTCAGTGCACTTTTTCCGCTGCCTGTATATTTACACCACACAATCTTCCATAGGGCATTATCATTTGGTTCGCCGTGTGCAATAATGGTAGTTCCGTTGTCATCTACCAAAAGGTAGGTGTTATTATAGCGAATGGTAACGGTATCGTTTAATTGCAAAAAGAAAGTACGATTATCTTGCGCTTGCGCTGTCAAGACACAAGCAAAACAAGTGCAAATAAAGAATAGAAGTCTTTTCATAAGGCTTTAGAAATTTTGCGGTTACGGAAAATCTTAGTTAGGATATAGGCACAAGCCATTGCCAGCATAGGCAATAGCATATCGCCCACGGGCAACAACTCACCCGTATAATCACCATCCTCACGACCAGAACCCGAGTCGGATGTAGTATTCGTGCGCGGAAGAGCGTTCTTGAGAGTGTTGCATTCTGCGACAGAGGTGTAATATTGTCCTATATCTTGTGACATGGAAACGAACGACCCAGTGCCTGTCGCTGCCAAATGCGCATATCCTATACCAGAAGTGGAAAAAGTGTGCACCTCTTTGTCGGAAGTTAATACGGTAAAGGGGGAGTTAGAGGCATTGGCATGGGTGTTCAGACTCCCGCTATTCGTATAACTTTCTCTAAAAGAGAAGCTCTTGTAAGAGTTACTATACGATACTTCGTTGTCAAACATGTTATTATAAAATACAAATTAAACCGCAAAGTTACAAAAAATTAGCGAGATTATCAATCGAATATCCAAATTTTTAACATTACCCCCCCCCATTTATTTTCATTTTGTAAAGTCGAAGTAACAAAATCGGGTGTAGGGTGTAGTGAACGGCGCGGAGCGCCTACAGGTGATGAGGCGATGAGGCGAGAGGGGAAAGGCGAAAGGCGGGAAATTTTAAGAAAAATGAAAATATTTTTGGCGGATTCAAAACATTTTTGTATCTTTGCAGCCAAAAATAAATATTTCCATGAAACTAATAGGTCGTAAAATTGAACAAGAAGAGTTGAGAAGACTTTCTCAAAGTGAACAACCAGAGTTTGCGGTGGTCTATGGTCGCCGTCGTGTAGGAAAAACATTCCTTATCCGCTCATTCTTCAAAGATAACTTTACATTCTATACAACAGGTGTAGCACGAGGTTCGCGAAAAGAACAGTTGCGACATTTCTCTGACGCATTGCACCAACAATGTTCTGATCTTCCTGCTACAATAGCCGAGGACTGGTATGAGGTGTTTGCTCGTTTGCGTACACTTATCAGTAAATCTCGCCAGCGTCGAAAAGTAGTTTTCCTGGACGAGTTGCCATGGATGGACACACAGAAATCGGAGTTTGTGAAGGCGTTGGAACTGTTCTGGAATGAATGGGGAAGTACACGCAATGACCTATTGCTGATTGTTTGTGGTAGTGCAGCCTCATGGATGGTAAAGAACATCATCAAGAATAGAGGTGGATTGCACAATCGTTTGACATGCAAGCTCCGTCTGAATCCATTTAACTTGCAAGAAACAAGTCTATTCTTACACGAGAAAGGTATCAATTGGATGGATGAAACTATTGCTGAGTGCTATATGGTAATGGGCGGAATACCATATTACCTGATGCAGCTGGACAAGTCATATAGTCTTGCTCAGAACATAGATCGCTTGTTCTTCCGAGAGAATGCATTGTTGGCTGACGAAGCGGAAAATCTATATCGTTCACTATTCAAGAAGTCGGAGGATTATGTACGCATTATCGAAGCGTTGGTAAGTAAGAGAAGTGGTTTAACGCGCGACGAAATCATTCAAGCAACAGGATTAAGTGATGGCGGAGGATTGACCCGTATGCTGACGGAATTGTCCGAATGCGGATTTATACGAACATACGAACCGCTTGGTATGCGGTCAAAGATATACCAACTGAATGACTTCTATACGCTATTTTACTATATGTTTGTAGCGAGCAAGAAAGCATACGATGAGAATATGTGGATGCATATTCAAGGTAAGCCCAGTTATACAACTTGGTTGGGATTGAGTTTCGAACGCCTATGTTTTGCTCATATATCGCAAATTCGTCATGCGCTTCAGTTGGATGCTATTGCCACAAAGACCTATTCGCTCTATACGGAGAAATCGCAAATGGATATGGTGATAGAGCGTGCAGACAATGTCATCAACCTTTGCGAGATGAAATATACGCAACAGCCATATGCTTTGGATAGGTTGGAGGCAGAGAAAATAGTCAATCGTATGGCTCCTTTGCAGACATTGAACCGCAAGCGACATAATGTGCAGTGCGTATTAGTCACTAAACAACAAGCAAAACAGAATAGTTACTATAACTCGTTAGTAACTAAAAACATAACCTTATCAGATTTGATGAATGATTGATTTATTTTTGGCGGATTCAAAACAAAAATGTAATTAAACAGCCAATAATATAAGAGCAATGAGGCGATGAGGCGATGAGGTAAAAAGAAGAGACCACCGCGTCATCACGACGAAGTGGTCTCGGCAAGATTACTATGAAAACAAAACAACTTAACTAAATTTACTTTATGTTATACCGTATTCTGATTATGGCATATAGGAGCAGCAATGCCATGAGTGTCCAGAGGATAGCGGTGCAGCGTTTGTAGAACGGTGGGATATATGCCCGCGGTGGGTATTCAATGACCTCAACAATGCTGTCGGTATGGATAATGGTATCGTGGATTATCGAATTTTGAATTTTGAATTTTGAATTAAGAGCATCACGGTACACTTCCTTGGTGATATAGACCGTGTCGTGGATAGTACGCTCACGATAAATGACGGAATCGTGGCGAAAAACGGTGTCATGAAGCACGACGGTATCGTGGTGCGAGGTATGAGTTATGAGTGATGAGTTATAAACATCACTGTGGGCGACATCAAGGCTTCTGCATGATACAAGAAGGAAGAAAAGAAAAAGGGAGGAAAGATAACGCATAAACGGGATTGTTTTTAAGACAATGAACGTCAATTAGGTTGTCAATATTGACAATTATTTTTTGAAACATGAAGAAGATTAATAATCTTCGATAGTGAGCGCCTGGCGTAACTCCTACGACAGGAGTAAAGCGAGCGGGAGAACACACGCTTCGCTACAAAAATATATAAAAATCGAAGAACACATTTTTGTTTTTGCCCAAATGAATGCAACAGGTTGCATTAGTGGGCAAAACAAAAATATTATTCTTAGCAAGGATCCGAGAGCCTTGTGGGCTCGAGGATGGAGGAAGAAACAATCGTTGGAGCATCAGGCGAGATAAGAATGGCGGCGAGCAAAATTCGCGGAGCGAATTTCTTTCTCGCGACCGCCTCAACGCTTTTGCAACTCGGGAGGGCAAGGAGTGTTATAGCCAAGCTCGGTGCCAGGACGAAAGTCAGTGACTTCAAGGATGATCTCTTCATGTGCTTGTTGTGCTTGGAGGATTAAAGTGGTGAGGGTCTTTTCCACCTCGGCGGTGGAACGACCAGTTGCGACGCTGCGCGTAGGTGCGGCTTGCTCTGCAAGCGGTTGTGCGCCTACGGCGGGTAGGGGGAGATTATCTGCGACAACGAGGATGCAACCTGTGGAATGTTCGGGTTTGGTGCCACGATGGAAGCGTATGCCTGTTCTATAGGCAATGGGCGATTGGCTATTGGCTATAGGCAAGCGAGGGACGTTCTGCACGATAGGCAATAGTCGTTTGAACTTGGGCGACATGGTGACAGCCATATGGTAGCAGAGGGGAGGGATTTGGTAGCCTACACGCTCCAGGGTGTTGCAGAACCAGCGATTGTTGATGATCAGGCGCCCCGTGATGGCATTGCCTCGTGGCTGATTTCTTATCAATGTTATTAGCATAATTCTTTTATGGTTTATGTGCGCGATGCGCGGGTGTGTCATTTTATGAGGTTGCGCCACTGCTTCGCCAACGGCGACATTACTTTCGATATCGGTATTTGTAGTCGATACCTATCAAGCTACCGCTGAAAGTGAGAATTTCTCCGAATGCGATGAGTACGCTGTGGTGTATCTCTGCCAGCGGTGGGCAGATGAACCCTGTAGTGAGCATCACGCACCCAAATGCGCACAATGCAACGGCTAAGAGGAGTTGAAGTTTTTTCATCATTGTAATGGGAGTGGGTAAGGTTAGAGTGGAAGTTGCACCCTCCAGCCTCTAACCTCTACCCTGCCGTTTTAGGGTTTTTTGTACTTAGTCCACTCGTCGTTCCAGATGTAGCGATACAAGGTATCGTACTTGGTTTGTGCTCGGAAAGCTGCTTGGTCGGCAGCTTGCTGTGAGGCGTCTGCCAGACGTGCACGTACAGCAGCGGATACAGCGGCGAACGCGGATTTGGTTGCCGTTTCAGCCGAGGTGTACGGATGATCTTTCAGGTTACGTTGTCCCGTTACGGAGCATCCTTTTCTGCGGTGTCCCCAGCTGCGTTTGACAGCGACGAATTGTGATTTTTTTCCAAAGATTTTGCCTGATGCGTTTTCTACAGGCGCGATGTATTCGATAGTTCCAGCCATAATTCTGTTTAGGTTAGAGGTTAGAGGTTAAAGGTTAGCTGATTAGTTCGCCATTTTCATCGTATTGATTTTTAATTTTCTTGACGATGAAGCCCAGTAGCGAACCTACGCGGTGTTGTGCTTTGTAGGCAGCTTCGTACTTGGCTTTTTGTGTAGGATCAGCGAGGATAGCGCGTGCGGCATTGGTGATGTTGGTGAAGCGTGTCATCACTTTCTCTTGTGCCACGGTAGGTGCAGCATCCGAAGGGTTGCAAATCTTACCCGTGCAGACTTGGTTGGTCTGGCGGTTGGTACGGAAATACATGTCGGAGTGTTGGCAGATCTTGCCACTCATCGATTCTACGATAGCAATTGGTTTGATTTTGGACATAATAATAATTTTTAATTAGAAGTGAATGTTACATATCCCATTTGGTACCTTAATGAAATATTGCTTTTTTCTTACCCTCCGAGCCCCGCATGGGGGTCAAGGATAGAGCGGAGATACAAGTCGCTTAATGATGCCGAACATCAGTCATTGCGACCTTGTTTCCGAACGCGAATACAAAGATACTACACCTATAGACTGCGTTGTGGGACATCTTCGATCTGCGTGTGACACAGCCCAACAAAACCCGACAAAACCCGACAAAACCCGACAAAGAGTTTGTATAAACATTCAGAGCGGCACGACAATGAGCGTGCCGCTCGTTTTTTCCTGCCCGCCTTTACACCCTACTCTTTCGTTTTGCCCATTTAATAACCCTTGATATGCTATCCTCGGATAAGGCATATCGAGGATTTTGTGCTAATCGCACGACACATTCATAATCGCTAATCTGCGGTTGCTGCTTGCGTAGGTCAATATACGCAAGCAGGACTTGACTATGTGTGTGTCGCGCTTCACTTATGACACCAAAACTATACAACAGTTCTAAATGTGTCACATTTTCAGCACCTTGCAAATACTCCAAGTAGCTCATAACAGCGTTTTTTCGACAAAATTACAACAATACGGCAAACTGTGCAAGGTCAAAATTTTGACCTTTTGAGAACCCCCAAAAAGCTGTACTTTTGTCGGTGCAATCATAAAACAAACGATTATGACCAAACAAGAAACAGCCATTAAGTACATTCAAGACAATTATTTAGCCTTCAACCGCCTGCGACATGACATCGTCAGCGATAAGCTCCAAATTAGGCTATCAGGCGATAGAGCACCCCAAAAATCAGCAGATTTTTCGGGGACCCCGCTGGCGAAAGGCGAGGGGCAAGAGTATTGGTGCGAGATGAGCAAACACGACATCAACTCCATCGTGTGTCATGCAGCGCAAGAGTACGATGCGAATATCACCTCACGCGAGGTGATGACAGCCCTGCAATCGGATCTGATACCCGATGTGCACCCGCTGAGAGAGTATGTGCTATCGTGCCGTGAGTGGACGGAGGAACAACCCGACTGGATTGACATGGTGGCTCAACAGGTGACGGTGAGACCGTCACCGTTGAGCAACAGTTTAGAGAACGCCGCAAGCGGCTACAGTTTAGAGTTGAAAGGCAAGGAATTATGGCGTAGGTGCTTCAAAAAGTGGTTCGTAGCCATGGTGGCTTCGTGGATGAAGGATGAGGTGGTCAATCACCAAGTCCTCGTGCTTATTGGTCGTCAGGGCATCTACAAAACCACGTGGCTCGAACACCTTATCCCACCTCATCTGCGGGACTACTGCTGCAAACTCGCCAACGCGACCCAACTCAACAAAGACGACCGTCTGCGTATCGCTGAGTTTGGACTAATCAACCTCGACGAACTGGATGCCATGACACCCCGCGAACTCAACGCCATGAAGTCCATCATCACCGCTACCGATGTGAATGAACGTGCCGCATACGGCTACACCAAAGAACGCCGCATACGCTTGGCCTCCTTCTGCGCCAGTAGCAACCGCCGCGAGTTTCTCACCGACATCACAGGCAACCGCCGTTGGCTGCCCTTTGAGGTCGAGAACATACAAAACCCCTTCTTTACCACACTGCCCTACGAACAGATGTACGCAGAGGCATGGGCACTGGCACAGGACCCATATTTCAGCTATTGGTTCGACCTCGAAGATATAGACCTACTCGAAGAGCATAACGAGACCTTCCGCGCACAAGAAAGCGAAGAAGATTTGTTGCCTATCCTCTTCGACATTCCAGCCGAAGGCAAAGGCCAATTTATGACCACCGCACAGATTAGTGAACGCCTCGTTACCTACGGCAACATCAAGAAACCGATGTCGCTGAGCCGACTGGGAATGGTATTGAGCAAGGTTGGATACAGTGCTGTGCAGCGTTCTATCAATGGAGTTCGTGGACGCGGATGGATTGTATATCAACGCAATACAGACGAAATCAATGCGCTCAAAAGCATTCTCAAAGATGGATAGTGCACAGTTGCACAGCAATTTTTCAAAATATACACACACCCACGTACGGGCGAAGTTATAGAATTAGCTGTGCAGCCGTGCACTATCCCTGAAATTTTTGATAATTCATACGTCTTAATTCAAAATTCAAAATTCTTAATTCTCTTATGCAAGCAAGCATGATGGCTCCCATAGCACACGTGCGGGGAAAGATTAGCAAGGGCTACTATGCCCGAGTACAGTACGGCAAACAAATCATTCAACGCTGCCCAAGACGACGGAAACCGCCCACCGAGGCACAACTGAAAGCACGAGAATGGTTCGCTGAGAACTTGCCAGGAAGGAAGTGGCGGGAGTACAGGGAAAGTCAGCGTGGTAACCGAGTGGTAAGCGAAGAGACGGGAGGGGAGATAATAACGACAACTTAGATAACCATGCCGTGGCACAATGTAGGTGCCACGGCAGGAATATAATCAATCAACACACTACAATCATTATGGCAAAAGTAACATTAATGGATGGCATTCAGTCCATCAGCGGCCGATTAGGCGACGTGTGCTACCGCACACAGAAGAACGGCACCGTGGTTGTATCCATGTTGCCCAGAAAACAACGTACCCGCGTAAGCGAGAAACAAGAGGCACACCGAGAGTGGTTTGGCAACACCAACAAGAAAGTGGCAGCCATCCTGAAAGACCCGAAACAACGCACTATCTACGAACAATGGTGGCGTCAGGACGGCAAGAAACGTGAGACACTGCGACACTTCATCTTCAAAAAAGTCAGTGCAACCGTAGCATGTCGCAGTGCCGATGAGGAAAAATAATCCCCCCACAGAGAGTATGAAATCGTATAGCAAAATCGAATTAGCTCGTGCAGCAGGTGTGAGCGGCGAGACTTTTCGCCGCTGGCTGCGCACCGATGCCGCCTTCCTGCGTGCCAATCACATCACGCCCAAGACCAAGCTCCTACCTCCGCATGTTGTTCGCTACCTCTGTGAGAAGTACGACATCGAGCTTTGAGCATTCCCTGCTCCGCCCCCCCCAAAAAAGCCCTCTCTCATTCCTACATGGGGAAGAGAGAGGGGGCCGTATCTAAGCTTTACATCTATGCAAAGCCATTGTTGTGGGGCTTATTCTCCTATTTCTTTATTTTTCACAGGACGAATGACATAACCATAAGCCTTGGCACACATATCTGAAAAAGAAACCATATCTTTCTTAAATCGAATACCATAAGTATAGCCATAACCTTTTATTCCCATCTGTACACCACTCCAAACGGAAGAACGATACCATGTGAGTTTGTCAGGATCTCCTGAATAGTTAGTGGATTCTACTCTACCGCCAGAAGCGGGAAGGAATATACTATTGTTATTTGGTCCTGTTACCATATAACCTATTATGCCATTTTTAGTTGTCCACGTCCATGTACAACTATCTACCAATTCTTGAATTTCTTTTTCAGTTGGGGTACGCCATCCCTCGCTCCACTCTCCTGTAACGACATCGAATGCTGTACCGCTAATATCGCAGCCTTTGATTGTTCCTGCCCCAATCATCTCATAATAACTATATTGTCCGCCAAATTGGTAATCATAGTAGAAATACCAATAATTTACTTCACTATACACATTTTTCGTTGTTGTTTCCGCATAAGCATAGTAGTTACCGTATTCTTCTGGTTTGGAAGCACCAAGGTTACAACACGCCCATAAGATATTACTTGAAAGCCCCAAATCTACACCATGGTAATGCTCGTTATTCGAACAATAATGTTCATATGTTACATGATAAGCAGTACGCTCGCCGATATATTGCTCGCCATTTGCAAATGTAGCATAGCCCGCTAAACAAACTGAATCTTCCGCACTATTTCTATAATATGCATATCTACTATCTGTATATCTTGTACCAAATGTTGAAAGTGAAATAAATGTAGAATCACCTTTAGGATCAATATACACGTATCCCCAATCTACAACTCCAGTTGTGTCTTGTAATTCTACTGTTACATCGCATAAGTGCTTATAGAAATAGTTTTCCCCATCATATTCTAATTCTTGTTTTTCGCTATAGATGGTGTCTGTTACCTCAAAATCTTTGATTATAACCCATTCCTTGTCTTTTAATATTGCCGATGGAGAGGCTAATAAATCAAACCCTAACCAATTTACAATAGGGTAAAGCGTGTATTTATCTTCTGTCTTGTATGGTTTAAACGAATGTTTAAAATCCCTATACCCGTTTTTGAAAGTTTCTTTTTTTGTAGAACCCATTTCTTCATTGGCTTCATTTCTTACAGAATAACCATATTTAATAGGACACAAACAATCACCTGATAGTGTGCTTGTCGCATCGGAAGAGTGTCCCGTATTCTCAAAAGAAACATTATTAAACACAGGTACTAAATCCCAAGAGTGAATATTATTTAGACTCTCCCAACTGCAATTCAACACCGCCGAATCGCCAAGAAGACTTTTTAGAACACACGCCTCTAATTCAACGGCTCCAACGAGATCAAACGAACACTTTGTTTCCAAAAGGTTATCATATATAACTGTGGAATTCAGTAAATTTGGAAGATCTGCTTCATACAACATTGCTGTTCCAGAAGAGCTCAATCTACCACCAATTTTACCTGTTAAAGCGAGGTCTAACAAGTTCTTGTCTTTGAATTGTAATCCAAAAGTGAGAAATCCACCAAATTCTAAACTTCCTTCAATAGCACCTTGTATTTCTATACCATTATTTATGGGAGTAAACTTACGTCCTGGTTTTAGCACACGCTCTTTTTCTGTAGCAAGTTCATCAGAAATAAAAATTTTTATTGTTTGTGACGCTCCTGCATAAATAGCAGCTGATAGTTCTGCATCAAGATAAATACCTGGTTCTATGTACAAGTTAATTAAGGGACAATTAGGTATTGGTATCACCGTTTTTACTCTGAACGGTTTAAAACTTCCCGAAATTTGTCCTTTAAACCCGAATTTCTCCTCTATTAAAAATTCACCATTAATATTGTAATGAAAGTAATATTGCCCATTTTCTATTATAAGGAGCGTTTTTATATAAAGTTCAGGAGTTATAGATAGGTTCAGTTCCTTATCAATAGGTCTATCGACATCTAGTGCAATATGTGGTGCATCAACCACCTCTATACCCATTGAGGACATAGAAAATTCCCATTTAGGCAAAGATATGGGGCGTATGCCCGAATCATCTACAAATGATTCTATTTTTTTCTGCTGTACTTTGTTTTCTGATTCAACATATGCGTAGGTAGCACCCAAACAGTAGTATGTATCAAAGATGTTGGTCAAAGCTGTTTCTGTACATTGTACGACATGCTCATTATTTTCGAATGTAACACGTACTACCTCTCCTGCAAAACCAGACGGAAGAATATCATTCATTTCGACAGTTACTATTTTATCACCAACAATTGGTAATAAATTATCTGGAATATCGTCGCGGAAATATAGTGTCATAGAATCGCATCGTATAAGATAATCCATTAAATTGTCAGAAAGGTCGATTACACCTTTTTTATAGACGGTTTTTGGTGTAATAAAACTGACACTATCTATATTATCCAATGGTATTCTATAAACACTGTCAGACGTCCAAATTTCTTGTACCTGATATGTTGCATGCCAAACACTATCTAAATCAAGTTGGGAAGACACGATACTATCCACTTCGTATGTAAAGAACGCATCTATTCGTCCATCGTTTTGATACACATAAAATGCATTCTCTGCACACAGATTAGCAACGCGTATAGCAAATATAAAAAATATGAGTAAATATAATTTTGTTTTCATCGCTTAAGCATTTTACAGGTTAAACCATTCACTTTCAGCACATAAACAGTTGGCACAAGATGAGAAACAGGAATAATATACTCGCCATCTTGAATCGTTCTTGTTGAAAAAATCTTAGTTCCCATTATAGTGTATAATGCAACTTCGGTATCTTTTGATAGTGCAGGAAATAGTATATAATCATTTTGTACTAAATAGGTTATTCCATGCGCTTGTAGATTAATGCTATTAGATGCAAGCTCACGACTTTCGTATTTAAAAGTTGCAATATTCTCCAGCGAATACGACACATCCATATTTATGGAATGAACGTATAATTCATTCTCCATAAAAGTTACTTGAGGCTTGTCTTGAAGTGCAAAAGCAATTTGTGTTCCATCTTTTGCTGTGATAATTAAGTGTGTTTTTTCAGCTTTAAGCAATAGCGGAAAAATCAACACTACTATCCATAGTAATACTTTTTTCATATCTATTTATTTTAATGGTTGATTATGATTCATTCATCCCCTAATTCACAAGATAAACAAACTTTTGCATCCGCAGAAACATCGAATAAAAGCGAAATCCTTATTCCGACAGTCCAATCACGACAGAATGTTTGTGCTACATAACGCGAATTACAAATCTCAGGAATATATATTTTAGATATATTAAAGGGCGATTGTTCGTTTATTATATAAGGCAGGTCCTGTGCTGGCTTAACATACGAATTTATTGTAGCTATATATGAATATGCAGCAATACGAATTTGTAATCCACTTGACTTAAAATAATAGCGATATTTATCAATAATATCTAATATATCTACACCAAATTCAACATAAGGGTATAACTGATAACGAAGATATAGAGCACTATCGTCAAGTTCTCTCACAATGGGTTCGTTGGTATAAAAGGCATGATTATCCATCTGTGTATAATCTTGAATATACCGATCATAATGTCCTTTGCATGTAAGATATGCTGTCATAGAATAATCCTCATGTATGTGTACACTATTCATCACCCCTGCCAGAAAATAGACATATGGAAATTTAGCCCCAATGAGCAATGGAACATGTAATGCCCACGCCAACGACTTGTCGTGGCGATTGGTAAATTGATAACTATATTCAAACCATTTTCCTTGTGTGTCATGGGTGTGGATTGAGGTTTGATAATCTTCTAATCCTATATTCGTCATGCGCGTGCGCACTCCAACTCCGGTTTGTGCAATCAGACGCAAAGATTCATATTCATAGCCTACAAACAAATCCCCATTCGCAGAGTTTAGATTATTTAAGTATGCATAGTCATTGAAATACCCTGAATATCCTCCTGCAAAAGAAGCCACCAAATGATGCTTTGGTAGTTTATTATATGCATGTACATAAGTATAGGAGAATATACAAAGTATTATAGCTATCGCATATGTATATCTGTACTTCATCATTGTTATTTAATAGACTAATAGTTTAATAAATTTCATGTACCCATTATCTGTTCTTACCACTACGAAGTAAGAAGCTTCTATTGCTGGTAATGTTACTTGTATAGGTAATTGCTCTTCCACTCTTCCTTGCAATAATGATACTCCTGCGGCAGTATATATATACCAAGTTGCATTTTGGTCGGAATATAAGGTACAAGTAGGATTTTCTTTGACAAGAGAAGTAGGTGTAATAGCAATTGTAGCTTCATAGGCTACAGAATGGTCTTCCACAAAATGAGGCTGCATAGGACATGTAATGATTTTTTGTCCATCTCCAACACGAGTTAATTCCACAGCATATTCACCCTGCATATCCAATGCGGGATAGAGATACAAATAAGGCTTATTCTCTCCAAATATTGGTTGTCCGTTATAGTACCACTGAAACTCGGAGAATGTGTATCCACCATTGAGCGAATCCACCAAAATGGATATCACATCATTCCAATGTTGTTCTATAATCCATGAAGGATATCTTACTTTAAACGACACACTCTGCATAATAAGTGAATCGGAGCAGATTCCATTGTGCAGAAATACCGTAGCCATATAATCTCCTGGACAGGGGTAGGATGTCTTACCTCGTTCATTGACATATGGTACAGATATCAACCCGTCTTGCTCAATCATTTGATGATCTACATTGACAAAGCCTTGCGTTATGGCTTCCTCTGAGAATATAATGGAATATTCAACAACTTGTCTTCCTTCGTAGGTATATGCAAAATTTAGGTATTGATCATCGGCACAGAATTCAGTATTTTGCACATCTATTTGAGTAGGTTGGATTGCAGTGAGATATAAGTATTCTATGTGGCTGCAACCATCTTCGTTGATTGTAGTATCAGTATACATTCCTTCTTGTGTGATAATATGATTTGCATATATGTACAAATCTCCAGCACACAATGTATCATAGATAACAGATTCAGTATTCTTTAATACATGCAAATTAAGAATTTGAATACTATCACATCCTCCTATCGTTACCAACGTGTCGTAATATATAACTGTTTCATTTAGCAACATACCATTGAAATTGTACCATTCATTTTCACATATGGTATCATATAAGGTCGTTGTATAAGGATCATTCACCAATAGGTGTTCTACATAAATAGAATCATAGCCATTCGCAGTGAGCAAAGAATCGTAATATACACCCGATACCGATAATAGCTTTCCATGAAAATCAAACACATTTCCACCACAAATTGTATCATAGGACTCGCATAAATAGGATAGATGTACGGAGTAAATAGAGTCGCATCCAACTGTGGTAGGAATCGTATCATGATACCATCCTGCCTGCGTAAGAATTTGATTTCTGAAATAGAATGTATCACCCACACAAATTTGTGCACTATCAACAAAATGGTAGATAGGAGATATTATTAACTGCAATGTATAAATAGAATCACATCCAAACACCGATAGTAATGAATCTGACACTTCATATCTTCCGCTTGGTAAATTAGTAAAAGTATGTCCTCTCCACTCAAAACTATCTTTTTCACAGATAGCTTCTCTTTCAAGTATATGATATTGCTCATGTACTTGTAATGTATATTCCACAATAGAATCGCACTGCTCCATATTTTGGAGAGTATCTATATAAATCCCCGTTTCATATACCACCTTGTTGGACAAATAGAAAGAATCGCCTTGACAAATATCTATCACTTGTTTTATATATACAAATGATTGCACCAAAATATCCAATTGAAAGAGCGAATCCGTACCATAAATGGTAAGAAGTGAGTCGGTATAAAGTCCAGAATCAAAAATTTCTTTCCCTCTCCATATATATGGTGTTTCTGCAAAGCAAATAGTATCGTAGGTTATATCGGTATAAGTAGGTGCAACAAAAAGATTTAGTGTCCAAACAGAATCACATCCCAGTGCAGTGGACAGAGAATCATTTAGAGATATCCAACCTAATTGGTCAGTTGGTATGGTAGTTATCTGATTATTGTTGTGGTATAATACGTGGTTTTCGTGTCCAGTCCATATGTATGACTGACTTATACCGATTGTATCACTATGTGTGAAATGATAAGTAGGCGCAATATAAAGATTGAGTTGGTATATCGAATCGCTGCATCCTGAAGCAGTACGCATTCGATCGTATTGATTGTATTCTCCTGCACTATATCCATCGTATATATACAAAGAATCCCTCCAAAAATGCGATTGTCCCAAACATATGGTATCATACTCCATAAATAGGTAGTTTGAATCAGTGAGAATCAAAAGTTCGTAAATAGAATCACATCCCAAAGAAGAAATAAGCGAATCAGTATAGACACCCGATTGCGTGAATTCTCTTCCACGCCAAGTTATAGTATCAAATTGGCATATGTGAGTTGTATCATAAAAATGATATGAAGGAAGCCAATGCGGAATAAATCGGAAAATAGAGTCACATCCATTTTGTCGATCATATCTACACTCATAAAAATGTTGTTGGTTTTCTGTATCTAATTTATGGTTATAATAGATCTTTTCTCCATGAAATATGATTGTATCATTGGAACAGAGTTCCATTTCTACCACATTGTAGAAACCTGGCATAGTGGTGAGATTCAATTGGAAGATTGAATCGCAACCATATATTGTTTGTAATGTGTCGTAGTATGTGCCACTTGACCAATAATTGACATTGTCGTATCCTCTCCATGTCAAATGTTCATTACTACAAGTGGATGTGTCTTCTACGAACAAATATGTTTGATGAATAGTAACGTACATATCGACAACCGAATCACAGCCCCATTGTGTATCAAAAATGCCTGTTAATAAAATAGTAGTATCTTTGTGCCATGTAGAAAAGTCATATACAGAATCTGCAAAAGTAAAAGGTAGATTGTCACAAATAGTAATAGAATCCACAACATAAGTTGTATTATGTACAAAGAGTAACAATGTGTTTAAGCTATCGCTTCCATACATTGTTTGGTACATTACAGAGTCATAATAAGTAGGTGTGGCAAGGTATATTATTGTATCAAAAGGAGAACTCGGTATTGTTTGGGTAAAGTTCGTTCCCACATACAATCTATTTTGCCATGAGACAGTATCGTTGTCACAAAGATGAATGGTCATATCTTGTTGAAAACTTGGAGCCACGAAAAGGTGAAGTATGTGTATAGAATCGCACCCATATTGCGTTTTCAAGGAGTCTATAATCGTGTAATCACCTTCTATTTGCGTAGATATCATGGTTTCTTTTGTGCCGTTCACGTGCACTATATTTCCCTCGTGCTTTTCCCAAATATATCGTTGATATTGAAAAACAGTATCATACTCTGTTGATAGAAAGTTGGAATGTATTGTCGCTTGCAGTTGCACAATCGAATCGCATCCAAACGAACTGATTGTTGACATATTGAGAATCACCAATGTATCTTGTGTGATATAATCAAAGTAGTATGTTGTTCCATCAAAAGTCAGGGGTTCGGAAGCACATAGTGTTTGATATTGGTAAATGGTATCTGTGGAGTGCACATGTAAACGCATAAAGTGCACACTATCACATCCAATATCGGTAGTCTGATAATAAATCGTATCGTAAACGACAGGGGCAGCTACCACGATGACCTCATCATATAATAGTTCATCTATTGGTTCCGCGAATTTATGACCCTTATATAATCGATTTTGCCACGATATAGTATCGTTATCGCATACGCGCAACAGGGTATCATAATAAGCATAAGTGGGTGCTATATAAAGTGAAAAATCCCAAATCGAATCACATCCGTTAGTAAGGAAGAAATTGAAAAGTCCCGCCGAATCGGAAGGTATATGATTGAGTAATGAATCTTTATAATAAATATGCTGTCCTACATTTGCTGGTAATTCATATACATCACCTCGACATATGGTATCCGACATCGCGAAATCATATCTTGGCTGTATATGCAGCGTATATATAATGGTTGAATCGCAGTCGCTATTTTTACACGTTGTTGTATATACGTATGTGCTATCAATAGTAAGATTTTGTAATTCTGGAATATCTATGAACAACGAATCTGAATAAGGTAATTCAGTAGGACAAACAGTTGTCTCATAAATAAGTGTATCGGGTAGTCCAACATACAAATACAGGGTTGTTATCGAATCACATCCCGCTATATTATATGCGGAATCCACATATGTATGGATCTTATTCGTTTCTAAATCATAGGTGTTTATAGTTTGTCCTGCAAAGGTAACTTCTGTGCCATAGCAGACATTCTTTTTAATTGTTTTTTGATAGGTGTCTATTACATCTACAATGATGTGAACTGTATCAACAGCATTGACTCCTGGTCTTGTTACAAGTTCATGCTTTACAATCATACACGCTTTGTATGTACCTACAGAATCGTATTTGTGTGCTACAACTGGTTCATTGGTCCATATAATTGGTGTTCCATCTCCAAAATCCCATCCAATAGTTTGATAATCAGCAATAGGGACTGATTGAAATTTCAGGCTATCTTCGCTGATGCAAATTTGTATATTATCTAATCTATCCAAAGGTCTCTCACCAGATCCACCTGCAGTTCCGCCGCCAGCACCTCCACCGCCAGAGCCACCTCCCCCAGATCCGCCACCACCAACAAAGGTATAGTAATCATTGTATCGGTTATTAAATCCCGCATTATATGCATAGGATTCTGCAGATCCTAAACCATATACATATGCTGTAAAAGGTGCCTTGTCGTTCTTAATATAATGTGCAACATAGTCCGATATCGGGATTCGTGCAAATGAATACTCGCTATTGCCCATCAATGGCGTAAATAGAGCCGCTTGCGAAACACCATCCAACAACATGCTTGATATAGCCGAAGTGGAAGTAACGACATTAACATAGTGTTGCATGGGCACTTGCGATCGCTCAGCTTCCTTTACAGAATCAGGATCCACTACCTTGAACGCTGTAAAATTCAGGTCATTCAATCCTTGTTCCATAGGGGTAATCAATGCCATTGAGGGATCACCATATTGCACGATACTACCATCTGGCAAATCTACAATATCATTTACCGCCGCAGAACTGAGGTATATATAACATGTGGAAGGTCTGCTCGTAGTAATCCATGCAGAGTTATCTACTCGCATTTGGTATGTTTCTTTTTTTCCCAATATAGTTACGAGTGTCCCATTGCAAAAAACCTCTGTATTGTCATATATAGAAGTCACACGCACATAGTTATATTTTTGTAAAGCGGCTGTAGTGACAGCAAATTGTTGTCCCCAAAATCGTAGTGGAATAGCTTGCTCAAACACATGATCGTCTGTGTACGCAGGACTATACGGTACAATAGCAGTTTGATTTCCTGAAAAAACAGCTACGTTTTTATTGGCGTAAATTGTTGTTCCTGATAGGTCACCTGTAGGAGATGCTGATCGCACAAGATATACTTCACCTGCACTTAATGAAACATTGGTAATCGGTATTGTTTCTGAATCACCTTTTGTAGTTACAGTTGTGGGAGTTACCCAAATATTTGTACTATTTGCCGTTGCAACAATAGCAAACTCTGTAGCATTTCGGTCCTTCGAAAATGTTTGTATCATATACTCCTGTCCCAAGGTGGAGGTAGGGAGAACCATGGTAGCATCATAGGATGAAGGACCGTAGTTTGAGGCGTATAATGAAATGGGATAATTGGAAGTCACATGTACTCCTCGCATTTGGTCGGTTCGTTGTTCTTCCAAAATATAGGCATCATCTTTGTATTGTTCTGGTACGGTAAATGTATGCATTTTTCCTTTTTGTACCACAAATTTATATGTTTTTGAAGCGAGCATTACCGTAACTTCTGCTTCATTGTATCTGGTTGTGGCATGGAGTTGTAACGACAAAGAACGATCCTCTAATTTACTTCCCGCATTTGGCATAAAAGTCACCCAAAAATCTGTACCTTCAGTAGAACGTACGGTACGCCATGTATCATTGAGCACAGCTTTTGCAGGATAGCAAAAGGTGCATAAAAAACAAAGGAAAACCCATTTGCATATACGATTCATACTATTTTTCGCAATTCGTTTCATCTGTTTAATCTATATAGACCCCATGCTGTTTACTTATGCACGAGGTCTTAGCATCACCTTAATAGTCAAATAAACAACAGGAAACCTACGCTGGTAGAAAACACACTACATCTAAAGACAGACGCAGTATGGATATAATCATACCCACACAGGCATTTACTGTTACTTTGGCTTTGACTATTAATCTGAAAGTTGCTAAGTTTCGTACATCAAACGCAAAGCGTCAATAAACGCTATTTAATATGTCCGAAACCTACCCAAAGAGACTCTACAAAACGCTTTTCACAGAATACAATTCTCCAAGCGTAGGATTCGACTGCAAAGTTACAACATTTTTCTGGATTATGCAAATATAAATACAAAAAAAAATCGTCACTTATGTCAAATACAAGGAAAGAGTAAAGTTTTTAGGAAAAATATGCAAAAACCCCGTCAACCAATTTAGGAAAAGACAGGAAAAGACAGCATCTTTTCGCCTTTTCTACTATCACACTATCACACTATCACATAAAAAAAAGTGTCGAATACTTGCGTGTTTTCAAAAAAAGCAGTAATTTTGCAGGCAAAATAAAAAAGGTTATGAAAGAGACCATTATCCTAGCTATAGAATCAAGTTGCGACGATACCTCGGCAGCAGTCCTCAAAGACGGCATACTGCTGAGCAATGTGACCGCGTCGCAAAGCGTACATGAAGAGTTTGGCGGCGTAGTACCCGAATTAGCCAGTCGCGCACACCAACTGAATATCGTACCCGTAGTAGATGCCGCACTCCGCCACGCAGGCGTAACAGCAGACCAACTGAGCGCTATCGCCTTCACACGAGGACCTGGACTATTAGGCAGCCTACTCGTAGGCACCAGCTTCGCCAAAGGATTGGCACTCGCACAAGATATTCCGCTGGTGGAAGTGAACCACCTGCAAGCGCATATACTTGCTCATTTCATTCGCACGGGTATCGGAGATCGGGGATCGGGTATCGGGGATCGGGTATCGGAGATCGGAGATCGGGGAGCGGGTATCGGATATCGGAGATCGGAGATCGGAGAGCGGGGATCGGATATCGGAGAGCGGAGATCGGAGATCGGAGATCGGGGATCGGGTATCGGAGAGCGGGGGGCGGATACACCGAGTTTCCCATTTTTGTGTCTATTGGTGAGTGGGGGAAATAGTCAGATTGTGCTGGTGAAAGACCACTATACCATGGAGATCATCGGACAGACCATAGACGATGCCGCTGGCGAAGCGTTTGACAAGTGCGCCAAAATAATGAACCTACCCTACCCTGGTGGTCCATGGATAGATAGACTTGCCAAAGAAGGCAATGCCGAGGCATTCCAATTCAGCAAACCCAACCTACCTGGCTATGACTACTCTTTTTCAGGATTAAAAACATCTTTTTTGTATTTCCTGCGCGACCAACTGAAAGAAAACCCCGAATTCATCGAGGAAAACAAAGCGGATTTGTGCGCTTCGTTGCAAAAAACCATCATTGATATTCTAATCAAAAAACTAAAACGTGCAGCTATAGACTTAGGCATAAAAGAGATAGCCGTAGCAGGCGGCGTAAGCGCGAACAGCGGACTACGCGATGCACTCATCGACCTCGGCAAAAGGCATCACTGGAAAGTGCATATCCCACCGTTTGCCTATACTACAGACAACGCTGCTATGGTAGCGCAAGCTGGGTACTACAAGTATCTGAAAGGGGAGTTCTGCCCTGTGGACGCAGCGCCATACGCGAAGACGAGGATATAGGAGATCGGGGATCGGATATCGGGTATCGGAGATCGGAGATCGGGGATCGGGTATCGGGGATCGGGGAGCGGAGATCGGGGAGCGGAGATCGGGTATCGGGGATCGGGGAGCGGAGATCGGAGATCGGAGATCGGGTATCGGAGATCGGGGATCGGAGATCGGGGATCGGAGATCGGGGATCGGAGATCGGGGAGCGGGGAGCGGGGATTGAATATTGGAAAGTAAACAGAAATATTAAACTATTATGGATAATTCATATAAGCAATTAGACGTTTACATTCGCGCTAAAGAACTTGTTCGAGTGACGTATAAACTAATAAATACATTTCCTGTTGATGAAAGATTTGCACTGACATCACAAGTTAGACGTGCGATTATATCTGTACCGTCGAATATTGCAGAAGGACTTTCAAGAACCCCATTAAAAGAACAATGTCATTTTTTAGACATAGCATTCGGCTCCTTAATGGAAGCAGATTGCCAATTAGAAATCGCATGTGACCTAAAATATATTACTCAAGAGGAATATAACTCTATCTATAAAATAATTACCGACGTTGCGAGAATGATTCGTGGTCTCAAAAATTATCGCAGCAATCAAATGTCAAACAATAAATAACTATGTCCAACTACCAACCTCCAATATCCGATAACCGATATCCGATATCCGTCATTCCAAAAGCATTGCGTCCGTATGTGGATATACTGTTGTTCGTGGTGGCGTTGTTAGCGGCGAATTTCTTCTGGAAATTTACCGTACTGGGTGATGAAGGTGGCGAACAAGTAACATGGTTCGGAATAGATATCACCGCCCCGTTTGACTTTTTGGCTGCGCATATCGCTAATGCTGTTTATTGGACAGTACACCTCGTGCGCGATACCATTCATCAACTGCCCAATAATATCCTGCGCTTCGACAGCGGCTCCAGCGTGCGCATCGTATGGAGTTGCACCGCACTGAAACAATCATTCATATGGCTGATTATTATGCTCGTAGCACGCGGAAAATGGCTGCGCAAACTGTGGTTTATCCCATTGGGCTTCGTAGCCATATACCTATTTAATATACTGCGCATCGCGCTAATCACATTGATTATAGAACATCATCCCGCACTCTTCGAACTGATGCACAGTTATGTATTCAAGTACCTCTTCTACTTGATGCTCTTCGGCATGTGGGTGTGGTGGACGAAAATAGGACAGCGTACCGCTTAAGGGCGTAAAGACAATTTTTGTCAATTATATTGTCAATTGTTGTCAATTTCTTTAACAAAAATACGCCTTCTTTGAAGGCTCAAAAATATATAAAAATCAAGTGGTTATGTTTTGTTTTTGCTCCAATGAAATGCAACCATGTCGCATTTTGGGGAGCAAAACAAAAACTTAATCCAATAGCCAATAATCCTCGCCTTTACATCTTACACTCTACAGGACAAAATAGTCTTGATAGTTATCCAAAAAACGTTGCACCGCTTCTGGGAGGGGACCATAGTACTCGCCACCCGAGGCGTTGGCATGACCGCCGCCATTGAAAATATCCTTAGCAAACACATTCACAGGACGATCACCCTGGCTACGGAGAGAGATTTTGATTTTAGTTTTACTACCACCCGCTAACGCCTTTTCAGTAGGATTAACCTTGTCCTCACGCATAAAACAAGAATAATAAACATCTTTGATTTGCAATGGCAAATTTACGATACCTTCAGCATCACCCGATTGAAAATTAAACCGATATAAATCTTTTCTACTCAAATAGATTAGGGCTGTATGATGCTCTGGAAAAATCTTCATCTTTTGGTATAAACAATAGCCCATGAGGCGCATACGGTCAGCAGAGTATGCATTGAATACCCTATTATAAATCGCATCTTTATCTATACCAGTAGCCACTAATTCACCCACAATTTGATACATCTCAGGATAATTCGAGTTGAACGAAAAATTCCCCGTATCTGTCATCATACCCGTATAAATGCAGGTGGCAATATTTAGATCGCTGCGCTGAAGTTCGCTGCGCTGAAGATCGCTATGATGTAGATCGCTGCGCTGTAGATCGGCTACGCCTGTAGATGGAAGATCGCTATGCTGTAGATCGCTGCGCTGAAGATCGGTGCGCTGAAGATCGCTATGCTGAAGATCGGCTACGCCTGTAGATGGAAGATCGCTGCGCTGAAGTTCGCTGCGCTGAAGATCGCTATGCTGAAGATCGCTACGCTGAAGATCGGCTACGCCTGTAGATGGAAGATCGCTACGCTGAAGATCGGTGCGCTGAAGGTCGCTGCGCTGAAGATCGCTGCGCTGAAGATCGGCTACGCCTGTAGATGGAAGATCGCTGCGCTGTAGATCACAGATGAGGCGATAGACGAGTTCGCAGGTGGATGGAGAAGCAGGATATGACAATGTCAAATCAGGGAAATTGGAGGGGTGGAGATGATGGTCAATCATCATTTTTTTACACGTGAGTGTTAGCAGCTTATCTCCCAACGAACCTATGCGTTTTGGATCGTTGAAATCGGTACAAATCACCAAATCAGCACTTTCTAATAAGCCATCTGCCAGCTCACGTTGTTTCTCGTAAATTACATCTTCATTGGCTTTTGGTAACCATGCCAAAAAATCAGGAAAAGCATTGGGCACTATCACATCAACTCGTTTACCTTGAGCCTCCAAAAAATGGCGCATCGCCAAAGAAGAACCCATCGCATCACCATCGGGAGACATATGGGTAAGAATAACCACATTATTCGCCTGATTGATAAACTCTTGTACGGTACGAATCTCTAAGTCAGAAAAAAAGGACGTAAGCATTGTCATAATTCTTTTGGATAAAATCGCTGCAAAAGTACTACTTTTTTTGCATATATCAAATTTTTTTTGTACTTTTGCGCGCTATTTTGTATAAATAAGCGATAAACCTAAATAATAATGTAAAATCACAATAAAAACAAAATATAACAATGAAAAAAGTATTATTATCAATCGTTTTATTAGCGAGTGCCATGTTTGGCTACGCTGAAGAGGACAAAGTGCTGCTTACCATCAACGGTGAGCCCGTAATGTTGTCTGAGTTCTTGTACATCTATGAGAAAAACAATCAAGAGACTAGTCTTGAAAAGAAATCAATGGAGGAGTATTTAGAACTCTTTATTAATTTTAAGCTCAAAGTAACAGAAGCCATTGCACAAGGTGTGGATACCACCGAAGCATTCAAGAAAGAGTTGGCAGGCTATCGTGCCCAAGCCACCCCTAAATACATGCAAGACCAAGAGGCTCTTGATAGTTTGATTCGCCTTAGCTACAATCGCAAAGCTAATGTACGTCGTGCTGCACATATAGCCGTGCAATGTCCTATGAATGCAGATTCAGCGACATTAGCCGCAGCTACTGCTAAAATAGAGCTCGCTCGCGAACGAGTGACCACGGGTGTGGAGAAAAAAGTTAAACAAGGTAGAAAATGGATTACCGTGCGCGAGGCAGAAGCCTTTGCAGACGTAGCAAAAGAGATGACCGATGACCCTGCAGGCAGAGAAAACGGCGGAGAACTTGGTTGGATAGAAGTTTTTCGCTATGTATATGCCTTCGAAGATGCCGTATATAACACCCCTGTCGGCGCAGTAACCAATGTATTCCGCAGCCCATATGGTCTGCATATTGCGTTGGTAGAAGAAGAGCGTGCCTTTGAAGAAGTACATGCCGCACACATCATGAAGATGACTCCACGCGGCAACGAGGAAATGGCATTGAGTGCAAAGCAAAATATTGATAGCTTGTATGCTGCAGTATTGGCTGGTGCAGATTTTGCAACAACAGCTATGAACCACTCTGACGACAAAGGTTCTGCTATCAAAGGCGGTGATTTAGGATGGTTTGGTAGAGGAATGATGGTACAACCATTTGAAGACATCACCTTTGCCCTGCAGCCTGGCGAAATCAGTGCTCCATTCTTAACCCGCTTTGGCTGGCACTTTGTAAAGCTGTATGAGAAACGCAACATCCAACCTATAGATAGCATCTATCAACAGTTGCAAACTCAAGTAAAACGTGATGCACGTTTTGCAGAAGCCGAAAAGAGTTTTATCCAAAAAACTCGCGCAGAATATAATCTACCAGCCGAAATGACCGACGAGGAAGTGAAGGCACACGCAGATGCACATCTGGAGGAGAAATATGCTGACTTGCGCAACTTGGTGCGCGAGTACCACGATGGTATATTGCTCTTTGATGTATCATTGCGCGAAGTATGGGACAAAGCAAACAAAGACACCGAAGGATTGGCCGCATACTTCAAAGCAAACAAGAAGAACTACACTTGGGATCAACCACACTTCAAGGGATACGTGATTTATGCTAAAGACGAAGTTTCTGCCAAAGCAGCAAAGCAAATTGCAAAAAGTGCAGCCCCAGACTCCGTAATAAGCTACATCAACCAACGTGTAAATCTTGATAGCGTAGCGTATGTACGCGTAGAGCGTGGTCTTTGGACAGCTGGTAAAAATGCAGCTGTGGACAAATATGCATTCAAGAATAAAAATGCCGAGTACACCCCATCTGAAGAATATCCGATAGTGATAAGCGTGGGTAAAATCATCAAAGCACCACAAGAATATACCGACGTGCGAGGACAAGTGACTACAGACTATCAAGATTATCTTGAAAAACAATGGGTGGCTACACTGCGTGAAAAATATCCTGTAGAAATATTCTACGAAGTATTAAAAGGACTATAAGAGGGAGGCCATAGGCTATTGGCTATAAGGCGAAAGGCGAGAGGTTAAAGGCGAGAGGTTAAAGGCGAGAGGTTAAAGGCGATGAAAATTTGGAAAAGCATAGCGATCGTGGTAGCACTAGTATTAACCAATATACTGGTGCACCACTTTGTGGTACGTTGGGATATGACCAACGACCATCGCTATAGCCTTGCCCCTACCACCAAAGCCTTGCTACAAGAATTGGATGCACCTGTACACATATCCATTCTACTCGATGGTGAACTCAATGCGGGATTCCAACGCCTACAACGCGCTACTATTGAGATGGTAGAAGAGTTTGGGGCGGTAATCGGTAATCGGAGATCGGAGATTGGGTACCGGGTATCTGCTGAGGATATTCCGCAAGGCATGCAACCCACCGTTATACACGAGCGCACTCACAAAGGACAGACTGCACAGACAACTATCTATCCTTATGCTCTTATGACCTATAAGGGTAAAACCGCCATTGTAGAATTGCTGCGCAATAATCGCGGATTGAGTGGCGAGCAAAATCTTAATCACAGCATTGAGCACTTGGAATTTGCTTTTGTAGAAGCACTGCATGCGCTGACACGAGAAAAAGTAGAAAAGATTGCTTTTTTAGAAGGGCATGGTGAGTTGGACGAATCTGAAGTCTATGACTTGAGTCAAGCGCTATCATACTACTATCAAATTGATCGTGGTAGATTGGGTACGGAAGCTGGTGTATTAGATGCGTATCGAGCCGTGATCATTGCCGATCCACAGCTACCGTTTTCAGAAGAAGACAAATATATTTTGGATCAATATCTAATGCAAGGCGGCCGTATATTATGGGTAGTAAATGGTGTACGATTCTCCAATGAAATTCTGTCGCAGAGTGGCATGACACCTGTTATTCCATTGGATTTGAATATATCCGACATGCTATTCCGTTATGGTGTGCGAGTGAATCCTGCCTTGGTGCAAGATTTACAATGTTTGCCCATGCCAATAGATGTATCTGCCGACCCTAAGCAGCCTAATTGGCAACCTATGCCGTGGACATATGCTCCGCTCCTCCTTACTTCACAAGCGTCGCCCATTACACGCAACGTGATGCAAGTGAGTGCAACAATGGCTTCATGCATAGAGTTTGTGGGAGGCGAAGATGGATTACATAAGACCACATTACTCGCCACCTCCTCCAATAGTAAAATTACAAGTACACCAGCAGAAGTCGATCTGAGTCTTTTTAATGGAAGTGAAAATGAATTTAAGTATGCCTTTATTCCTGTGGCAGCAAGCATAGAAGGTGTATTTCCCTCGCTATTTGCCCATTTGCTCCCGCCTGAAGGGATAGAGTCACATGCCCCCTTGCGCAAACATAGTGAACCTACAAAACAAATTATCGTAGCAGCAGGTAGTACCATTCGCAACGAATGGCAAAAAGGAGAAGTATTGCCACTGGGTTATGACAGATATACACAAACACAATTTGGTAATCGAGACTTCATGGTAAACGCCGTATTATACCTCACAGACGATACAGGATGGATGTCCTTAAGACAAAAGCAATTTACACTATGTCTGATCAATGACCAACGTGCTCGTGAAGGACGTATCGCTGCGCAAACAATTAGTATAATCATTCCACTGCTATTACTGCTTTTCGTGGGAATCACAATGGTATTTATACGTAAAAAACAATATACGAACCAGCAATGAGAAATACCCATATATATTGCTTACTGATAGGGCTTTTCATGGGATGCATATTCCCTGCGCATGCACAAGAGAAGCGACTTCCATATCCTACAGACACTGTGGATGGCAAGATTTACTACCTCTACACCGTTGAGCGTAGTATTGGTCTATATCGCATCAGTTTGAACTTTGGTGTGACACAAGAGGATATTTTACAAGCGAATCCACATCTACAACATCAAGGACTACGATTTGAAGAAGTGATTCGTATTCCATCTAAACAGACGGTAACACCTCAAAAAAGCACACCCATTGCCAATAAGAAACAGACTCGTCAAGAAAAACGCAATCGATTAGTGCGGTTTGACAATGATAGTAATAACACGCACGTTGACACATTGGTCTTGACCGATACTATTCATCAAGATTCGCTGACTAATATGGATAGTACTACCATCCGTTTGGCATACCTACTTCCCCTGCATACAGATGTCATCAAGCGAGATAAAAACATGGAACGTTTCTACGACTTCTATGCTGGTTCATTGATAGCCATCTACGAAGCTCAAGCACGAGGATTGCATCTGGATATCTATACTTACGATATTGGAAAAAACGCACAACGCACCAAAGAAGTGATAACTAATCATCCTGAGATACGACAAGCGGACGCTATCATCGGTCCTGCATACTCACAACAAGTAAGCGTTGTTCTTGATTCACTTCGCCAAGATAGCATTTGGTGCCTGATTCCTTTTCTCTCACGAGTCAGTGGATTTGACACTAACAAATGCCTGATCAAATTTAATCCTTCTGAACAAGTAGAGGCAGACACCTTGGCACGTTATTTAGCACAACGCAAAGATAGTGTGCATTGTGTACTCATAGAAGCAAAAGAAGGCGAAATTATACCTACAGGAATCACCGCTATACATAAAGCACTCCAGCAATACGAAGTGCCAACAAGTTCTATCTCACTCAAAGCATTGCTAACCGACTCAATCGCGCATGCATTCTATGCAGATAAAGAGAATATCATCATTTTTAACACCGAACGATATGCAAATCTGCAAGCTGTGATGCCACACCTAATAACCGCCTCTACAAGTTATCGTACTACGCTATTTTCACACTATTCATGGCAGAATGAAAAGATTGTTCTACCGCAACTTTTCACGTCTGTTTTTACACCGACACCAACCATTCCAGATACCTATCAGCAATTGTTTGAAGCGTACTTCAACCACGAACTCTGTTCACTGCAACCACGCTATGACCTTTTAGGATACGATCTCACTAATCAGCTCATACACATGCTCACTCATGTCAATGATACGACAGGTCTGTGGCATACGCCTTGGATTGGTACACAAGCCAATATCCACTATGTTCAAGCCACCCCGCAAAGCGGATACGAAAATCAAACTATACACATCATTCACCAATGATCATTCGTCTGCGACATTTCATACTACTGCTATTGCTACTTGCCAGTAGCTTGGGTATTGCACAGCCTCGTTTGCGTTGTCCTGAGATATACATAGGAGCGCATGCGGGCGCAATGGTCTCATCGGTATTGTTTAACCCTACGGTATCACATATAGACTTAATGACATCGCCTATCACCATGAATGGTGGTTTGGTATTTCGCTATGCTACACATAAAGTGTGCGCCATACAAGTCGAAGCAAATTATATGCAACGCGGATGGCACGAGACTATCACCACAACTACACAAACTATCGCATACAATCGAAGCCTTGACTATATAGAGATTCCCCTACTGATGCACCTCTATTTTGGTAAGGAGCGTTTTCGAGGTTTCCTGAATCTTGGTCCACAAATCGGATATTGCATCCGTGATGTAGGTACTGATTTACCAGCGGATATCACTGCTCCTCAATATCTACCTATTGAAAAACCCTTTGATTGGGGATTGGCAGGAGGATTGGGATGCTATTATCGCACCAAGAGGATTGGACTATTCCAATTGGAAGCTCGATTCAACTTCAGCATGGGAACACTGTATGGAAATCGCAAGACAGATTATTTCAACCAATCCAACATGATGAATCTCAGTCTGAATCTCGCATATATGTGGGAGATTAAGCTGAAAGATTAATGTTTAACAATAAGAGATTAAAGACAAATAATATATGGGAAAAATTATTTCATTAGCCAATCAAAAAGGAGGTGTAGGAAAAACCACCACCTCTATCAATTTAGCAGCTGCATTGGCAGCAGAAGGAAAAAAAGTGCTACTGATTGATGCTGATCCACAAGCCAACACCTCATCTGGATTAGGCATAGACATTCAAGAATTGGAGAATACTATTTATGAGTGTTTGGTAGTAGGAATTGATCCTAAAGCCGCTATCGCGCAAACATCACTACCTAACCTTGACATTATTCCATCACACATTGATCTCGTTGGCGCAGAAATTGAGATGCTCAACATAGACGATAGAGAAAACCTACTCAAGCGAGTGCTAACACCACTGCGTCCGCTCTACGACTATATTCTCATTGACTGTTCACCATCGTTAGGGCTAATTACCATCAATGCGCTCACAGCCAGTGATAGCGTGATCATCCCAGTACAATGCGAGTTCTTTGCATTGGAGGGTATTGCCAAACTATTGAATACCATTAAAATTATCAAATCCAACCTCAATCCCACTTTGCGCATTGAAGGATTTTTACTTACTATGTACGATGGACGTTTGCGTCTATCTATGCAAGTACACGACGAGGTGCGCCGCCACTTTGGCGATTTGGTATTTGATACCGTCATTGCACGCAATGTACGCCTCAGTGAAGCTCCAAGTCATGGTATGTCTGTATTGGAATATGACAGAAGCAGTAGAGGAGCCAAAAACTATATCAACCTTGCTAAAGAACTTATAAGAAGAAGTAACGTATGAAAAAATCATTAGGACTCGGTCGCGGCTTAGACGCGCTCATTGATACCACACATATTTCTACAGCAGGTTCTTCCTCCATCAGCGAAATTCCGTTGGAAAAGATTTATCCTAATCCCGACCAACCACGTCGCACTTTTGATGAAGAAGCTCTCAATGAACTGGCACAATCCATCGCAGAGCATGGTGTAATTTCACCTATTACCTTGCGTAAGGATGCCGACAAACGCTATATGATCATCGCTGGAGAGCGTCGATTTCGTGCTGCTAAAATAGCAGGATTACCATCAATACCAGCCTACATCCGCACTGCTAAAGATGAGCAGGTGATGGAATGGGCTCTCATAGAGAATATCCAACGCGAAGATCTCGATGCCATTGAAATTGCACTGGCATACCAACGACTTATGGACGAGTATAATCTCACCCAAGAGCGTATGTCTGAACGCGTAGGAAAAAAACGCACTACCGTAGCGAACTACCTGCGTCTGCTAAAATTACCAGCAGAGATCCAGCTTGGTATTAAAGAGAAGAAAATAGACATGGGACACGCACGTGCTATTCTCGGTTCACCATCTCCAGAGCAACAATTGAGTATATACAAACGTATCCTACAAAATGGATTGTCTGTACGCAAAGTAGAAGAATTAGTTAGTGATAGCAAAACTAATAAAAAAGAAACGAAAATATCACCCTCTTATACCGAGCAACAAAAGGTTCTCCAACAAAAACTCGGAGCAAAAGCAAAAATCATAGGGCAAAAAATCACTATTTCCTTTCGCGACGAAGAAGAATTGAACAACATACTCAATCATATCCTTTGAAACGAATAATCATTTACATATTACTTATTGTACTTGCCCTGCCTATATCTGCAGAAGTATCGCAAGCATCCATTCATACAACAGACTCCCTTTCACTCACGCAAAAGGAGTATGATCGACTATTTTGGAAGCCCGACCCTATGCGAGCCGTATGGCTGGGTGCTATACTGCCAGGTGCAGGACAAATATACAACCGTAGTTATTGGAAACTGCCAATTGTCTATGGAGGTTTTATGGGGTGTATCTATGGTATTACATGGACTAATAATCAGTATGTTGGCTATAAAGAAGCATATCGAGACATCTACTATGACATACAAAACGGAACCGTCAGTAATAGTCCAGACAAATCTTATAATGCAATCTTACCTGAAGGATATACCATACAAACAATGGGAGGAGCTGAAGCCTACAGAAATAGGCTCAAAGAATGGCAAAATTCGTCACTTCGCAACCGAGATTTATCCATTTTAGTGGCAGTTGTCGTATATGCTCTTTCGCTTGTTGATGCATATGTAGATGCACAACTATTTGACTTTGACATTTCCAACGACCTTACACTGAATGTGACGCCACAACTCTATTATGACTTACAGAATCAACGTAATGCCGAAGTAAAACTAGCGATACAATTTTGAATTATGAATTAAGAATTATGAATTAAGAATGAGACAGCTACTCACTATATTTCTCCTTAGCATATTGGCTATCATGCCTCAACACATGGTGGCATCGATGACTGATAGCCTCATCACCACAACGCCTGATAGCCTACCCGAAGCCTTACCTGATAGCCTCGAGCTACCGGTATTCTTTGACGAAGCATTAGCATGGTTGGATACGACAGAGTGTACATCCGATACGCTAATCACGGAATTGCCAGACTCGGTCTATAAAGCACGCTTACAAGCATTGCCTTTTGTGATAGAGGTACCATACAATGAGGTGGTACGCCGTTATATACTGCGCTATGTGAAGCACAGTCCACGTCAACTGGCAAGTTTGCAGCGCAAAGCGGAATACTATTTCCCTATTTTTGAGGATATTTTGGGCAAGCACGAGCTGCCATTCGAACTATGTTACCTGCCAGTCATAGAGTCGGCACTCAACCCACAAGCACGTTCGCATATGGGAGCGGTGGGTCTATGGCAATTCATGCCAGCTACGGGTAAGAAATATGGATTAGAGATCAATTCACTCATTGATGAGCGTATGGATCCTATCCGATCCACTGAAGCTGCTTGCCGATTCTTAAAAGCGCTATATAATATTTTTGGCGATTGGAATTTGGTCATTGCTGCCTACAACTGCGGTCCTGGCAATGTAAACAAAGCCATCCATCGTGCAGGAGGCAAACGCGATTTCTGGAGTATCTATCCTTTCTTGCCAAAGGAGACACGCGGCTACCTTCCTATCTTCATTGCTGCTTCCTACGCAATGAACTATGCCGACGTGCATGGTATATGCCCAGCCATTGATATTCAATATCCCATCACCGATACGATTGTAACAACTGAGCGCCAACACCTCAAGCAGATTGCCGCAAAATTGGATATCACTATTGAAGAACTACGTCGTCTAAATCCACAGTATGCACGCGATATCATCCCTGGAGGAAAAGCATATGCGCTCTGCTTGCCTATCCACATTTCAGGTGCATATATTGATGAACAAGACACCATCTTAGCGTACCAAGCTAATGAGCTTATCCATAATCGCCGTGCAGAGATTGATCTGATGCAACGCACAGGACTTAATGGCGGATATTCGGTAAATGGTGTTACTTATTATAAAATCCAGGAAGGAGACACATTGGGTGGTATAGCTGCTAAATTCCGCGTGAGTGTCAAACAACTCAAAGCCTTCAATGGGCTAACCTCCGACCTTATCCGCGCAGGTAAAACGCTCAAGATACCTAATGTATAGTGTTTAGAGGAAATGACAGAGGAAGGAAAGATATATTATTCCATGACAGAAGCGCAGGAAATGACTGGGCTTCCTGCCAGTACCTTGCGCTATTGGGAGAGACACTTCTGTCAACTCAATCCACGCAAAGATGGTCATGGTAACCGCTATTATACAATAACGGATATTAATCTTATCAAGCAAATCAAATACTTGCGCGATGAGATGCATATCACGCGCATTGAAGCGATCCGACAAGAACTTAAGAGTGGAAAACGTGAATCTGATTTCCGCCAACGTACCGCAGATATCCTTCGGCGGGTACGTAGTGAACTCATTGAAATACGAAAATTTTTATAATATCTCCCGTTGCACCTTTACGGACGAACGGTGATATGGAAGCAGGCTTGCTTATGTTCGTATTTGACGTAGATTTTGCCTGCACGTTGGTGGTTAAGCAGCACTTGTCCTAAGACGAGTTTGAGATTGTCTTGGTGCATATACTTGCGCGTGCGCGTTACTTTGTCATAGCGATAATATGCCAGATCGAAAGTAGTGCCATAGCAATGGCAAGAATTGGTGGTAGCGTTGATGTTACCACTCTTTTGTAATTGCTTTATATCTTCTTTGGTACGCAATACACTTGTGACATAAAAGCGATAATGTGGCAAGTTGTTGCGTTGTAATATGTCGGCAAACTCAGCACCAATACTTTCCAATTCTTTTGCAGCTGCGGGTACAAGATAAGGAATAGAGTGTGTCAGCGAGTCCACGATATAGTAATCATTGGTCTTGATTTGCGTGAGCTGACTGCGCATCTTAGCCGCCTGTTGGCGGTTTTGCGGTGGAGTGGAAAGTCCAATGGCACGCGCGGCTTGTTCCTGTTTGGATTGCAGGTCACGGAACTTATCCTTATAGCTGAATGTGCGACCAGGGTAGAAGACCAAGATATCTTCTATAAGTTCAGGAGTTGAGGAGTTGAGTTGTTCAGAAGTTTTCGTTCCGCAAGCGGAGAAAGCAAAGATTAGTCCCGCAAGAAGCAGGACTAATCGCGTTGTATTTCGAGTGTATTCTCTTATCACCGCTTTAACCTTATTGCTTTGTTGCCTAATCAAAGACTCCATTCAAAGCCATCTTTAGTATCTTTGATAGTGAAGCCAAGAGCGGTCAGTTCGTTGCGAATCTTGTCGCTTGTGCCCCAATCCTTATTGCGTTTCGCTTCAAGACGCATATTGAGCAGCATGTCCACGGCACCTTTATAGGAGTTGAGAAGTTCAGGAGTTGAAGAGTTGAGAAGTCCCTCTGCTCCTCTCAACTGCAAGCCAAGGATATCCATCGCATAGGTCTTCCATACGGCACGCAACTCCTCAAGGTCTGCCTCGGAGATTGTACCCTTGCCGTCGAAGACGGTGTTGATAGCGCGAGCTGAATCAAAGAGGTGAGAGATGACAATAGGTGAGTTGAGATCGTCGTCCATAGCCTCTTGGCAACGCGTGCGAAGCGAGTGGAGGAGTTCAGGGTTCAGATGTTCAGAAGTGGTGGCAGAAGCCTTGATCTTCATCAATCGTTGGTATGCCTCGGTCAAACGCGCTAGACCTTTCTCCGCAGCCACGAGGGCATCGTTAGAGAAGTCCACAGTAGAACGATAGTGCGCCATGAGGATAAAGAAGCGGATAGTCATTGGCGTGAATGGTTGTGCCAACAACTCGTGTTTACCCGCAAAGAACTGCTCGAGAGTGATAAAGTTGTTGTAGCTCTTACCCATCTTCTTACCCGCAATGGTGATCATATTATTGTGCATCCAATAGCGCACGCTCTCCTTGCCAAGTGCCGCGCAGCTTTGTGCGATCTCTGCCTCATGGTGAGGGAACATAAGATCCATACCACCGCCGTGGATATCAAACTCTTCGCCCAAGTACTTTGTACCCATTGCAGAGCACTCCATATGCCAACCAGGGAAACCTTCGCTCCATGGACTTGGCCAGTGCATGATATGCTCTGGCGCAGCTTTCTTCCAAAGGGCAAAGTCGAAGCTATGCTTCTTCTCTTGTTGTCCATCAAGTTCGCGTGTCTCGGTAACGATATCCTCAAGATTGCGACCAGAGAGCTTACCGTAAGGATAATCCTTGGCATACTTCTCCACATCCATATAGACGCTGCCGTTGCTAATATAAGCATAGCCCTTGTCCATAATCTTTTGCACAAAAGCAATCTGCTCAATAATATGACCGCTGGCGTGTGGCTCAATAGAAGGTGGAAGTACATTCAGTAACTCCATATCGCGGTGATAACGGTTGGTGAAATATTGCACCACTTCCATTGGTTCGAGTTGTTCGAGGCGTGCCTTCTTAGCTATCTTATCCTCACCCTCGTCGGCATCGTGCTCCAAGTGCCCTACATCGGTAATGTTGCGCACATAGCGCACCTTGTAACCCAAGTGGAGGAGATAACGATAGAGAAGGTCAAATGTGATAGCAGGACGAGCGTGTCCCAAATGTGCATCGCCGTACACGGTAGGACCGCAGACATACATGCCTACGTGTCCTTCGTGCAAAGGTCGAAATATCTCTTTTTGTCTGCTTAATGTATTATAAATCTGTAACATAGTTTATTTGCTTTGCAAATGTTCAGGAGTTCAGGGGTTGAGGAGTTCAGGGGTTCAGGGGGTCAGGAGTTCAGGGGTTCAGGAGTACTTCTGAATGAACAAGCGCGAAGCGCTACTGAACTTCTGAACTTCTGAACTTCTGAACAGCAGCTCTGCTGCGTCTGAACTTCTGAACATCTAAACTTCAAAGCTTTGCTTAGAGCAAGCTTTTTGGATCGAGGTTATTTTTCTCAATGTCTTTGAAATAGTTGTATGTACCCACTTTGAGTTCGTCGCAAGCAGCCTCATCTGCTACGATGATACCATGTTGGTGCATTTGGAGTGCAGAGATAGTCCACATATGAGAGATTGGTTCCTCTACAGCATGTTGCAATGCACGTGCTTTGTTGTGACCATTCACCATAATAAGCACCTCTTGAGCATCCATGATAGTACCTACACCTACAGTGAGAGCAGTCTTAGGCACTTGGTTCACATCGTTGTCAAAGAAACGAGAGTTAGCGATGATAGTGTCAGTGGTGAGCTCTTTCATACGAGTGCGTGAAGAGAGTGAGCTACCAGGCTCGTTGAAAGCGATGTGACCATCAGGACCGATACCTCCAAGGAAGAGTTTGATACCGCCGTATTGCTTGATCTTCTCCTCATAGCGCGCACATTCGGCTGCGAGATCCTCTGCATTACCGTTGAGGATATTCACGTTCTCAGGACGGATATCAATGTGGGAAAAGAAATTGGTCCACATGAAAGTATGATAGCTCTCAGGATGACTTTCTGGAATGCCCACATATTCATCCATATTGAAAGTAACGACGTTACGGAAACTTACTTTGCCTGCTTGATACAGTTTTATCAAGTTACGGTACATGCCTAATGGTGAAGAACCTGTAGGAAGACCCAACACGAAAGGAGTGCCCTCTTTTGGAGCGAACTCATTGATACGTTTTGCTACATAATTGGCTGCCCACTCTGAAAGCAAATCATAGTTTGGTTGAATAACTAATCTCATGATACTGTTTATTTAAATGTGTTAAAAATAATTCTTATTTTGGGGTTCAGAAGTTCTGTTGCGCTTCGCGCTGGTTCAGAAGTTCAGGAGTTCTGTTGCGCTTCGCGCTGGTTCAGAAGTTCAGGAGTTCTGTTGCGCTTCGCGCTGGTTCAGAAGTTCAGGAGTTCTGTTGCGCTTTGCGCTTGTTCAGAAGTTCAGGAGTTCTGTTGCGCTTCGCGCTTGTTCAGAAGGTCTGTTGCGCTTCGCGCTGGTTCAGAGGTTCAGAGGTTCAGAAGTTCAGAAGTTCAGGAGTATTTTGCTCCTTTTAATTCTGATTGCCTGATTTTCTCAACAAGATGATAAATCATTGCTGAGATTGCATTTACATCTCCCTTCAGTTTATTAAACTCTTCTTCTGAAATATATTGTACATCGTACGCACGATATAACTGACTTAATAATTCTTGGCACGAGCCTCTTGCGATTGACAAGAACTGCAAAAATTCCTTATTTCCCCCTCTTCCAAAACCTTCTGCTATATTATCCATCACAGAACCTGCAGCTGCTCTTATTTGTTGCACAAATCGATAATCTCGTTCAAAGTCAGGTTTACGAGTAATCGTATAGATACTTTTAGATATAGCTCTAGCATTCTGCCATACCATCAAATCCTCTATCCTAGATATTTTCCCAGCCATACTTCTAAACTCCTGAACACCTAAACCTTAGTCCTCTTGGACTAACACCACCGCGCTTCTTGCGGGCAAGTACAACTGCAACCAGCCTTTGCCTTCCTTCAAATAGCCATCATCTGGCATAGTGAAGTGCTCTACTGTGTCGTCTGACAAGCCAAAGCCTGCAAACTCCTTTGCATCTGTATTCAGCACGACTTTGTATTTACCTGCCTTCACAGGAATACCATAGCCGTTGAAGGACTTCACTCCGTTCCAGTTGAAGACAAACACCAATTTACCGCGTTGGTATGCCACCACTTGGTCGCCCTCGTTGTCGCAGAGTTTTTCTACCCATGGCAAATGCACACCGCATTTATCTTTCACTGGCGCCAGATTATCCTTCAACAGATGCACCATCGCCTCGTCAAACTTATTCAGATTGCTGAAGAAATAACGCTCATTGTCCACCAAGCTCCATTGACGACGCGCATACTTATGACTCCAACCATTACCCTGACGAGGGAAATCAATCCACTCCGGATGACCAAACTCATTACCCATAAAGTTCAAATAACCGCCATTGATCGTTGAAGCAGTGATCAAACGAATCATCTTGTGCAATGCCAAACCGCGGTCCACCATATAAGTCGCATGCCCTTTCTCAAAGTGCCAATACATATCTGCGTCGCATAGACGGAAGATGATGGTCTTGTCGCCTACAAGGGCCTGGTCGTGGCTCTCTGCGTAGGAGATCGTCTTCTCGTCCTGACGGCGGTTGGTCATCTCGTAGAAGATATGTCCCGCTTTCCAATCCTCATCACGCACTTCCTTGATATACTTGATCCAGAAATCTGGAATACCCATCGCCAAACGATAGTCAAAACCCATACCGCCATCTTTGATAGGGCAAGCCAAACCAGGCATACCCGACATATCCTCTGCAATCGTGATCGCACCTTTCTTCACTTCGTGAATCAGCTTATTCGCCAAGGTCAAGTAGCAAATCGCATCGCCATCCTCGTTGCCGTTGTAGTAACAAGAGTAATCCACAAAATCCTCGCCCAAACCGTGACTCTTGTACATCATCGAGGTCACGCCGTCGAAGCGGAATCCATCAAAGCCATACACGTCCATCCAATACTTGCAGTTCGAGAGCAGGAAGTGCAAAACCTCGGTCTTGCCGTAGTCAAAGCACAAGCTATCCCATGCGGGATGCTCTCTGCGACCACCTGCGTGGAAATATTGATAAGGCGTTCCGTCAAAGTTACCCAAGCCCTCCAACTCATTCTTCACCGCATGCGAGTGCACGATATCCATGATCACATCCATGCCGTAGGCGTGCGCATCGTCAATCAAACGTTTGAGTTCTTCTGGGGTACCGCAACGCGATGACACAGCAAAGAAGTTAGACACGTGATAACCAAAACTGCCGTAATATGGGTGCTCTTGGATAGCCATAATCTGCAAGCAGTTATAGCCGAGTTTCGCAATACGAGGCAACACATCTGTGCGGAACTCCTCGTAGGAGTTTACTTTCTCCTCCTCACTCGACATACCGATATGGCACTCGTAGATAAACAGCGGATCATTCGCCTTTCTGCGTGCTACACGCTTGCGTTTGCACGCAGGTTTCAAAGTTTCAGAAGTTTTAAGAGTTTCAGGAGCCCACACTTGCGCCGCAAACAACTTTGTCACCTCATCCTGCACCACGCGGTTGGTATAACTAGGAATACGCTCACCTTTGCCGCCATACCACTCTACCAGCAGTTTGTACAACTGCTCATGACGAATCATATCCTCATCCAACACCACTTCCCACACGCCGTTGCCAACAGGCTGCAGGCGATATGCCTCATCTTTCTGCCAGTTATTGAAGTCGCCAATCATGTATATTGCCGTAGCGTTTGGCGCCCACTCACGCAGTACCCATTGCGCCTTTGGCGCGGTTGAGAGGTTCATAGGTTCAGACGCAGCTAAGCTGCTGTTCAGACGTTCAGAAGGTTCAGAAGTTACTCCTGAACACCTCAACTCCTGAACTCCTGAACCCTCTATTTTGTGCAATCCAAAATAGAGATATCCATTCGCCCACTCGCTGAGTGTCTTACCGCCAGTGAGTTCTTTTTCGCGTTTGAGTGCATAGTTGTATCGTCCTTCGATAGCTTCCGCATAAGGACGCAAATAGGTGTCAGATTGTATTAATTTGAGCGTTTTCATTAACGAAATATTTACAATATTTACAGTTTATTAAAATCGGGTGCAAAGGTAGTGATTTTTTCTGACATACACAAGCAAAACCGCTTTTATTTTTCCATGCGATAGATTATTATCTATCTTTCCTTTATTTACTTAAGATTCATCGGGCGAGTAGGAGGATTATCTCTTGCATACTTCAAATATTTTTCGTACTTCGGACACTGCCTTGGCGAATCATTCCGCCCATATTTTCTACGCATGATTCACCAATTCCCTCGTAGCTACGTTCGCACGATGCGGTACATACTCCAGTCCGCTCGCAATTATTTGCAAAAACGGTTTACACCTTATCATCCGATATTCATCATCTCATTCTCAAGCAAGCTTGAATGAGTGACAAATAGCGGATGAGATAGACATTATCTATCTTTTTGCAATTAATAGCTCGCTTCACTTGCGTATGTGCATTTTTTGTCGTACCTTTGCAGCCAAATTCAAACAAGACAAATGAAAAAACTCACTTATATACTCCTCACCCTCCTTTTCTCGGCTGCTACTTTTGCGGCTACAATCACCATTCCCGAGGAGGCCAAAGACTGGAATATTCCAGCTGAAGCCATAGACGTGCTGCAAGCACGCGAGATATGCTCCAAGCTGGCAGTAGGCGCCACTACTGGCACCAAATACTACGTTATGGGGTATATTAAAAAGATTGACTCAAACCACACAAACAATGTGTCTAAATACGGTAACGCATCGTTCTATATAGAGCAAGTCAAAGGAGCTAACTCTACTGAGGACTTTTATGCCTATCGCGTATATGGTATTGATGGCGAGAGGATTACTAATCCGAGCACCGTTGCCATAGGAGACTTTGTTGTGCTCTATGGCGAGCTCACCAAGTATCAAAAGAACGCGTCTTATGCACCTATCTACGAAACGCTAGACCGCGAGGCATACATATGGAACTCAACTAATCCACTCATTAGTGGTAGCAACAGCGACAACCAAAGTGGCGATAATACAGACGAAGAAAATGGTGTAATCACCATCAGCAATCCTGACCTATGGACAGCGAACGAGATGAGCCAGTTTGTAGGTAAAGAGGTGCTGTTTACCACTCCATTCTATGTGACTAACAACACCAAATCGGGGCAATTGACCATCGCTCCTCGCCGCATATTTAATCCTACTAATCAAGCACTTCCGCTATCATCGGACTACTACTCGATCCTCTCACTCAACGAGCAAGGCACAATCACTCTTACCAACATCAGCGACTATCACCGCATAGACGAAAGAGTGTATAATCTCAGGGTAAGAGTCAACTCATACAATAGTCTGAGTTTCATCTCTGGCAACTGGCAAGGTAATACTCGCGCGGAGATGAAGAAAGGCATTGACCTCAAAGCCATTGACGCACGCGGGGTACACACACTGCTGGTGTGCTGCATGAACTTAGAATATTACATTGTAGAAGCGTTCGACTCCTATGGTCCAGCTAACAATACCGAACACCAAGCGCAACGTGCCAAAGTGAGCAAGGCGCTTGCACTCATCAATGCTGACATCTACGCTTTTGTGGAGATACAACTTGGACAAGGAGCATTGGCAGAATTAGCTGCTGACCTCACTAAAAACACAGGCAGAAACTTTACCTATATCAACGATGGTAGTAGCATTGATGAGACCTTCACAAAGGCAGGATTCGTCTATTGTAGCGATATAGTCACACCACATAAGACAATACAACATAACGACACTTATCTTGAAAACCGCAAGAAAGTACAGGCTTTCATAGAGAAAGCCACTGGCGAGAAGTTTGTCCTATCCCTCAACCACTTCAAAGCCAAGAGCGGTGGTGGATCAGGTGCTAACAAAGACCAAGGTGATGGACAAGGCTCCTATAACGCTGCCCGCGTGAAAGAGGCCCAGTCTATCCTCTCCAACTACCCATTCTACACCTCATACTTTGGCGATGAAGATTTTCTCATCGTAGGTGATCTGAACGCTTACGGCAAAGAAGATCCAATCACCACACTCACCGATGGGGGCATGATTGACCTCCACCGCACTTTCCATGCCGATAGTAGCTATAGCTATGTATATCAAGGCACTTTGGGTTATCTTGATCATGCGCTATGCAATAGCACCATGTACCCTCAAGTGACTGGTATGACACCCTACCATATCAACGCGCCAGAGAAAGATGACTATACCTACAATGGCTCGCTGAACGACGGAACAATGTTCCGCTGTAGTGACCACGATCCTATCCTCGTGGGACTACGATTAGGAAAAGACGATATCACAACCAGTGATACCACTCCTACCTACAAGTTCTACTACAACCACGCTATCCAAGCGATTGAAAACGCACAAGGGGGCACGTATACCATATGTAATATAGACGGCAGCGTAGTGGTACAGGAGCACATCACCTCTACTACATACCCATTACCAAGCTTACCACAAGGCATTTATATCCTAACAATACAACATAACAACCACCGACAATCCATTAAGTTATGCAGCAGAGCTGCTGGTTAGAGGTTCAGAGGGTTCAGAAGGTTCAGAGGTTCAGAGGGTTCAGAAGGTTCAGAAGGTTCAGAGGTTCAGTAGCGCTTCGCGCTTGTTCAGAGGTAACTCCTGAACTCCTAAACTCCTCAACACCTGAACTCCTCAACACCTGAACACCTCAACTCCTAAACATTTGCAAAGCAAATTTAAACATTCAAACATATGAACAAACCATTAGTATTTTTATTATCGCTTATGGCACTAACAGCATGTACCAAGCAACAGACTACCGGTATTCACCTCGACAATCTCGACACCACCGTAGTTGCACAAAACGATTTCTACCAATACGCCTGCGGCGGATGGATGAAGAACAACCCACTCCCTAACGAGTACAGCCGTTTCGGCTCATTCGACAAGCTCGGACTCCAAAACCTTGAGCAGGTCAATGGTCTTATTGCCGACATCGCTGCCAAACAACACCCAATGGGTTCTATCCCACAAAAGATTGGCGACGTATATAACTTGAGTATGGACATCGAGCGCCGCAATGCCGAAGGTATCGCTCCTGTGCTTCCTATCCTCGCCGAACTCGACGCTGTAACCGCCAAAGGCCAATGGTCTGCCGTTTTAGGTAAAGCCATGGACTACGGACTCTGGGCTATGTACGTGGATGCAGATGCTATGAACTCTAGCATGAACATCCTCAACGAGTACCAAGCTGGCTTCGCACTCAGTGAGAAGAGTTACTACTTCGACCAAGATGAGCATACTACTCATATCCGTGCCGAGTACCTCAAACATGTAGAGAAAATGTTCACACTCTTTGGCATTGAGAACGCTGCTGAAAAAGCACAAACCGTACTCCGTCTCGAGACTCGTCTTGCTGGTGCAGCGTTGAGCAACGTGGAACTCCGCGACCCAGTAGCCAACTACAATAAGATGTCTATTGAAGAGTTGCAAGTACTTGTTCCTCAAGTAGATTGGACAGTATATCTCTGTGAAATGTTCAGAAGTTCAGAGGTTCAGGTGGATAGCCTTAGCGTAGGTCAAGTGCGCCACCTCCAAGAGGCAGGAAAGATGCTTGCAGAGGAGTCACTTGAGGACATGAAGACCCTCTTCCAATGGCAAATCATTGATGGTAGTGCCGACTTCCTTACCGAGGAGATCTTCATGCAAAACTTCGAGTTCTATGGTCGCACCCTCAGCGGTCGCCAAGAGCCTACTCCACAATGGAAACGTGCCGTAGCTATGGTCAATGGCACTTTAGGCGAAGCCGTCGGTCAAATGTATGTAGAAAAATACTTCCCAGAGGAAAACAAAACTCGCATGCTTGAACTTGTAGCTAACCTCCAAACAGCGCTTGGTCAACGTATCCAAGCCCTCGAGTGGATGTCCGACGAAACCAAAGCTAAAGCGATGGAGAAACTCAATACCTTCACCGTTAAAATTGGTTATCCTGACAAATGGCGTGACTATACCGCCCTAGATATTGACCCTACTCTCACCTACTACGCGAATATCCAACGAGCAGCTAAGTTTGAGCAAGATCACTCACTCTCCTTCCTTGGCAAACCTGTGGACAAAGACAAATGGTATATGACTCCACAAACCGTGAATGCTTATTACAACCCTGCTACCAACGAGATCTGTTTCCCTGCTGGTATTCTCCAATATCCATTCTTTGACATGAATGCTGACGATGCCTTCAACTACGGCGCTATCGGCGTGGTGATTGGACACGAGATGACCCACGGTTTTGATGATCAAGGTAGTCAGTTCGACAAAGATGGTAACCTCATCAATTGGTGGACCGAGGAAGACCGTGCACGCTTTGAGGAGCGCACCAAAGTGATGGAAGAGTACTTCAACGGCATTGAGGTTGCTCCTGGAACCTTCGCTAACGGCGCATTCACCTTGGGCGAGAACATTGCTGACCACGGCGGTTTGCAAGTAGCTTATCAAGCATTCCAAAACGCGCAAAAATCGGCTATTGGTAATGGGCAATTGGCTATTGGCAAGAAGGACGGCTTCACACCAGAGCAACGCTTCTTCCTCGCTTATTCTAATGTATGGGCAGGTAATATCCGTGATGAGGAGATCCTACAACGCACCAAGAACGACCCTCACTCACTCGGTCGTTGGCGTGTGAACGGCGCATTGCCACACATCAACGCTTGGTACGAAGCATGGAATGTAACTCCAGAATCACCAATGTATCTTGAACCACAAAAACGAGTTTCAATATGGTAAAACACATCGTATTTTTCCGCCTCTTAGACGAGGCAGAGGGCAAGACCAAAATGGAGAATGCCCTCATTATTCGCGACGGACTACTCGCACTCAAAGACAAGATTGATATTCTCGTGGACGAGACAGTTGGGATCAACATCCCTAACGCCAAGAACACCGACCACGATATTTGCCTGACTTGTACCTTCAACACTTGGGAGGATCTAGACACCTATGCTACTCACCCCGAGCACATTAAGGTAGCGCAGTATATCGGCAAATGTAAGTCTGCCCGCAGCGCAGTCGATTACGAGGAGTAATTGGTTTAGATTTCTTTTTTAGGGTTCCCACGGAATAATCGTTCGACAGTAGGGAGATAAGAACTTCGAGAGCGAGTGGGAAGAGCAGAGGCACAAGTCGCCTGATGATGCGGTACATCATTCGTTGTAATCTTGTTGCCGAATGCGAACGAGAAGTAGCGCAGTTGGTAGCGCACCACGTTCGGGACGTGGGGGTCGGGCGTTCGAGTCGCCTCTTCTCGACAAGATGCGATAATGGAGCAATTTCATTATCGCTTCTTTCTTTTTTATCATTGTAATTATCAGTTAATGAGTGGATTACATCAAACACCCTATTTATTTTCAATGTTCGAAAACTCTCATTAACTTTATCCCACAAAACACCTTCAGGAAAGACTAATTTTTGCAGTTTTACTTTGTCTTGATAATTGCCATCATTCCACAAACCTGCTAATTTACAGGAGGTTGTAGAGATACTATTTGCTATTTTATCAATGTTCGACAACTTTTTAGAATAACTATTCAGTTGAGCATTGATTTTGTATAGTTCTGTTTGTAATGCTCCAATGGTAGTATCGTAGATTTCTTTGTTGATTTCTCCCAATCCTAATCGAACTTGCACTTTTTTTATCTTGTTTTCTACTTCAGTCTTATTAGCTTTGATAGTTTTTATCTCTTTATCTTGTTCTGCATTGAAATGTCCTAATTCTAACTTTATGACTTTTTGAAACAATGGTACGAGTTCGGGTTTAAGTTGAAATCCTTTTAGGAACTCTGCATATAGCATGTGCATAATCTTGAGACTTTTATTATTCTTGCAATGCTTGGTACTGCATTTGTAGTAGTGTATATGTCTTTTCTTTACTACATAGCCACTTAGTTTCGTGCCACAATCAGCGCATCTCACATGCCCACATAATGGATATAACTCATTGACTTGATGCTTTACATATCCAACGTTAGCCAATCCATTTGCTATATTGAAAGTTTCCTCATCTATCAGTGGTTCAAAGTTACCTTTAACCCGACCACCCTCTAACTTCTCGTGTACAATATACCCACAATAGATAGGATTCTTCAGTATTTGGTTTAGGCGTTTATATTTTACGTTTAAGCCCATAGCATTGAGTTTGTCACATATATCTATTTCGCTCATCCCTTGCGCTCTCCATACCCAAGCATTACGTAAAATACGCCCCTCATCATTGATTTCCATTATTAACTTCTTGCCCTCTTTGTGGCGGCTATAACCAAGTGGACATTGCAAACAATAATCCCCACGCTGAAGGCTTGCAATCGTTCCGCCATAGGTTTTATCTCTGCGCATTTGGTTTTCAAACTTATTGAATAGGAATAGCAAATTTTCCATTAACTCGCCCGCTGCGGTGTCTGGATCGGTGGCTTGTGTAGCAGATACTACGTATATCCCTTTCGATTTAAGAAATGCTTTGGTAACAATGGCTTCATCGCCTGCACGACTAAATCTATCGAACGAGTAAACAAGAATTACGTTTATCTCATTATCTTTGGCTACCTCGCTTATCATTTGTTGATAGAGTTTGCCCTCACTTTTGGCACTCTCAAAGGTTGCACCGAAATGCTTTTTGATGGTTATGTTATGTGCTTGAGCATATCTCTCGCATATTTCTCGTTGCGTTTCTAATGAGCAGTTCTTATTGAATTGGTCTTGGCTTGACACTCGTGTCCATAGTGCTGCTACTCTCTTATCTAACTTGTTGTATGGTACTATTGGCTTTGTCATCACTATCTTGATATATATTGTTGTAGTTATTTTGTGTTATAATTGCAAGTTGCAATAATGAGTTTAATATTTCCAATTGTTCTTGTTCGTCATATATACCTAACTTATCAAAATCTTCTTTGTACTTTTTTACATCTAACATCCTTTTCGGAAAATTTCCCCTCACGGGTGCGGTATTCGATACCGCTTATTCGTCTTTTAGGCTCTTTCGTATTCTTTTGAAAGACTTTTACTGCCGCCAAAGCAGACTAATGCTTAAAACAAAATCGTATATCTGTTACATAGAAACATCCTTTTATAACAAATATACAATTTTTTATTAAAATGTCAAGATATAATGACTTTTAGTTTTCGAAGTGTATTGACACTGGTACCTGTTATGGCTTGTATGTTCCGCAGCGACAATCCTTTTTTGAGCAAGGATAATTCTTTGCTATATTGCTCTTTCATTTGCTCATTAGACTTCTTGTACCCCTCTTTTCTACCCACTTTACCACCATTGCTGCGGAAATGTTGGTAACCACTGGACATACGACTACGAATTAGACTTCGTTCCATCGAATTAAATTGACCAATTATACCAAGAACCAACTGGGCTATGGGGTTTACAGAACCATCAGCCATAAGCGTCTCTAACCCATTTTGAAGGATATATACGCTCACTTTCATTTGCGTGAGTTGTTCTATTACCTGAAGAAAATCAATCGCTCTACGACTAATTCTTGAACACTCATACACAAGCACTTTGTCAATGCGATTTGCCGCAGCATAGTCCAATAATTCGGTCAATGCTTGACGTTCTGTCACCGATTTTGCACCGCTTATCTTCTCACTAAACTCTCTTACAACCTCGTAGTTCATGCGACTTGCATATTCACGTAATTCACTTAGCTGACGTTGATAGTCTTGTCCTTGGGTGCTAACCCTTGCATAGATACAAACCTTCTTCATTTTGATTCATCAATTAACGTATAATGTAAATTAAAAACGTTGCAAAGATACTAAAAGTTAATTACATATGCAAATTTTTATACAATAAAATTAGAATTTAAGTAAATAAAATATGATTTTATTAGAATTTAATCAAATTTTTCTTGTTGGTTTGATTTATTTTGATTACCTTTGCGAAAATTTTGATATTATGACTATACATGATTTTGCACGAAATGTCAAATTCTATTGTGAAGAACGAGACATTAGCAAGGCGGAGTTAGCAAAGAAGATTGGTATTAAACCTGCAAGTCTGGCTCGTGCCCTGCATGGTAACCCCCAACTTGATACTATCATTAAAATTGCTGATGCGCTGGAAGTCCCTGTTGCAAATCTATTTCGTGAAAGCAGGAGAGTAGATGGCATTGCATACATAGGGAATGAGCTTATACGCTTTAATTCAATTGAAGAATTGGAAAAAGAATATAAGAAAACATTACTGGATATCCCTTGGTAATAATAATGTATGAAAACAATCTTTTAGGTTATTATCACACAATATTAGTCATTATTCCTATGTCATTATAAGATTAAAAAGTATCATATTTATATTGATACAATAAAGGCTAAAAATATCTCTACTAATAATACATTACGAATTGATTGTAGATAGTTTGCGCTTTTTTGTTCTATCGCTTTGAGTAAATTGCGATATGGTTGCATGAGTTGGGTAATATGTGATTTGGCTGAACTATGCTTGCGCACTATCATTTCAAGTTTGGTTATATCTCTATCTACGCTTTCCAACAAAGCCAACCTCTCTATATCTCGTAACTTCATATCTATTGGCGCTGGCTCCTCTAACACAAATGCTTTATCTATAAACTCTACTATTGGATTGGCTTCAGCATGTAATACATTGTATAACATCGTATCATGGATATTGAGGTGTTTTCGTATCTGTTCCATCGAATTGAGATTGAGTTCAAACCGAACTTTATCCTTGAAATACTCTGTTACTTCGTCTTGGTTACTTAATCGGTTAAGATACTCTTGATTGGCTTTGAGTTGCATCTCTGCTGCTTTGTCATATATGGTCATGCGCACTTTCCTACTTCTACTAACAACATTCTTTTCTATTAC